>JANMTV010000394.1:0-8848 GCA_031390905.1 Ilumatobacteraceae bacterium | reverse complement strand
GCAGAGTCGACGATGGTGCCGTAGACGTCGAGCACGGCCCTGTCGGGCGTGACGGGAAGATCGGGGTCGCCGTAGATGCGGTCGTCAACAGGAATTGGGCGGGCGCGCCTTTGCGCTACATCGTCATGCTGGGGCTGGGCTCCGAGCTCGGCCTCGACCCGCCCGGCGACTGCCTCAGTCGTCGCCAGGTAACCGAGATCGTTGGGGTGGAACCCATGCTGAGCGCGCACCGAGTGGTCGCGGAGGAACACGAGCGGGGTGTTGATCCACTCGACACCGCGGCCGCACAGCGAGTGGTAGCTGCCCCCGTGAGATCGGTATGCCGGTGATCTCCCTCGGCGCGTCCCCGACAGGACCACTCGAATGGGAACGCGGTCCAACTGACGCGCTGCACCGATGCCGGCTCACGTCGTGGAGGTGACCCTCCACGACGTGCTCGTCGGCGATTACGACGGCGTGATCATCCTCCCCGCTGCGCGACTCGACGAGCTTGTCGCCGCGGCACGGACGATCGCGATCGTCAACGCGAGCAAGCGCAACTCGCCCGCCTCGGCACCCGCCTCGACAACAGTTCGGCTTCGACGACTACCTCGCCCGCCGCAACGCTCTGCACAATGGCGATGCAGCGGTACGATCTCGAGTGGATCGAATCGCTCCAGGGCAGCTGCTGACCCAGTGTCGGTCGCGACGGAAAGGTGATTGATTTCCCAGCCAGTTTTGACGACGCGGCCTTGTAAGTTCCGTTGTCGCGCGCTGGTTGTGTGAGCGGGTCGAGCAGAAGGGCGAACGAAGTTCCGGCCGGCCTGTCCGTTCGTCGATGCATCTACCCAAAATCGGCCGTCATCGGGTCGTCCATGTCCATCGGCGTCAGGTCGCCGTTGTCGATCAATCCCGGTGCGAGGTCGGCGTCGAAGGCGATCGCGAGCGCGTACACCAGTGCCGCGACGCCGATGATCCTGGCGAGCGCCTCCCCGTGGCGCCATTGCTTCTCGAGCGTGATCAGAACCGCCAACATCACCATTGCCGGCACGTTCATCGTCCCAACGGCGAGTAGGGCAAGCATCATCGCCCAGCAGCACCCCACGCACAGCAGGCCATGATGGGTGCCGGCGCGGAGATGTCGTGTCTTCCCGCGGTACGACGCGTAGTGCAAGAGGTGCGAGATCGGGCTGCGGCAGTGCCGGAGACACCATCGCTTGATCGGCGTCAGTTGGTAGACGCCGCACACGACGAAGGCGCCGACGGCGACGGTGTGGGCGGCTCCAGGCCGGTCGTCCGCCAACCGGCCGAACAGCCACGTCAGGCCGTACGCGACTACTCCGGTGGAGGCCCAGATCAGGATGTAGCCGCCGCCGAACGCCGTCAGGGCGCCGCGAGCGCTGCGCACCGACCTTGCGTAGAGCGACACGAGGGGGGAAATCGCGGGCAACATCATCGCCGCCATCATCAGCGTCCACATCACGATGAACTCGACGGGGCTGAGGCCCATCGTCCCCGCCCCGAGCGACATGTCGAGCGCAGTGATCCACACGATCGTGGAGATCCACGCCACGCCCGCGAGTACAAGCAAGGCGACGGTCGAGTTCGCCGCCTTGTGGCGCTCGTGAGCGCCGACGGCGGTCGTCATCGGGTCAAGCGGCCCAGGTGAACGGCGCGGTGAACCCGCTTCGCGAGTCGCCTGAGAACTCGATTCCGAACAACGACGAGCGCACCTCAGGTGATGGCGTGATCGTCAGCGTCGGTCCGGCGGGGTGGGCGGTGATGCCTGTCATCGTGACCGGCGCGTCGGCCTCGGGTCCGAGCACCACCGAACCCGCAAGATTGGTGTCGCCCCCGACCGTCAACGTCCACCCGTCGCTGTTCGACTCGAGATCGATGTCGGCTCGCTCGGCCCCGAGAAACTCGCCGATCAACGGCGCCAGCCCTGCCATCGGACCGCCCAGCGCTCCGGTGAAGACGCTGGTCAAACGTTCCATCTGGTCATCGCTCGCATCGGCGTCGAAGACCAAGCCGGCACGCCAGTTGCCCTCGATCATCAGCTTGGGCGACACCAACGAGAGCACCAATGTCCGTCCTGACATATCGACGTCGTCGACGTGACCGCGCTCGATGCGGAACCCGAGGGTCGCGCGACAGTCGTCATACGTCGCCGCCCGCGACAGGTTCGACCACGTGCACGGACAAACCGCGTCGCAGTTGCAGTTCTCAACGTAAAAACCGTGCAACTCCCAACTCATTGGCAGCCCCCTTTCGCCCGAGAAATTCCAGCGTACGCCTTTGATCACAGTATCTCAAGCGGTTCTGTACGCGACCGTGATCGCCAAGTCGCACGATGGATAGCGATCGATGGGCGCGGCGGTCCCGGTCGACGTCGCGATGTCTGCGCCGGTCGGGCGATTGAGCTCTCGGATCATGTGTGCCTCGAGCGCGGACCCGGACGTCGGCCTCGGGTAGGCGCCTCGCGATGCTGCGTCGAAGCGGATCTCCAAGCATTTCGCCAGCGTCTTCGAGGGCACAGGTCTGCTCGAGTGGCTACGGGGCGAGAACGTCGAAACGATCACCCTGACCGGCTACATGACGAACAACTGCGTCCTAGCATCTGCGGCTTCGGCGGAGCCTTTCGGCCTCACCGTGGAGGTGCTGTCGGATGCGACCGGGCCATCCCGCTGTCGAACGACGCCGGTTCGCGTCGGCAGCCCAGGTCCACGAGACGCTGATGACCCCGCTCAACTCCAGCTGGGCGGCCGTCGCCACGACGGACGCCTGGATCGATGCGGTGCGGGCAGGAACGAGCCTTCCGAAGAGCAATCTTGTCGAGTCGGCCATCACGGGTCGCTCGATCGACTGATGGCCATCGGCGACCCGTCACTTCTCGTGGCGCCGTGGGGCGCGATCGAGCTATACGGGCTCACGCGTCGGCTGAGACACCGCCCTTGGTTGTCGCGTCGACCGACGATGTATGGTTGGTGCTCGACGACTTTCATGCGGTCGACGACCGCGACATCGTCAAGGGGATCGCCGTCCTTGTTGATCGCATTCCGTCTCACGTGAACCTGGCCGCGACGCCCCAACCACCAACGTCTCGCGCGAGATTCTGTGGGTTGGCCACACTGATCGGATGCGGAGGATCGGTGCCCTGCTGGCATCCAGCGCCCTGGTCGTCGCTTCGTGCGCTGGTGACGAAGTTCCGGTGGCGTCACCAACAACGTCTGCCGAGTCCACGGTCCCCGAGGAGACGACCGGCGAGCCGGAGACCGCACCGACGACCGGCGAGCCGGAGACAGCTCCCGAGACCGCACCGTCGACCGCACCGACGACCGAAGCGGTGGTGTCGTTCGACGAGACCACATTGCAGGAACTCTTGCTCGATGCCCAGCCGGGGGACGTGATCGAGATTCCTGCGGGCACGTTCTCCTTCGATCGGTCGCTGTCGCTCGACGTCGATGGTGTCACGATCCGTGGCGCCGGTATCGACGAGACGATCCTGTCGTTCGCCGATCAGGTCGTCGGCGCGGAAGGACTGCTCGTCTCCGCGTCGGACTTCACGATCGAGCACCTCGCCATCGAGGACACCGTCGGCGACGCACTCAAGATCAACGAGGGTGAGAACATCACCATCCGCGGCGTCCGCACCGAGTGGACGGCCGGCTACTCCACCGACAACGGTGCATACGGGATCTACCCGGTTCAAACGACGAACGTCCTGATCGAGGACTCGGTGGCGATCGGTGCCTCGGACGCCGGCATCTACGTCGGGCAGTCGTACAACGTCATCATTCGTAACAACCGCGCGGAGTTCAACGTCGCCGGCATCGAGATCGAGAACTCCGTCGGCGCCGACGTGTACGGGAACGTGGTGACCAACAACACCGGCGGCATCCTGGTCTTCAACCTGCCGGGGCTCAGCCAACGCGGCTCAGGCACGCGCGTCTTCGACAACGAGATCTTCGCCAACAACACGGCGAACTTCGCCGCCCCTGGCACCGTCGTCTCGGTCGTGCTGGCCGGTACCGGCGCCCTGGTTATGGCGAACGACCTGGTGGAAATCTTCGGCAACAGGATCGCCGACAATCGATCGGCGAACGTCGCGGTGACCAGCAGTTTCACGGTCGACATCAGCGGTGAGGATGATCCGCTGTTCGACGGGTATCCCGAGGGTATCTACATCCACGACAACGAGTTCGCGGGCGGTGGCGACCAGCCCGATGCGATTCTGGCCGCGCTACATGCGATCGTGTTCCCCGACGGTGGCGCGCTGCCCGACATCGTGTGGGACGGTGTCGTCGACCAAGCCAAGCTGGTCGACGGTGCACCGCGGCCCGAGGACCGCCTCTGCGTACAGGAGGCGGACGCCGTGGTGTTGAACGCCGACGCTGCAAACGGGTTCGCCGCGCCGACCATCGGTGTCGACGACTTCGATTGCACGCTCGATCTACTCGAACCGGTCGAACTCGACGGGGCGTAGATGTCCGAAAACGCGCTCACCCGGGCGTCGTGGGCATCGTTCGTCGCCTTGATGGCCCTCTTGTACCTCATTGCCAGCTGCTCGGGAAAGTGGGACGAACCCGACAATCCGAACGCCGAACCTCCCACCGCACCGAACTCTGGTACGACGACAGGTTCGGCGCTCGTCCCGCCGGCCGACAACCCCGATCAACTCAGCGCGTGGAACCAACTCGAAACTCGCGAGGGCCGACTCGTGCTGGCCGACGGGGTCACGCCGTACACCCTGAACTCGCCGCTGTTCTCCGACTACGCCCACAAGTTGCGGACGGTCTGGATCCCGGAGGGGGCGGGTGCGGCCGCCTACGATCCTGAGGGGTCGTTCGACTTCCCGGTGGGCACCGTGGTGACGAAGACCTTCTACTATCCGGAACCCGCCGACGGTGACCCTTCGGACGGCAAGGTCATTAGAGCCGACCCGACGTCAGACGTCGTGCCGATCGCCCTGGACGAGGTACGACTGGTCGAGACCAGAGTGCTCGTGCGTCGCGAGGACGGCTGGCACGGGTTGCCCTATGTCTGGAACGAGGAGGAGACCGAGGCGACGTTGCAACGAACGGGCGCGATCCTGCGACTCGCGCTCGTCGATGACGACGCGGAAGTTCCGCTCACCTACGTCGTGCCCGACGTCAACCAGTGCGCAAGCTGCCACGCAACGAATCACTCGACCGGAGCGATCGAGACGATCGGGTTGCAGGCGAGACACCTCAACACCGACGTCGATCTCGGCGACGGCGTCGCGTCACAACTCGATCAATGGCAGGCACGCGGATTGTTGAGCGGTGCCCCGGCCGCGGACGAGATCCCGACAGCTGCGGTGTGGGACAACGACGCGGCACCGCTCGAGAACCGGGCGCGGGCGTACCTCGACGTCAACTGCGCTCACTGTCACAACCCGGTCGGCGCCGCCGACACATCCGGTCTCTTCCTCGACCGATCGACAGAGATCGGCACGTCGTTCGGCGTGTGCAAACCACCGGTTGCAGCCGGCAGCGGTACCGGTGGTCGACTGGTCGACATCTACCCCGGCAAACCGGAGGAGTCGATCCTGATCTACCGCATGGAGACCACCGACCCCGGTGCGATGATGCCCGAACTCGGCCGCTCGCTGTCCCACACCGAAGGCGTGGACCTGATCACCAAGTGGATCGAATCGCTCCAGGGCAGCTGCTGACCCCAGTGTCGGTCGCGACGGAAACGTGATTGAGTTTCCCAGCAAGTTTGACAACGCGAACCCCCTAAGTTTCGTCGTCGCGCGCTGGTTGTGTGAGCGGGTCGAGCGAGAAGGGCGAACGAAGTTCCGGCCGGCCTGTTGTGAAGCGAGGGGTGAGCACGACCACCCCGGACGGTATCGTCCAGCGTCGCCCGGGGGCGGCTCATGGTCCAAGGATCGCTCGTGTCGATAGCAGCGGCAACCGCTTCGGAAGTTCGGCGTTGCCGCTGACGCTCACGGTCCAAGCGAACGCCGGAGTTGGCATGGGGCACCGGCGCAGTGTGACCTGCTACCCGTCATTTTGGGACGCGCGCCTATGTCGCCGATTGGGTGCGCCAGGGGTTGGGTGAGGCGTCTGAGCCGGTCGGTTGTCGGTCGCTTCAGCCGGGTGGCGCGAAGAACTCGAGCGCGTTGTTGTCGGGGTCGCGGAACGAGAGGCCCGACCCGTAGTACGCGTCGACGATCTCGCCGTGCGGGACGCCCAGATCGTCGAGTTTGCCTTCCCACTGCTCCAGTTCCGCTCGGTTGGCGCACCCAAACGCTACGTGGTCAAGGCCGATCCGCCGTTCGTTGAACTCACCTTCGGCCGAGGGATCTGGGAATTGATGGATGCCGAGCAGCGTGCCGCCCACCGACCAAACGACGTGGTGGAAAGGCCCCTCGTCCTTGTCGAGCACGGGCTGGGCTCCGATAAGCGCCTCGTACCAGGGCCGGCTGACGTCGAGGTCCGTGACGGTCAGGGCGACGTGACCAATGGCGGGAAAATCAGGCATTGTCACGGCCTCCTTGTCGAGGGACAACGTAGTCGGGGCCGCGGTCGGCGAGGACGCCGTTGCGCTTCTCATTGATGGCGCGTTCGCCGTGGTTGAGGGCGCCGGCGCCGGGCGGGTCTCGTTCGATGACGTACTTGGGCATGGTCACTCCTCGTAGGTAGTCGGTGGTCGGTGAGGTCAGGCGGTCGTGGCAGCCGGGACGGGCTGCGGGCTTGTCTCGTCGCGGCGGCGTGCGCCGCGGAGGGCGAGGACTCCCGTGATGAGAACGGTGGTGTGGAGGGCGATCCAGACAAGGTAGCCGCTATTGCAAGCCAGCCGCCACCGAGCGGGCGATGGCGACGCACCGCTGCGCGCGCTCGACGGCTTTGGTGGCGACTTCGGGGGCGACATCGTCGGGCTCGTACTCTGTTTTCGTTTTGAGTGGTAGTAGCCGACGAAGCTCCTTCTCGAGCTTGGTTCCATCGGCACCGGCTTGGCGGAGCAGCGTGAGGACCTGATCGTGATCCTCGCCGGCGGCTCGCTCACCGAGTCGGGCACCGCAGACCGCGTCGGCTGCGTTGATCCCGGCGTGAATCGCCAGGCTGGTCGCCGCGATGTAGCGGCCGGCATCGACCTCGCTGGCGGCGGCATCGGCATACTCCTCGGCCTTTCCCGCATACGACCGCACCTGCGCGCTCGACGCCGGCTTGGTGCGCATCGATTTAGGCATGGACCGGCTCGAGAAGCTCGGCGATGGTCAGACCGTGGACGGTGATGCCGTGGCGGGCGATGTCGCGCCACAGCTGCGCTGTGCTGGCCAGGCGAGACACCGCGACCATGTGATCGATCTCGAGGATTTCGACGCGATTGCCGGTGATCGCCCGCACCTCAGTACGCCAGTTCTCGATCGAGGTTCCCCACGCGTCGTCATCGTCGGCGATGTCGTGTGGGCGGATGACGACGGCGTCGATGTCGCTGTCGACGCCGGCTTCACCTCGGGCGAACGACCCGAAGATGATGACACTGACGGGTGGTATCGGTTGCGCCCGGGCGGCGGCTCCGATCCGGTTCAAGGCCGTGTGGCGTGATCGTGCGAGATCGACGATCGCTTGTACTGCAACGTTCGATCGATTCAGCCGGAACTGTGAAGACGGTGGGACCTCGCGGCGTTCGACGAGACCGAGGTCGACGAGGTCGGGGATGACGCGCGATGCCTGAGCGACACTGACGCCGGCGAGGCGGGCGAGGGTGCGGAGGTTGAGTTCAGCGGTGGTTTCGACGAGGACGGCGAGCATTCGGCCCTGAGCGCCTGGGATCACCGCTTGCACGGGATGTACAAAGTCCACAACAGCAATCATACCGGATTCAGCTCATAAATGAAGCAGTTGTTACGTATTTGATGGATATCTGTAGCGATGCTCGTGTTTCGAACACATCGCCACAGCGCGTCCAATGCGGACGGAACGGCGGTTACACGAAATGCGTTCTGACCGGGTGATAGGCCAGTGGTCGCTGCGAATATTGTTGCTGCATGGCGATGTCGTCTGTGATGTGCGCCGCGCTGTTCGGGTTGGGCGGAATCGATGGTGCCTGAACTTGACGCCGATCGGGTTCGGAAGTGGGCAACCGATCGCACTCCTGTCGAATACCGGCTTGAGATGCGGGTGGAGGTCGACGAAACGCCGCGAGCTTTGACGATCTTCGAATGTCGGCCACCATGGGACGATCTGACCGGAGCGGAATGGACGCGGGCTCCGATCGCACGATTGTCGTACGTGAAGATGCGAACCGAGTGGACGCTCTTTTGGGTTGATCGCAACGACCGCTTTCACCGGTATCCGGATTGCGCTGCGACCAGGTATGTCAGTGACCTCCTCGACGAGATCGACGCCGACCCAACTTGCATCTTCTGGGGCTGACGGACGACGAGGGATAGGTTGAAGACGGTGGAAACGTCCCGGTACGACCTGTGGTACGACGCGACGAGCGTCGGTGCTGATCTCGTCGTCGAGACATGGATCAGCCACGGCCCACGTGCCGACGATCCGACATTCGATCCTCACCCCGGCGATTGGCTACTCGTCGGCGACGACGATGAACCGCCGTGCCGAGCGCGGGTGATCCGTCGTGACCGCAACCAAGTCTGGACGCAACTGGAGATTGGGCTGCTTGTCGATGTCGGCGCCAGCACATCGACGCTGCGCGACTGACGATCGGCGCGATCGCGCCTGCGAATGCCGTAACCTCGGCCCGTTTGCCAAACGCAGCGACGGTGCCGGGATCTTGAGGCACGTAGTGTTGTGCATAAACGTGCTCTCGTGCCACGATTTTGTACGTAAAAGTTTGATATTATTGCATAAACGTGGCGTGTGGGCTAGGG
>JANMTV010000388.1:0-6398 GCA_031390905.1 Ilumatobacteraceae bacterium | reverse complement strand
GCCTTTCCGAGAACGAGCTGCAACTTCTCGACCAGAGGCCACGGCGGCCGCTGCCCAAGGTGAAGTTCGAGCACGCCGGAATCGACCATGGCGACCCCGGCGTTTGGATGGCCGACTATCACCTTCTGGATCGCCTGATTGCTCCGTTGCAGCTCGTTCTCGGAAAGGCATAGCCCGTGGCGGGCCTGACTCGATCACTCGTCACCCGACACGCCCTCGGACGCGCAGACGCATACGACGCCGCGCTACTCGACGTCGCCCAAGACCACCTGCTGTACCTGCTCGACGAAGCAGGCATGTTCACCGACGGGCAACTCGCGTTCAAGGGAGGCACGAGCTTGCGCAAGTGTCGCCTCGGCAACGATGGACGCTTCTCCACCGACCTCGACTTCGCTGCACCTAACGACGACACCGTCCTGCAGGTCTGTGATGTCATCGACGGCGCCCGCGTCGCCGGCTTCGAGTACAGACTTGATTCCACTCGCGGCGACGGCCGCCACTGGAGCCTTCGGGTCAATCATCCGGATCTCGGCACACCAGACATCGCCGCAAGCGTCGAGTTCGCCCGACGTCCGCTTGCGCTACCAACCGACGCCTTGGCGTTCATCCCGCTACCGATCCACAAGCAGTACGGCTTGACCCTGCCGGTACTTCCAGTTGTGGCCGAGGCTGAGGCCTGCGCCGAGAAGCTCGCTCGCTACCGACGAGTAGCGCTCGGCCGAGACCTGTACGACCTCCACCAGTTCGCCAACCGAACCATCGACGAGCCCCTGGTGCGACGGCTGTGGGTGCTGAAGGTGTGGGGCGATGTCGTCGATGACGGACGAGGAACCAAGCCCGCCGACCCCGACGAAGTGCTCCACCACCGACGCGAACGCGACTACCAACCAGACTCGATCGGCGTGCTCACCCGGCCCGTCGACATCACTGCGTGGGAAGCGCGCGTTCGCACGCGATTCCAGTTCCTCGCCGAACTCGACGATGACGAGCGGCGGTGGGCAGCATGCGATGAACGCCATCGCCGAGAAGTGGACGCCGCGCTCGGGGCGCTGCATCGAGCCTGAGAACCTCGAGGGCAGACACGAGTTCTTCGACAACTCGGCGGGGAGGACTGCCGGGCGCGCGTGCCTTGCTCGCGTCTACGAGCGATTCGTCGCGCAGGCAGATGATGCCGAGGCTCGCGGGAGCGAAGGTTGGTTGGTGCTCACGATCGAAAGCAGTTGCGCCGATAGATGACATGACTTCCCAACGGGACCGAGGACGCAGCGATGGCCAAAACAATGGAGACCGCGATCCCCGTGCGTCTTCGCGACAGGCATCGGCGGGCCCAACTTGCGAGCGATCGGCGAGCCGGTACCCATTCTCGACGCGAAGTGCGAGCGCTGCAGCGCCGATGGCTACGGCGTCACTGGATGCCGATCGTTCTCGTCGCCGCCCTTGCCATCGTGATGGCGGGGTTCATCAACGTGTTCGTCTGGCAACCGGCGGCCCCGTATGCCATCGGGGCGCTTCTGGCGTCGGCCGCGTGGTGGGTCTACACGATGATGCTCGAGACAGGCGGCATCGCCCCCAAGCGTTCAGGCATCACCGCTGAGGAGTGGACGGCCGACGAACTACGCAAGCTGCGCAAGGGCTGGTCGGTCGTCAATCACGTGATGCTCGTCAACGCCGACGTCGATCACGTCCTCCTCGGACCTGGCGGCTTCCTTGCCGTCGAGACGAAGTTCCGTTCCGACTGGGGCAACGGCATGCAGAACCTCGAGTCGATGGCTCGCACTGCGCACAACTCCGCACACGATGTCGCATCCCGACTGCGGTTGAAGACGAGAAGGGTGCAGCCGCTCGTCGTGATGTGGGGCCCGGACATTCGGACGAATTTCCCAGAGATACTCGGGCTCGACGGAGTGACATTCTGTCCGGGTTACCTCCTCCGCGAGTACGTCAGAGCTCTCCCCGCGCAGGTCGAACCGGCCGAGGTGCAGACCGCCTTCAAGTATCTCGACGACTACGTGAAGCGCCGAGACGAGGGTGAGGTCCAAACCTCGGGGCCACTGCCGCGAACCGGAAGCCAGGTCACCAACGATCTCTTCGCCGTCATGGCGGCGGTGGTCGCATCGAGCCTGGCCGTATTGGCCCCGGCCGCCCTCCCTCCTGCGGGCCTCTGGAGTGTCGCCGCGGCGGCCGGCGGCGTCACCGCCGCAGCGTTGGTTCGGCGACGATTGTCGGAAAGCCCCCGCGTGAGAGTGGTCACCACGGCAGTGATCACAACGTGTTCAGGTCTTGGAGCCCTGCTCTCAGTTGTCGCTGGGATTCAATTCTTCGGGTAGTCCGGAGTGGGCGACGCCCGTCGGCATGGTCTCACCTTGAGGTCGCAGTGCTGGCAAGCTCCGACGAGTCGGCTCAACCCCAGAAGATGCAGGTCGTGTCGGCGTCGATCTCGGCAAGCAACGCTTCGAGGTTGGCGCTCGGCTGGACAAGTTCGTACGCGTGGAACTTGAGGTTGCTATCTCGCCAGTAGATCTGCCACTCCCGGCGTGTTTTCGTGTAGCGCAGACGCGCAATCGGGAACCGAGTCCACTCAGGCCCGAAGCCTTCGCTCCACGGCGGCCGGCATTCGAGGATCGTGACTGCCCGGTCGTCGACGTCCAGCTCGTACCGGATCAGTTCGACGACATGCGGCTGCCTCTTGCTGTTCCGTGCCTCGAGCCACCGCCGGACCCGGGCGAGGTCGGTCTCCGGGATCATTCGATTTCTCGGTTCCGCACCAGTTCCCATCGGCCGGCCCGCTGCTTCGCTACACCGAGGTTCTCCAGCCAGCCGAGCCGGAACTTCACTTGAGCGTCAGACTCCCACTCGACTCCGAGCGATTCCGTTAGAATCCTCAATCCATCGTCCGCCGACAGGGCGTGTTGGTCCAACTCCGCGAGCAGTTCGTCAAAACCCGCCACGGACTTGCGGATGACAGCGAGAAGCACATCGGGGCCACTCGATGCAAGATATGTGGACCCATCGGGTGTCAGTGCCAGTCGCTCTCCGACTGTCTCTAGCAATCCGAAGCTGCGTGGAACCTGCCAATAGCCGCGAGCGACCTTCTCACTGTTCACGCGATCGAATCGACGAAGCATCCAATCGATGCCATCGCGCATCGTGGGCCCGGACTGAGCAACGAAGGTGAGCATCGCGTCGAGGCTCTGCTTCCACACTCGCCCGCCACCGGGCAGAGGCCACACGCTCAGGGCTTTGTCGCTGCGTACTAGCCGAGTGGATGCCCTCGCCGCGGCAACAGACAGCGGCAGGTCGGGGTCCTCCGGTGTCGCATCTCCATTCGGGAGCAGCGAACCTTCGTCCAGTTCGAGGATCGTCACACGTCGGCGGCTGACTCCGATGTCGTTGTCGAGCAACAGCTCGACCAACCGGTCGCCGTTCACCAACGAGATCGGACTGCGATCGGTCGCCTCTGCTTCGGCCCGAGCGTCCTTGGTGAAGTTGGACAACGTGATCACGAGCCCACGTTCGTGAGGACCCAGCCCACCACGCAGTTCTCGGATGGTGCGACCGCTGACGTTGTTCGCCCAACGCTTCACCTGGATCGCGGTCCGAACGTCTGTGACTCCGCCAACGGCCAGACGGGCGCGCAGGTCGATCCCTCCGTCACCGGAGTACTTCGTCACCACGACGTCCTCGAAGCCGAGCGCAACCAGGAGCTGACCAATGAGTCCCTCGAACAATCGAGGATCGAGCTCGGCCAACAACGCACGAAGTCTCGATCGAACCTCCGCGTTCTTCGAATCGATGGCTCCGCCGAGCGGGTCCGTCGGAGACGCGAGTCCATAGAAGCCTCTGCCGTGTGCCGAGAAGCGTTGCTCGCGGTCGATCGACGCGCGCCGCTTGATCTCAGTGGTGATCGCCGCGTTCAACGACGCCTCCGGGGTCAACCCGCCCGGGGCGATCAGCCGATGCCCGATCGCCATCTCGGTGATTCGGCGATAGTGCATGGGGGCACCCAACGAGTGTTCGCGCAGAATGCGTTCTGCGGCATCAGTCATCGAGAGCACCATCACCCTCAATGCTCCCATCTGGGCCAGTTCTCCATGCGGACCCACATCACTCGCGATGCGCACAGTCATCCTCCGGACTGAGCCAGACTCGTTGTGTCGTGCTGCGGCAGGCCCGCTTCGAGCCGAAAGCGGCCTGTAGCCGCGGAGGGGCGGAGGAGTGTCAATGATTGGATCACGGTTCACGCCCCGGCCGCAGGCCAGTTTGGAGGCTGTCGTCTCGCGGCTCGAGACGGTCGCCACAGCTTTCGCGAACGTGCCAGCGAAGTTTGCAGGCGGAAGCGCCGAGCTTGTTGGCGCATACATCCGCGAGGTCGCCGACCAGGAGCGACTTCTGTACAACGAGTTCATCGATCTGTCCGACGACGGTTTCGGCATCCACACACCGAGATTCTGGGCGCTGGTGTCTATGGATCCCACGGCGTCGGCGACGACCTACCAGACCAACGCCGAGATGGAGCTGCAAACACGGCGACTTCGAGAGGCCGCTGTCGAGTGGAAGTCGGCAGCCCAACAGTTCAAGAAGAGCGCCGTCCTCGTGGCGCCGGACACAAACACACTCGTTCGTGGCCAGTGGCTCGCCGACGTTCGCTGGAACAAGCTTGTCGGGACCGCGCAAGCAACCCTGGTCCTGCCGCACGTCGTGCTCGACGAACTGGATCGCTTCTCCTACAAGTCGAGTAACGACACGTCGGACCGAGCGCGAAAGGTCCTCCGATACCTGCGCGCCAACGTCAACCTCGCGGCGCCCGGCACGCCGGTACCTCTGCGCGATTCGGTCATGCTCCAACTCTTTGCAGATCCGCCCGGGCACAAGACCGCCCCCAACTCAGACGGCGAATTCCTCGATCGAGTAGAGCTGCTCAAGGTGATCAGCGGGTTGCCGGTCCATGTTGCGACCCGGGACTACGGAATGCAGGTCAGAGCCGCCGCTCGGGGTCTGCAGGCCGTACACGTCGTTGATTCCGACGAGGCGAAGCCGACGATCCCGGCTCAGCCGTCAGGACCTTCCTAGTCCTTCCTGTCCAGGGGTAGAGGTGACAGGTAGCGCTAGACGATTCGAGCGCGGCGGTGCCGCCCTCGGCCGAGGTCGAGCCAACCGCCGATGCTACGGCCGGGTCAGGTCACGATCAGGAGCAGATGCCGCAGAGAGGCTCGGCGCACCGTCGCCCGAACCGGATCATCAGCTCCGTCGCCAGCGAACTGGCGAGGGAAGTTCGGACGACTATCCAGCCCGAACAGTGGCAGGAAGTACTTGATCTCCTCGCGACCGAACTTGGACTCCGCGACTCGTAGTCGATGTCAACACCGTCGCGTCCGGTCCTTGCGCAGGTCGTTAGGGTTGCCACGCAAATGACGCCACGCCGGAGGCCGGCTTGACACGCGAGGAGAACAGTGGTGCGTCTGACCGCTGACAGGGTCATTAGCTGGAGTCAGGTCGATTCGCCGGTGGGCGTGACGTTGGAGAAGATCTACGTCGGGCCCGACCCAGTCGGACTCGGCGGTTTCCAGGTCGCTCTCGCGACGGCGTCGTCACCACCCTCCCGACAGCTGCTGCGTGACCTCTTCACAGCGCGCAAAGGTAGAACCCAGATTCAGCTCGCGGTGGCCGTCATCCATGACGGCACGGCGTACCTGTTCGGTCCCGATCCGCTGGCACAACCCGTCGAGCTCCCGGTCGAACACGCCGAGCGTCAGCTCCAGTCAGTGCTCTCAGAGCCAGACGTGCTCGCTGCAACCGAACGCTTCGCCGGCTTCCGCAAGGCGAGTGCCTCGGGCGGTCTGGCCGGCTTCACCAATAGCGGATTGTTCGCAACGCACCACATCACGACCAACGTTCCCAAACGCTCGGATTGGGAGGCGCTCCGGAACCAGGCACTCCCCTTGCTCGGACTGCGCAAGAAGGCATTGATCGAGGCACTTGGTTTCAAGAGCCAGGACGGCCCGAATGGAACGTTGCTCCTCTCCATCGACGGACATCCACCGCGCGCCGTTGCGGTGCTGCTCGACGATTCTGAGCAATTTGACACCAAGACGCAAAGGTTCCAATTGTCGCCTGTGGCGCTCGGGCTAGCTGTCGCGTCGCGCCAGGAACTCCCGTGGTTGGTCGTTCTCCGCAAGGACCAGATCCGCCTGTACCCGGGCCGCGATGGCGTGGGTGTTGGATCCAAAGGTCAAGCCGAGACATTCTTCGAGGTCGACTTGTCGACAATTGACTCCGGATACGCCGCAATTCTGCCCTTGGTGTTCTCGGCAGACGCGTTGGCTGCAGAAGGGTCGGCCGACGACCTGCTTCGCGACAGCGCTCGATACGCCGCCGAATTGGGTGCACGCCTTCGCGAG
>JANMTV010000384.1:0-3747 GCA_031390905.1 Ilumatobacteraceae bacterium | reverse complement strand
ATTGCCGAGTTGCTTGGTATCTACGGCGAGGAACGCGACCAGTTTCATCGATGGAGCACGATCGCCGTCAACGCCTTGACCGGCGGTGATCTCGATCAATATCGAATCGCCAAAACGTCGTTGGAGGACTCCGTCGAACGTGGAGTCGACGAGCGCGATGCGACGCTGGCAGCTGGGAACCCGCTTCCCGACGACGTGTTGACCATGTTGGCAGCGGCACGGAGCGACGGCACGATCTCCGATGCGGAGACCCGCTATCTCGGTTACCAACTACTCGTCGCCGGTCACGAGACGACAACCAGCTTGATCGGTCTGATGCTGTACCGCCTGATCGAGCATCCCGAGATCATGCAGCGTTTGCGTGACGAGCCTGATCTACTCCCGATCGCAATCGAAGAGGCGCTCAGATTCGATTCGCCGGTGCACGGTCTGTTTCGCACGAACGCCACCGAGTGCACCGTGCACGGCACGACGATCCCCGTCGGCAGCAAGGTCCAAGTGTTGTTTGCATCCGCCAACCGTGACCCCGAGCAGTTCGAGGCACCCGACGAGTTCCGGCTCGATCGTGAACGCTCCGAACTCGGCAAACATGTCGCATTCGGATGGGGTATTCACTACTGCATCGGGGCACCGCTGGCTCGACTCACGACGCTGATCGTGTTCCGCACGCTGCTCGACCGAATGACCGATATCGAACTCGCCGGCCCGCCGGTTCGTAACGATTCGTTCGTGCTCCGCGGCCTAGTCAACCTGCCGATCCGATGGAACCCGAGTTAGCCGTGCCGGCCGACGACTACGTCGATTCCTACGACGACGTGTCGACGTTCGCTCTCGACAACGAGCGCGAGCGTGTCTTGCTCGACGCTCAGACCGAATGCACGTTCATGTGGACCACGGCAACCGGCGACCCTGTTGGCGTGATCATGAACTTCGTCGTGCACGACGATCGCTTCTGGGTCACCTGCACGCGGAGGCGCAAGCGCGTGGCCGCCGTCGAGGCCCGGCCTCGGGTGGCGATCGCAATCTCGAGCCTCGGCACCGAGATCGGAGTCAGCCAGGCGGTCACGTACAAAGGCAATGCAGTCGTGCACGATTCCGATGAGGTGAAGGCGTGGTTCTACCCAGCCCTCGCCGCACGCGCACGACCCGAGAGCACCGACCGCCAAGCCGCCTTCGTGGCCCACCTCCAGACCCCTGGCCGCGTCGTGATCGAGATCGTCCCGACCGGACGAATCGGTTTCGACGCCGAAAACATGTTCAAGAACTCACCCGCCGGCCCTAGCCGCACCAGGGTCTAACAAGGGTTGGACGTTCCATCGGGGAGTTGAGATGAACTCCCGGCGGATCCGCGCCAACGGACATTTGACCGTTGTCGACCCGTGCCGGCGGCATCTATGATTCGATCGCCAACAAATGGAACCACGCCAACAAATGGAATTGCGGAGGTAACGATGAGCGCTCGAGTCGTGCATTTCGAGGTCCCCTTCGACGACGCCGATCGCGCCCGCGGCTTCTACCGCGATGTGTTCGATTGGCAGATCCAACCGATGCCGGAGATGAGCTACAACATCGTGTCCACTGGCCCGTCAACTGACCAGGGCATGCCGAGCGAGCCCGGCTACATCGGTGGCGGAATGATGCAGCGTCAGGAGCCCGCCATCGCTCCTGTGATTACGTTGCAAGTGGACGACATCGATGCCACGTTGGTCGCCATCGAGATGCACGGCGGCTCCGCAGCAGGCGAGAAGATGACGGTCGGCGAGATGGGGTTTGCGGCGTACTTCAATGACAGCGAGGGCAACCTCATGGGTCTGTGGCAGAACGCCGGGTAGCTGTACCGTCAGCCCGGTGTGGAGAACAGGCCGGTCAGGTCGGGTGGGCCTGCGTAGTACTTCGTGAGTTGACGGCTTCTGAAACGCCAGCCTTGGCTCGTTCGTCGATAGGTGTCGTCGTAGTGGCCGGCGAGCACGTGACGGGAACCGTCGGCGACGAGGTTGAGCTCGAAGAACTGGCAGCGGCCGGTGGCAGCATCGCCGTCGATCTCGAAGGTGCTGCTCGTGTACATCTGCACCACCACCGAGTACTTGGCGATCGACGTCCGCCACATCTCGACGACCGCCTCGCGTCCGACCACATCGCGGCCAGGGCCGAGCACCCAACGCCCGTCGGCAACCCAGGTAGCAGCCCAGCGGTCGGCGTCGCGGGTACGCACGGCATCGGCGTACTCGTGCGACAACGCCACCAGCGCAGACTCGTCACTGATCGTCATGGTGCGTCTCCGATCAGCGCCGCAACCCGACGCATATAGGTCTGGTGCAAGGCGGTGCCAATGATCGCCATGTTCGGCGCCGGGTTGATGGTCGTGAACGCCCGTCGGCAGGTGAGGTTGGCGCACGCACCTTTGAAAAAGTTGAAGACGCTCCAGTAGTGCAGGTCACGAGCGGTCAATTCGATACCCGCGATCTCCCTGAACAACGCCAGCCATGCGTCTGGTGGCATCGTTTTTGCCCCACGCATGGTGACGAGATACGCCCAGTCCTCCGCCGGGTCGCCGATGTGCGAGAACTCCCAGTCGGTGAATGCAACCACCCGCTGGGTGTCGTGCACCATGTTGCCTGGGCCGGGGTCGCCGTGGACGATGCCCACCCGTTCGGCAGTTGGAGCGTTGTGGCGCAGCCACGTTGCTCCCTCCTCCAACAGCGGCAGGCTGTCGTCGGCCGCAGTGCGATAGACGTCGTGCCACCGATCGACCTGGGCGACGGTTGCGTCCGAGCCGGAACCCACCTGAGAGCCGAGTTCACCACCCAACTGTGTCGCCCAGTCGGTGCGATGAAGGGCGTCGAGTCTGCGCACGAAGTCCCTCGCCAGAGCCTCGCTCATCGATCGATCGTCGCGGCCGGTGGCAGTCCCGTCGATGAAGTCCATCACGAAGAACGGTTGGCCGATCACGTCACCTGTCGGCTCCATCCATCGCACCGGGGCGACCGGACATCCGAGCGTTGCGGCCGCTTTCATGAACCGGAACTCGTCGACGCTCGATGTACCGAACACGCCACCCTGTTCGATCCGCGTCACATATCTCGAACCATCGTCGAGGCCGACATACCACATCGCCCGCGAGTTGCCTGTGGCGATCCGGCGCAGTTCGACGATCGTTCCGGGCTGCCCGCGCCGCTCGGCCAACCAGGTAGCAAGCGCTTCACGCATCGAGTTGCCCTCGAAAGGCGCTCACCAGCTCGCCCGTAATCGCCAGCTCGTCATCGAGTTGCCGGATCACGGTTTGCCGGAGCGTGCGTCGCACTTCGTCGGCGTCCGAATTGGTCAGCCCGACGGCATCGGAAAGGACTCGGCCGACAACGTCCATCACGGTTGCGGAGGCATCGTTGCCACGCCAATGCCGAGCGATCAGTTCGTTGTCGGCATGTGAGTCGAGGATCGCAGCCAGTTCGTTCTGGCGGTTGTCACTCGGTTGCGGGCGACCGCGTGAGTACCGAGCAAGACCGACCAACTGGACGGCTGCGGCCCGAGCCCAGTCGGCGTCGTCGGCGAGCGCCGGCAACAACACATCACGCACAGTCGTCTCGACACATCGCCAGAGTTCGGCATCGCTCAGTTCAGCCACGACGGATCCGTTCTGCCAACAGCGCTTCAGCCCTGAAGTCCCACGACGCCTTCCAGACCGGATCGACCAGTGGACCATCGAGCCGATCCCAACCCTGATCCCTGAACCAATCGAACGTCTGAGCG
>JANMTV010000374.1:0-11954 GCA_031390905.1 Ilumatobacteraceae bacterium | reverse complement strand
ATGCACACAATGCGTCTGAGCGCGAGACGATTTGTGGGGTGATGCCCTCGTTCGAACACTTCGACCCGCTGGCTCCCGGCATCCGTGAGCAGATCGGCTTCGCAGGCGATGAACTCGGCCAACAGTTGATCGTTCAGGTTGCGGGTCGCCGCAGCCAAAGCATCAACATGCCCGGCAGAAATACCGCCAGAGGCGAGGGCGTCTTCGAACGAGGGCATCACCCCACAAATCGTCTCGCGCTCAGACGCATTGTGTGCATCCTTCGACGAACAACGACCAGCGTCACTCAACAGCGCGGCAGCCGATTCGGAGTGTCCTTCGGCGGCGAGTTGACGGGTTCGGCGACTAACCCGAACCTCAGCCGCCGCGCACCAACCGCGGACCCGACCCAACTGTGTGACGAACCCGGCGAGTTGGTCGCGGTCCATCACATCAGGATCACCAGCCACCAACGAATCGAGCGTGTTGCGAACTCCGTTGTCATCCATCGCGCACCTCCCCAAGAGTTGTTCGTTGACGCCAACCATACCGAACAACTTGACGAGATCCAACATACGTACGTTAGGAATATGTCAAGCTTTCAATCGAACATGGAGGCGGCGTAACCGCTGTCGGTGGCAACTTTGTGACCCTGACGTGAGAAGGGCACGACCGAGCCCTGCTCGACCCACGATCCTTCTTCGACGATGATCACGTCGAAGCCCGCCTCGGCGAGCGTCGCCGCCGTCGTGGCCTGGACGGTGGGCAGTCGGCTCACGATGGTTGAAGACAATGAAGACAACCTCGACCTGACGTACGAGCTGATCGGTCACATCGAACCCGAGCGGGGGACCGCTGTCACCCGCGGCTACGGATTGCTCGGCGACCTTCCGGGCGGGCTCGTCGAACTCGTGGTTCCGCAGCACCGAGTCGCAATGCGGAATCCGACGATCTCGACAGAGAATGGTCCGTCAAACCGATTCGGCGCCTCCGTTCAAGACGCACCCTTGATCGAGATGCTCGTTGATGAACTCGCCGAACTGGAGTCAGTCACGATCAACAGACTCCATTGACTACACGTACGCGGCCAGAAGCACCTCGGCGGTGATCCTCCACGACGGCGACACCAGCATCTCCGAGTGATCGGCGACTCAGAATTGTCGCTCATTGCTGGGGACGGTGATTCGCCAGTTTTCGTGTGTAATTTCGAAACCGAGGCGTTCGTAGAGTCGACGTGCCGGATTGCCAACTGTCACTGCGAGGCCCAGTGCCAGACGGCCCGCGCTAGCGAGCTCGTACGCCGCACGTGAGATCAGCGCGGCACCCAGACCCTGGCCACTCAGCGACGGCTCCGCGAAAATGTCCCTGATCCATGGGCCGTTAGCCTCGTCGCCGTCCCGCGCCCAGTCCGACACCACAATCGCACCAGCTACGCGTCGAGTTGCGAGAAGGATGTGCCATGAGGCGTCCGAAATCCACGCGCCGGGCTCCTCACCACGGAGATACGTCTCGATCGTGCGCGCCGTTGCCACAGGGTCGTCATCTTCTGGCTGATGGTCGACATGGTCACCGGAGTACGACCGCGACGCCACTTCTGCATACTCACTCGACAACGTGATGGTCATCGGTTCCAGGCCGTAGCTGACAGGAAGCGGGACGTCGGGCAGAGCGCCCGTGAGGTCGAGGACCATCGTGAAGAAATGGCGGACCAGCACGCCGTCGTTCTCGATCAAGAGCGTGGGTTCTTTCAGGCTCGTCGACCACCCACACGTCTGAGCGACCCATCATCCAAGCCTCGCCGAACGGGGCACATGTTGCAGGCGTCAGATATCGACAACGTCAACTGACTGCGGCAAGCTGTGACCCGTGACCGTCGCATGAATCCGATCTCTCGTCGTCAGTTTCTCGCATTATCGGCGAGTGTCACGTTGGTGGCGTGTGCTGGCGAACAGTCGACTGACACCGACAGCAACACCGGCTCGGTTGATTCCTCACCGCGACCGAGTTCCGACCCCACAACCACGACAGGCGCAACACCAGCAACGTCGACAACAGCGCCAGCGACGACCACGTCAACGCAGCCGTCCACGACGAGCACGACGCAACCATCGACCGAACTCGCTGCCGACCCGTTCACGCTCGGTGTCGCGTCTGGCGATCCGGAGGTGACCAGCGTTGTGCTCTGGACCCGCCTCACCGGTGATCTGCCCGACGAGATTGACGTCGAGTGGGAACTGCTCGATGGCGATGAGGTCGTTGCCAGCGGAATCGATTCGGCGACGACTGACAATGCCCACACAATTCACGCCCTCGTCGAACTCGACCGGCCACTCGAGTATCACTTCAGGGCGGGAGGCTGGGAGAGCCAACGCGGCCGAACGCAACCAGCCGCTGGACGTGACGAATTGCGGATCGCTTCTGCAGCATGTCAGCACTTCGAGACCGGCTTCTACGCCGCCCACCGCGATATCGCCGAATGGCAACCAGATCTCGTCCTGTTCCTCGGAGACTTCATCTACGAGGGTGCTGCGAATCCGATCGGGGGTGAAGTCGTGCGTTCTCACGACGGCCCGGAACCGACCGACCTCGTGGCCTACCGCGCTCGGTACGCCCACTACCTCGGCGACACCGACCTCCGGGCGTCGCGGGCGGCGTGTCCATGGATGTTGATCTGGGATGATCACGAAGTCGAAAACAACTATGCTGGCACCACGGCCGCCACCTCACCACAGGATCCGAGCCAGACCGCAACATTTGCCGATCGGCGGACCCAGGCGTACCGGGCCTGGTGGGAGCACACGCCGACCCGCCTCGCCGCACCAGTCGACGGCGAGCCGTACACGATCTATCGCAGCGTCGACTACGGCGAACTCGCCCGCATCAGCGTGCTCGACGGTCGTCAGTTCCGCAGCGGCCAGGAATGTGGCAGCCCGACGCTCAGCCCGGACCCACCATGTGAAGCAGTCTTCGACCCGGCTCGCACCATGCTCGGCGACGAACAAGAAGCGTGGATCGCCGAGCGGTTTGCGAGCAGCCCGGCGACATGGAATGTGCTCGGACAGCAGACGGTGATGAGCGACGCCACGCTGCCGAATGGGGCGATCCTCAACTACGACCAGTGGGATGGTTATCCAGCGGCCCGGCAACGTCTGCTCGCCTCACCACCGGAGAATCTCGTCGTGATCACCGGTGACATTCACCTCGCCGGCGTCGCTTCACTGGGCGGTGCCGGTGCCGAGTTCGTGACAACAGCAATCTCCTCGACAGCCAACGTGCCTCCCGAGTTGGACGGCGTCGTCAGAGACCTTCCGAATATCATCGACGCCGAACTGACCTACCGCGGCTACACCCGCCACACGGTCAACAACGATCGCTGGGTGGCCGAGTTCCGAACCGTCGACAACATCGCCGACGCCACCTCCCCGGTGTCGACGTGGAAGTCGTTCCAGGTCGAGTCGGGCATCCCAATCGCAGCGGCGATCTGATCAGGCCCGTCTCGTCACCAGTTTCTTGAGTTCGGATGCCCACAGCACGATGCTCGCCAGGCCGATGCAGATCAGCCAGTCCTTGATCGGCAGCGGTGCAGTTTCGAAGACCTTGTTCATGAATGGGATCTGCACGACCGCGACCTGCAGCAAGGCCGACAACCCAATCGCACCCCACAACAACCGGTTGGTGAAGATGCGATGGAGCGCGCTGACCCGGTCCGAACGAGCGTTGAAGGCGTTGAAAAGTTGCGCCAGCACGAGCGTGGTGAACGCCATTGTTCGGGCATGAGTGATCCCTCCGGATCCGCCAAGCAGACCTCCGGCGAGTCCGATGTCGAGCGCCGCCAGCGTCACGGCCGCCATCGCGATTCCGACCCATCCAATACCGATCCACATCTGACGATCGATGATTCGATCCGTGAGCGCTCGCGGCGGGCGTTGCATCACGTTGTCTGGTGGTGGATCGAAGCCGATCGCCAATGCCGGCGCAGAGTCGGTAAGCAGGTTGATCCACAAAATCTGCGTAGCGAGCAGAGGAACGGCCACGGCTTCTCCGGTTGCCTTGAGCCCGAGTGCCCCGGCGAACATCACACCGAAGAACATCGTGAACACCTCGCCGATGTTCGACGACAGGAGAAACCTGAGGAACCTGCGAATGTTGGCGAAGATCCCACGCCCTTCGCTGACGGCGTGGATAATCGTGGCGAAGTTGTCGTCGACCAGGATCATGTCGGCCGCCTGCTTGGCGACGTCGGTGCCGGTCACGCCCATCGCGACACCGATGTCGGCCGCCTTCAGAGCAGGCGCGTCGTTGACCCCGTCACCCGTCATCGCCACGACATGCCGGTCGTGCTGGAGGGCGGCGACGATTCGCAGCTTGTGCTCGGGTGACACCCGCGCATAGACCGAAACCGCCCGTACTTCGGCTTGCAAGCGCTCGTCGTCGAGCGCCTCGATCTCGGGACCACTCAACGTCCGCGCCCCCGGCTCGACGATCCCCAGGTCACCGGCAATCCGTACCGCAGTACGAGGATGATCACCCGTGATCATGATGATCCGAATCCCTGCTGAATGGGCCTCGGCGATCGCGATCATGACCTCCGGTCGCGGGGGATCGATGATCCCGACCATCCCCAAATAGATCAGCGCTTGCTCGGTCTCCTCGTGCGCGGGCGGGCACGCAGTGTCGGGGAGCTGGCGATAGGCAACGCCGAGCGTCCGCAGCGCCAGATCTGCGAGACGATCGACGGTGGCAAGCAACTCGCGCCGGCGATCCTCGTCGAGAGGGCGAATCACGCCGGAAACTCGCTCATGTGTGCATCGCATCAACAGCACGTCCGGGGCACCCTTGGTCACAATCAGAATGCGACCGTCACGCTCGGCGTCCGTGGCCATTGCGGTCATCAACTTGCGCTCGGACGTGAATGGAATCTCACCGACCCGCTCGAAACGGGTCTGTCTGGTTTCGGTCAGTCCGATCTTCGCCTCCGCCACGAGAAACGCCGCCTCGGTCGGGTCACCGTGAATCGTCCACGACCCGTTCTCCTCTCGGAGGACAGCATCGTTGGCCAGGCTGCCACCGCCAAGCACGAACCGAACTTCGTCGAGCAGGGAGTCGTCATCGAGCGGTTGGCCACCGACCAACAACTCGCCGATCGGCTGATACCCCGAGCCCGTGACGTCGACCTCGCCTGACGGAGTGACGATCTTTTCGATTGTCATCTCGCTCCTCGTCAGCGTGCCCGTCTTGTCGGTACACACGACCGACGCCGATCCGAGCGTCTCGACCGACGACAACTTCTTGACGATCGCCTGCCGACGCGCCATCTGCTGCACCCCGCGAGCCAACACCACCGACAGCACCGCAGGCAATCCCTCGGGGACCGCTGCGGCAGCCAGCGAGACTCCGATCAGGAGAGCATCGACGACATCGGCAGTGTCAGAGATGTCTGCGTTCAGCAACGTTGCGCCAATCACGACAATCGCGATCGCGATGATCGCCACTCCGAGCATGCGACCGATGCGATCGACCTCACGCTGGAGGGGCGTGCGCTGCTCGTCAGTCGAATCCAGGAGCCGGGCGATATTGCCGATCTCCGTACCCATCCCAATCGACGTCACGATCGCTCGTCCTCGACCGCGGATCACCGCGGTGCCGCTGAACACCATGTTGAGGCGATCTCCCAATCCCGCAGGTCGGGTGAGTGTGGCGACGTCTTTGAACACTGCCTCGCTCTCGCCAGTGAGCGACGCCTCGGCGATCATCAGCGACGCCGCCTCGAACAACCGCCCGTCGGCGACGACGGCATCGCCCTCGGCAAGCAGCAGGACATCGCCCGGCACGACCTCGTCACCAGGAACTCGTTGTTGGCGACCGTCGCGCACGACACTGGCCGTGGCCGCTGCCATCCGCTGCAGGGCGGCGACGGCCTGCTCGGCACGCGCCTCCTGGACGTAGCCGAGTACCGCATTCAGGACCACGATGGTCAGAATCACCAGCACTTCGAACGGTGCGCCGCGATGTCCGTCGATCACCCATGCCACGAACGACACGACGACAGCAGCCAACAGCAGGTAGATCAGCGGGTCGGCGAACTGCGCAACGAATTTCCGCCACGTAGCGATCGGCTTGGTACCGACGAGTGCATTCGGGCCGTGTAGTCGACGCCGGGCTGCGACCTCGGTTGAGCTCAATCCAAGGCTGCTGTCGGTGCCCAAACCGGCGGCGACATCGCCCGCGTCAAGACCCCATGCATCAAGCACACATACTCCCTGCTGTTCCGTGACGACTTGCTTTCGTTGTACTACCCATCCTGATCGCGATCGAATCCCACCAACTAAGGGCTAATGACCCTTTGTTGCCCGGGTCTGAACGCACATGCTTGTGGTATGCCGTTCGGGACGCTTCCACGCGAACTCCTTGTGAGTGCTCTCGATTTGATTGCCGACGGGGTGGCGATCGTGGACAGCAGCGGCACGATCCGCTACGCCAATCGCCCGCTCGCCGAGTTGTTCGGATATGAGGACGGCGATCTCGATGGGCAGCCGGTCGAAATGCTCGTACCTCCTGAGTCGCGCGAGAGCCACCGCGACCAGCGACACGAGTACGCCCAACATCAAACCAATCGGCAAATGGGTCGACCGGATCTAGACATCGAGGGTCAACATGCCAACGGCACACGGTTCCCAATCGATGTCCAGCTCAAGCCACTACCTGGGGTGCCAGGGGTGCCGATGGTGACTGTAACGGTCCGCGATATGACCGATGCTCGACGCGCATCAGCGGACCGAGCCATATCTCGCCTCGATCTCGCAGCAACCACCGATCGAGTTACACAGTTGATCGCTTGGCATGATGTCGTCATCCAACGGCTGTTCGCCCTCGGGGCGCACCTCGAGGCTCAAGCCGGGCAGGAAACCGGCGACAGTGCCGCTCGGCTCTCGGATGCCGCACAACGGATCGACGAACTGATCGAAGTGGTTCGAAAACAGATTTGCAACCGCGTGGCAGCATAACGTCCATGCGGCTCGCCATGTTCAACGCCAAACCGTACGAGCGGGCAAGTTTCGGGCACGCCAACGCCGACCATCTCCACAGCATCGACGTGATCGAGACTCGGCTCGGACCACGAACCGCCGCACTCGCTGCCGGAGCGGATGCGGTGTGCGTCTTCGTCAACGATGTCGTCGATGCCGAAGTGCTCGAAATTCTCTCGGCGCTCGGCGTTCGACACATCGCCCTGCGGTGTGCGGGATACAACAACGTCGACCTCGAGGCCGCCCATCGGCTCGGGTTGACCGTGGTCCGCGTCCCCGCCTATTCGCCGAATGCGGTCGCCGAGCACACGATTGCACTGGTCCTCGCCCTCAATCGTCGGATCTACAAGGCCTACAACCGCGTCCGAGACGGCAACTTCGCATTGGACGGCCTAGTCGGATTCGATCTTGCCGGCAAGACTGCCGGGATTGTCGGCACGGGCCGGATCGGTGCGCTGGTCGCCCGCCTGCTATGGCATTTCCGCTGTCAGGTGATCTGCTTCGACCCGACCCGTAATCGTGGTCTGATCGAGCTCGGCATGGAATACGTCGACCTCGACGAGTTGTGGGCGCGAAGTGATCTGATCAGCCTCAACTGTCCGCTGACCACCGAGACCCACCACCTCGTGTCAGCGGCGGCGATTGCACTCATGAAACCGGGCGTGATGGTCGTCAACACGGGGCGTGGAGCACTGGTCGACACCGTCGCCGTGATCGAAGGGCTGAAGGCCGGGCGGATCGGCTCGCTGGCGCTCGACGTGTACGAGGAGGAAGCCGAGTTGTTCTTCGAGGACCGATCAGGCGAAGTCATCAACGACGATGTGTTCGCCCGCCTGCTGACCTTCCCCAACGTGCTGATCACGGCACACCAAGGTTTCCTTACCCGAGAGGCGCTGGCGGCGATCGCCGAGACCACACTCGGCAACCTGACCGACCTCCAGAACGGCCGCCCGTGCGACAACGAAATACGTGCCGTCTGAACCACGGCGGCGATCGTGGCTAGCAGCTAGCTGAACGAAAGGTCACCGGTAGGCGGCAGGGCTGACGACGCGCTTGGCTGCGATACGGACGCCATCGAAGGGGCGGGCCAGAGAGTCTCGCCCTTGACGTCGCTGGTACTCCAATGGGGAGCGCATGGTGAGGTCAGATTCACTCGACCACCGGTCTGTTCCCACAGGACCGCCGGACGGGCGGCGTGCCAACGGACTGCGAACGATACCGCCGTCGCATCCCCCGTTGGGATTCCATACGTCTCGATTGCGTGACCGAGCCATGCATCAGGCAGTCCTTCCGGTAACAACACGCCAGCATTCACGACAAGCGTCTCCAGCCACGGCACGAGACGGACACCATCCGGGGCCGATGCCGGACGAGACGACTGCACGCGACCCATCAGGATTCGGTGCAGATCACGTCGGCCGCGAGTTTCGCCCGCAGCTACGAGCACTCGTGCCGCCGAGATCAGGGCGAGATCCTCGCCCCAACCGGATACCGGCCCGATTCGCTCGACAGCCGAAACCATCTCCGGCAGCCAATCATCAGCAGGCTCACCCATCCTCACCAGTTCACCGAGGGCAATCACGAATCCGACCGGGTCATCGTCGGATTTCGGGATCGAACCGAGCGACAACTCGCAGCGCTCGGCGCTCACGCTCTCGGCCAGACTCGCCCAACGATCGCCCTCCGGCAACACCAGCCGACTTGCTCGCTGCGTCAGAGCCAACCATCCGCGGACCACCTGTGTGGCGGTCGGCAACCCAGCTGGCAAGGGTCCACTGCGCTGTGCATACGGTGATTCGTCGTGTGGAATCCCGACTCGCAGTGAGGCGCGATGGCCGAGCGGCAACGCGAACGCTTCGACCGGCAGCGCGATGCCTTCGATCGGCATCTCGACGATCGGCCGTTCGGTCAGCACGTCACGACGATCGAAGGCGATTGCGACGGGCAACGTTGACTCGTTCTCGATCTCGACGACCGTCAATCCACCGCCATTCGCAACGCTGTAGATCCGCTGGACCACATCACCGCTCGGTACCCGCAGGCGTGTCTCGACGACCGCCGTTCCCGCAAGTCGAACCTGGCGCACGGTGGGTTCGTCGGCCGGCACGTGCCAGCGGTCATCGGCCGCGACATACCAGTTCAGGGCGGACGACGAGTCCCATGGTTCGATCGCTCCCCATGGCGTGACCGAGGCGCGCCAAACCTGTCCCGTGACTCCCGTGCTGATCATTGCGTGATCATTGCGTGATCATTGCGTGGTCATCGCGTGTCAGCCGAGTTCGCTTCGGCTGGAGCGTGACATCAGCGCTGCGAGTGCCTCACCGGCACCGCGACCTTCGTGGCACACGGCGACAACCTGTTCCGTGATCGGCATCTCGACACCATACCGACGAGCTAGGTCGAGCACGCTCGGCGAACTCTTGACGCCCTCAGCGACCATGTGCATGGCACCCAGAATCTCGTCGATGGACTGACCCTGTCCGAGCGCGATCCCGACTGAGTTGTTCCGGCTTTGTTTCGACGAGCACGTGGCAATCAAGTCACCCATCCCCGCCAGCCCCGCAAATGTCGGTGGGTCACCCCCCATCGCCACCCCGAGTCGTGCCATCTCGGCGAGGCCGCGGGTGATCAACGTTGCCCGCGTGTTGTCGCCGAATCCCATCCCTTCGGCCATTCCGGCAGCAATCGCAATTACGTTCTTGACCACCCCCGCGACTTCGCAACCGACGACATCAGGGTTGGTGTAGATCCTCAAGCTCGGTCGAGTCAAGATCCGCTGTAACTCGGCGGCGATCGTCGAGTCAGGGATCGCCACGACGCTGGCCGCCGGCTGCCCAGCCATAATTTCTTTCGCCAGGTTCGGACCGGTCATCACCCCAACCGGACGACCGGGCATCTCCTCCGAAGCGACCTCGGTCATTCGCATCAGCGTTTCGCGTTCAATCCCTTTCGTGAGGCTCACGATCGGCACCCACGGCCGTAGGTACTGCGATGCCTCGTGGGCAATCTCACGAAAGCCGTGTGAGGGCACCGCCATCACGACAACGTCAGCATCGGACACCGCTTCTTCGAGCGAAGCCGTGGCACGCAACTGGTCAGGCAGGGTGAAGCTCGGCATGTAGTCAGGGTTGACGCGGGCGGCGTTGATCTGATCAGCAAGTTGTTGCCGACGCGCCCACAGCAAGGTTGGCGTGTTGACGCTCGCCAGAGCTGCCACTGTCGTACCCCAAGACCCGGCACCGATCACCGCCACCCTGATCTCCGACGAACGCGACATGTCAGGAGCGTACGCTCCTGACATGTCCGCGAGGGTAGGCGGCACTGCTCGCCACCTGAGGTCTCCCGTCTCCTAGTGTGCGTGAGGTGGACACGGCGGTGCTGATCCCGATCAAGGCGTTTCACGCGGCCAAGGCACGATTGGCCGCACACGTCACGCGTGCCGACCGCCAGCGCCTCGCACGCTGGATGGCTGACCGTGTCGTCGAGGCGGTTCGCCCGCTCCCGACATTCGTGGCATGCGACGACGACGAGGTGGCGTCGTGGGCAACCGAGCGAGGCGCCGAGGTGCTCTGGAGCCCGGGACTGGGCCTCAACGGGGCGATCGACAACGGCGTCGACACGATCGGAGGGAAAGGCCTCACTCACGTGATCATCACGCACAGCGACCTACCACTCCCGGCGGGCTTGACGACGATCGCCGAGCCCGATCACATCGTGCTCGTTCCCGATCGTCGACGCAACGGCACCAACGTGCTCAGTCGGCCGTGTGACGCCAACCTTCCGGCCAGCTACGGGCCCGCCAGCTTTCGCCACCATCTGGAAGCCGCACAGGCAACCGGGCTGGCTGTCACCGTTCGGATCGATGCCTACCTTTCGATCGATATCGACACGATCGATGATTGTCGTCACCCCAAGGTGGCAGCGCTGCTGCGACCGATCCTTGGGGAGATTGCGGTTCCGTGAGCGCCAACGAACCGGGACAGCCTGCACTGTCGTTCAATGCTGCTCCGTTCAGCCAAAACTTGGCGACTCCGGGGGTGGCGCTCGCAATCGGCGCCCACCCCGACGACGTCGAGTTCGGCTGCGGGGCAACGCTCGCCAAATGGGCCGCCGGCGGCTGCCTCGTACATCACCTGATCTGCACGGACGGATCGAAGGGCACCTGGGATGCAAACGCCGACCCACGTGCGTTGGCCAATCGTCGCCAACATGAACAACGAGCCGCCGCCAAACGGTTGGCCGGATCGAACGCCGGCCAGGTCGTATTCCTCGAATACGTTGACGGCGAACTCGACAGCAACCTGTCGGCGCGTGGACGCGTCGCCCGCGTGATACGCGAATTGCGCCCCGATGTGGTGCTTGGTCACGATCCGTGGAAGCGATATCGCCTGCATCCAGACCATCGCCACGCCGGTCTGTTGGCTTGCGAAGCGATCGTCGCAGCGCGCGACCCGCATTTCTTCCGAGAACACGAGATCCCCCATCATCGCCCAGATCATCTGTTGCTGTGGGAGGCCGACGCTCCAGATCATGTCGAGGACGTCACCGGTTGGGTCGACACCAAGCTTGACGCCCTCGAGGCTCATGAGAGCCAGTTCGAGTCGACCATGAAAGCAGTCGATGGTAAGCAGTTGAACGCGTTCCGAACACGAATCAGCGAACGCCTGATAGGGCTCGGTGCCACCTATGGCTTCGGATCAGGGGAAATCTTCAAACTCCTCAGCGATCTCTAGCTGTGCTTGCTCGGCGATCTGAGTCCGGTCGCGAAACGGGGCGAGGCTTTCGGCCCCGCCCCGAATCAGAACACGACTGAACTCACTTCTTCTTTGCGGCTTTCTTGGCCGGAGCTTTCTTGGCAGCAGCCTTCTTGGCCGGAGCTTACTTGGCCGGAGCTTACGTGGCCGGAGCATTCTAGGCAGCAGCCTTCTTGGCCGGAGCAGCCTGCTTGGC
>JANMTV010000312.1:0-23989 GCA_031390905.1 Ilumatobacteraceae bacterium | reverse complement strand
CGAGCCTGGGAAGAGATCGTTGCTGGACGAGTCGAGTTGCCCAAGGCCGGTCGCTATCACCGCAGGGCCGATCTCGTGCGCTGCGACATGAGTCGTGCCGATGCTGGAGCATTGCCGGAGCGCGTCGGAGCACTCGTCGGTGGAGTAGCCGCAGCCGCTGAGCATGGTGAACTGCTCGCCGCCGACGAGCACGCCGACGTGTATCTTCCTCGCTCGGCGTTCGCCGGTCTCAGCTCCCTCGTCGCGTTTATCGCTGACCCTGTGGGTTCGGTAGCTCTGCGGGTCGTAGATGACGAGGCGTGGGCACTCATCCCGGCAGGCGGCGTCGCTCCTCGTGGTGCAGTGGCGCTCGACCTACTCGAATCCGGCGACCCACGGCACTGGATTGCCGCCGAACATCTGCTTGCACAAGATGGCTGACGCAGTAATCATCCAACTTCCAACACTTGTTGGGCGCCAGTCCGAATCGTGGAAGGCGTTGATCGAGATAGCGCCGACACTCGGCCCGCATTGGATATTGGTCGGCGGCCAAGTGGTGTTCCTCCATGAGGTTGAGCGGCGCGCGACGAATGTCCGACCTACCGACGACATCGATGTCGTCGTCGATCTGCGAGTCGAACCTTCTGGACTCGATCGGATCCACCAGGCCCTCACGTCCGCAGATTTCGTCCAGGACTGGCCGAGCCCTGACGGACTCGCTCACCGTTATCGGCGCAACGGCGCCGCTATCGATGTGTTGGCACCCGATCACATCAGCATGCGTGCCACGTTGCTGCTGGGTGCCGGGCGCACAATCGAAGCGCCGGGAACAACTCAGGCGTTCGCCCGAAGCTCCGTCGTTCAAGTCGAACTCGCCTCTGGCGGTTCGGCTCTGATCCGGCGGCCCACGTTGATCGGTGCTCTGTTCGGCAAGGTCGCGGCGGTCACCGAGATCGTGTCGATGTCGGCGGCCGAACGCGCAAAGCACCTTCGAGACGTGGACGCGCTGGCACGACTGATCGGTCCCGAGGATCGTGATGGCGTTGCGCTCTCGAGGAGGGAGCGATCAGCGCTCGCTGGCATTGTCGTGGCCACCGACCTGAGTCCGCTCGCCGCAGCTTCGATTCGACTGTTGATCACTTGAGTCGGCCGCATCGGCTACTCCGTGTGTGAAATCGGTCACATCTGTTTGTCCGTTGCGTACGTCTACGTATCACCGCGTGCCTCCACGTATCACCGCGTCTGTTTGGTGTAGATGATCTGTTTGGCGTCGATACGGTTGTCAAACATCGTCGATATCGACGATGAAGAATGCATCGTCGCCTCGGTTCGGCACCCAGATCTCGTCGTCGACTTCCAGTGGCCGCTGAGGTCCGGTGGTATTGGATTCGTTCGTGCCGACCGAGAATACTTGGCGCACTGTGAGCGTGTTGGGATCGATCACTGTGAGGATTTCACGGGGACCGTCGCCGGCGACCCAGATGAGATCGTGTGCGATTGCGGCTCTGAACGGGCTGGACTCGGTGCGGATGCGCGCCACCAGTTGTTCGGTCGCGAGGTCGAGCACGAGCACGTCCAGGCCGAAGACCGGTAGGAGGAACGCCAGCTCCTCATCCACGTGGATCAGGTTGATGGACGTGTCGATGTCGATGGGCCGGACCTGGCCGAATGCATCACCCTCGGCCGTGATGGCGAAGAGGTCACCTTCGACGTTGGTCACCCATACCTCGTCACCGGTCAGGCCATCCGCCACCGCCGTGACGTCGGTGAGCCACTTGGAGCTCACGAACGGCTCGATGATGGTGGTGTCGCCGAGGGTCGCCTCGTCGATGATCGTCACCGTGCCGTCTATGATGCTTGGCACCCAGATGTGGCCGAACGCCGAGATCGGATGGACTGGACCGGCGCCAGTTTCGATGGTTCGTACGATGTTTGCGGCCTGGGGGTCGATCACCGATACCGTCGCGGCCACGCGATCTAGGACCCACAGATGGTGGTTCCCCGCAACGTGATCGCCCGGCTTGCCCGGCGCGAATGGGATCGACGCCACCTCCGATCCGGTTGAATCGAGGGCCACGATCCGATCGCTGAGATTCACCCAGAGTCGCCCGTCGAGTTCGCTGAACGTTGGTGCCGTGCCTGGTGAGTCGAGCACCTTCTCGACGTGCCGGGTCGTCGGTTCGATCCGGATCACGCTCGACTCGAGCGGTTGTCGCGAATACGCATCGGGACGGTTAGATGTGACCGCCCACACGGACCCAAGTGCGAAAACGCTGGTCTCGACATTGTCGAGACCAGCGATCCGCCGAACCGCATCGTCGCCATCGTCGACACCAGTTTCGCGGTCCGAGTCGCCGTCGGATCCGTCAGGATCGCGTTGTGTTGCCGCGCCGGCCGCAGTTGACGGGGACGGTTCCGAGACGGACTCGGTGTCGCGGGGGCTCGACGCGTTTGAACGATTCTGGGCGACACGAACGGCGACCACCGCCACCACCAGCACCGCCACCACCAACAGCCACTTGAGCGCGCGACGAAACTGAGGCTGGAATGGCAGCCGGGGCCGCGGTGGCGACGTCATCAGGATCTCGGGGCCAAGGGTCGCCGGGGTTCGTGCCGAATCTCGGCCGACCGTTTCAGTGAGACTTGGTTCGGCTGGGTGGTTGTGGCTTCGTCCATAATCGTGTTGTCGGTCCCGACGCCGGTATCGATCACAATTGGCCGGTCGGGTGGATGATGAGATAGCCGAACACGGGGAACATTGGTGTTGCCCATGGAAGGTGCGGTGCCGGTGTGACGCCGGTCAGCTGGAGCCGATGGACCTTGATCACGAGACACGCATCCAGGTGTTCGCCATCCGACCAGTATGGAACACATGCACCGACTCGGTAGTGGGTCAGTTTGAAATCGCGACCTGGTCAGGCGAGCAGGTCTTCCTCGGGGAAGCTTGGAACCTCAACCAAGAGTTCAAGCGGCACGAGGTGCCGGTCCTCGTGGACGTCAAAGACGGCGACCACTGCCGACAGCGCCGTCGGCGACCACGAGCCGATCAATCAGCAATTCGGACACCTGAGTCAGCAGTCACCCTCGGCCCGAATCGGCGATCCCCTTCCGCCGAGCGCCCGTTTGACGATCGTCAACGAAACAATGCCTACGTCGACGCTTCAATCTCGTCGGCGTCATGTGCTTTTGTAGCGGGTGTGGCGCACCGCGGTGTTCCGGTGATGGGGCACCGCCTTCACCGGTATGTCGCACTCGGGCTTGGTGCGGCCGAGGCCGTTGTCGGGCGATCAGGTGGTCGTTCGGATCGTGATCCGAGGTCGGACGTGCGCGGCAAGTGCGCGCATGTCGCTGGGGTCGCTGGTAATCACTGCGGCGCCGGTACGGGCAGCTGTGAGGGCCAGGTGGGCGTCCACAACGTCGGCGGTTGCGGACTTCGCGAGTAGTGCGCCGACGGCGTGTGCTTGGATTGCAGCAAATCCGACGACGTCGCATCCCCGGAGGAAACGACGCAGCTGGACCTGTCGGGGGGACCTGCTCGCCTGAGCGATGACCGGGGCAGTCGTGACGGGAACGAGACCCGCCTCGAGCCGAGCGCGATGATCGGCCCAGACGTTGCGGTCGTTGCGGTCGGCAGCGATGAGTACGCTGGTGTCGTAGACGGTGCTCAGGCCGACCGCTTCCGGGATGTGGCGAGTTCCTGGGCGACGCGGTGACGTGCGGCAGTCATCTCTTCGGGCGTGAGAGACCCGTTGGAGCGCTCCCATTCGGCGACAGCCGTGAGCCCATCGCGAACAACGAGGGCCCGTCGCGCGGCCTCCGTCATCCAGGCCGACACGCTGACGCCCTCTTGTGCTGCGGCGTCGACGACGCGCTCATGCACACCCGGGTCGACAGTGATCGCGAGCTTGGGGGACGGGTTTCCACGAGGCATACCGTAACCATACGACCATAGTAGGAGACATGCAAATACCGGCGGCAGCGTTGATTTGACGCTATGGCGCGCCGCATGCGAGGGCAGCGAGTCGAGAAGGCCGAGAGAACGATCGAGACGGTTGATCACTTGAGTTGGCCGCGTCAGCTACCGCATGTGAATCGGTCACATCTGTTTGTCCGTTGCGTACGTCTGCGTTTCACCGCGTACCTCCACGTATGAGGTCCGGGCGTCAGTCGGAGGCTGTCGTGACCTCGAGTACTCGCGCTGCTAGTTCGCGTCGGCAGATGAGAAGGTCGGGGAGCCAGGGGTTTTCGGCGTTATAGCGGAGTGGGGTGCCGTCGAGGCGGGACACGTGCAGCCCGGCTGCGGCAGCGACCGCTACAGGAGCAGCCGAATCCCATTCGTACTGACCGCCGGAGTGGGCGTACACGTCGGCTTCGCCGCGCACGACAGCCATCGCCTTGGCGCCTGCGGAACCCATCGGCAGCAAGTCGGCACCGAGGGCGGAAGCCAATGCCGCAGCGAGCGGTGTCGGCCGAGTCCGGCTGACCAGCACTCGCAGCGGAACGTTCTGCGACGGAGTCAATCTGGGCGGTTGGCCGGTCGTCAGCGTGATTCCGAGTGCCGGCAGAGATACGGCGCCGACGGTCGGCGTTCCGTTCTCGACGAGGGCGACGTGAACGGCCCAGTCGGTTCGGTCGCCTTCACTGAACTCGCGTGTTCCGTCGAGAGGATCGACGATCCACACCCGTGCTTTTGTGAGGCGTGCAGGATCGAGGCTTCCTTCCTCGGATAGCAGTCCGTCGTCCGGTCGAAGCTTGGCGAGTTCGGCAACGATATAGCGGTGCGACTGCAGGTCACCCTCGGCCTTCAACCGAGCCGGTTCTCCAGCGAACTGTGCTCGGACAGCCAAGAGTAGGCGGCCGGCTTCCGTCGCGATCGCCCCCGCCAGCGCATGATCGTCGTGATCAGCCGTCACACGACACCCGTCAGCCGTCCGCGTTGGCGCAGCACGGCTATCACGTGGTCCGCCGCGTCGTCGGCCGTCATCGTCGTCGTGTCGACACGTAGGTCAGGCTGCTCCGGTGGTTCGTACGGCGAGTCGACACCGGTGAAGTGTGGAAGTTCGCCGCGCCTTGCCTTCTTGTAGAGGCCTTTCACGTCGCGGGATTCTGCGACGTCGAGCGGCGTATCGACGTAGACCTCGATGAACTCATCGGTACCGACTCGTTCACGGGCGAGTTGACGTTCTGCCCGGAACGGTGAAATGAACGACACGAGCACGATCAGGCCGGCGTCGATCATGAGCCCGGCAACTTCGGCGATACGGCGGATGTTCTCGACCCGGTCGGCGTCGGTGAACCCGAGATCCCTGTTGAGCCCATGACGGATGTTGTCACCATCGAGCAGGTAGGTGTGCCGTCCTTCGAGGTTCAACTTTCGCTCGACCATGTCGGCGATTGTCGACTTGCCCGCACCCGATAGTCCCGTGAACCACACCACGCACGGTTGCTGGCCCTTGAGGCGAGCGTGAGCGGCCTTGTCGACATCGACCGCCTGCCAATGGACGTTGTCGGCCCTGCGGAGGGCGAAGTGGATCAATCCGGCGCCGACGGTGTTGTTCGTGAGACGGTCGATCAGGATGAACCCACCCATGTCGCGATTGGTGTCGTACGAGTCAAACGTGATCGGGCGATCGACCGTGATGTTGCATACCCCGATCTCGTTCAGTTCCAACGTCTTCGTGGCAGTGTGCTCGAGGGTGTTGACGTTGACCTTGTACTTCGGTTGGGCGAGCGCCACGCTGGCGGTTCGGGTCCCGATTTTCATCAGGTAAGGGCGCCCCGGGAGCATCTCGTGTTCGCCCATCCAGATGATCTGTGCCTCGAACTGGTCAGCTACACCGGGAGGATCGCTGGCCGACGCCAGAACGTCTCCGCGGCTGATGTCGACCTCGTCGGCCAGGGTGATAGTGACCGACTGTCCGGCGACCGCTTCGGTGAGATCCCCGTCTTGCGTCACGATGCGGGCGACTTTCGATGTCGAGCCTGAAGGAACGACACGGATCAGTTCGCCGGGCCTCAGGGTGCCGCTGACGATCTGGCCCGAAAATCCTCTGAAATCGAGATCCGGTCGATTCACCCACTGCACCGGCATCCGGAACGGCTTGGCGCGGACTTCCTCGTCGATCTCGACGGCCTCGAGGTAGCCGACCAATGTCGGCCCGGCGTACCAGGGGGTGTTCGGGCTCCGATCCACGATGTTGTCACCACGCAGCGCGGCCATCGGGATACACACGATGTCGGTCAAGCCAATCTCGGCGGCGAACGACCTGTAGCTGGCTTCGATCGTGTCGAACACGTCTTTCGAATAGTCGACGAGATCGAGCTTGTTGATTGCGAGCACGATCTTGCGAATGCCGAGCAGCGATACGAGGTAGCTATGTCGGCGGGTCTGTGTGAGGACACCCTTGCGGGCATCAATCATCACGACTGCCAGTTGCGCTGTGGACGCCCCAGTGACCATGTTTCGGGTGTACTGCTCATGCCCTGGGGTGTCGGCGACGATGAATTTTCGCCGCTCTGTAGCGAAGAATCGGTACGCAACATCGATCGTGATGCCCTGTTCTCGCTCGGCCGCCAGCCCGTCGACGAGCAACGCGAAATCGATCTCGTCGCCTTGTGTGCCGACCTTCTTCGAGTCGGCCTCCAACGCCGCCAGATGATCCTCGAACACCAGCTTCGACTCGTACAGCAACCGCCCAATCAGTGTGCTCTTGCCGTCGTCAACGCTGCCGCAGGTAATGAATCGCAGCAACGTCTTGTGTTCGTGCTGGGTCAGGTAGGCCTCGATGTCGGAGGAGATCAGATCTTCGATGACGTTCGACATGGCTAGAAGTACCCCTCTTGCTTCTTCTTTTCCATGGATGCCGACGAGTCGTGGTCGATCATCCGTCCCTGACGCTCCGACGTTGTCGTCAGCAGCATTTCCTTGATCACTTCTGTCAACGTCGTCGCCTCGCTCTCGACTGCGCCGGTGAGCGGATAACAGCCGAGCGTGCGAAAGCGGATGCTGCGTATCTGCGGGACCTCGCCATTTTGCAGCGGCATACGATCATCGTCGACCATGATCAACGTCCCACCTCGTTCCACCACCGGACGTGGCGCCGACAGGTACAGAGGCACGATTGGAATCTGCTCGCGATGGATGTACAACCAGACGTCGAGTTCGGTCCAGTTGGAGATCGGGAACACGCGTACCGATTCGCCTTTGTTGTGGCGAGCGGAATACAGGCTCCACAACTCAGGGCGCTGCATTTTCGGATCCCACCGATGCTGCGCAGAGCGCATGGAGAATACTCGCTCCTTGGCCCTCGACTTCTCCTCGTCACGACGCGCTCCACCAAACGCGGCGTCAAAGCCGTAGTGGTCCAAGGCCTGCTTCAAGCCCTCGGTTTTCCACATGTCGGTATGGACTGCGGAGCCATGGTCGAACGGGTTGATATTCAATCGAACGCATTCCGGATTTTGGTAAATGAGCAGGTCCATGCCCGCCTCGGCGGCCATCCGGTCGCGCATTTCGTACATTGCCTGGAACTTCCATGTCGTGTCGACATGGAGCAACGGGAATGGCGGTTTGGAGGGGAAAAACGCCTTGCGGGCGAGGTGCAACATCACACCACTGTCTTTCCCGACGGAATACAACATCACCGGATGTTCACTCTCGGCGACCGCCTCACGCATGATCTGAATGCTCTCTGCCTCGAGCCGTTCCAGATGCGTCAGGACGCCCCGCGTCGATTCGTCCAGGCTTGCCATGTTCATACCGCTCATCATTATCCGCCAAAGATACGCAATTTGCTCGTCCAGACATCTTGGCACAGCAGCGGTTGCGAGGGTTCGATCCGACATTGCGACCGAGAGCAAGCATCGTCTGAGGTAGTTGATTTGATGACGTTCGGCCCTGGTCGCCGATCAGCTGATGCGCGAACGATATGGCATGGACAGTACGAACCCGATGCACCCAGAGTTAGTCGAGGAACTGCCCGTTGCCGAGTGTTGGCGGCTCGCTCGACACGCCGACGTCGGCCGATTGGCAATCTCGATTACGGACCACCCCGATATCTTTCCGATCAATTTCGTCGTCGATAGTGACACCATCGTGTTCCGGACTGGTGCCGGCACGAAGCTGGCGGCGGCCGTCTTGGGCCGCGCCGTCGCCTTCGAGGTCGATGGGTACGATCCGAGCGTTGGGGAGGCGTGGAGCGTCGTGATCAAAGGTCAGGCACGTGAGATCGAAAACATGTCGGAGTACTTCGAAGCAGACGATCTGCCGTTGTTCCCGTGGCATGCTTCACCGAAACCCGATCTCGTCAGAATCGAGCCGGAAGTGATCACCGGGCGCAGGTTTCGGGTCGTTGCGCCGGAGGCAGTTTCGTCAGCAATTACATCGCGTAGCGCCTGAAGTGTCGGTCGGCGACAGTCGATCGCAGTACATTCGGGGCTGTGGCGAGGCTGTGTGAGCGACCGGGGTGTTCGGAACCGGGCGCAGCCGCGTACGGAATGGTGGCAGAAGACCTGTTGTTTTGGTTGGCACCGCTGGCCGATGCGTTGACTTCCGATCCCAATCTCCTGTGTCGTAGGCACGCCGACGCGATGGTTGTTCCGCGTGGCTGGACACTCGAGGATCGGCGAGATGATCAACCTCGACTGTTCAAGCCGAACCCTGCACGAGCCGACGACACGCAAGGGTTCAAACGAAAGCGAGTCCGGTCGCGACCCGCCGACGACCACGACGAGCAAGGCTCCCGACCCGAGCAACTCCAGATCGACGGCACAGGAGAGATCGAACGTCCAGTCGACCTGCGCGATCAGTCGCCGCCCGACTACGAGCCATGGCAGCCTGACTTCGACGCCAACGACAATCTGGACGGCCTGCTCGAGGTCACGAGTCCGTTGCTCGCCAGGGCGTTTCGTGGCACGGATCGACCGCGCCCGTAATCTGAGATGCGCGTCACCGAGTCAATCGAAATTCCTGCGCCACCTCAGGACGTCTTTCAGTATGTGGCCCGACTCGACGCCTACCCGGCGTGGCTCAGGTTGGTGCACGCCGTCGAGTTGATCGACGAAGACCCGATTCCGACATGGCATGTTGAACTGCGCGCAAGGGTCGGTCCGTTCGCCCGTTCAAAGCGGCTGACGATGCAACGCGTCGAGTTGCGAGAAAATCGTCTAGCGGTGTTCGAACGTGCCGAGACCGACGAGCGTGACCACGCCCGTTGGGCGCTTCGAGCCGAACTCGTGCAATGCGGTCCGAACTCGACGACGTTGACGATGCACCTCGCGTACGACGGTGGGCTCTGGTCGGGCGGGTTACTCGGGAAGGTGCTCGATGACGAAATCCGGCGCGGCCGCGAGAGTCTGGCGGAGTTGGTCAACGCGTCGCCCAAGCACTGAAACGTCCGTCGGCACGCCGATCGAGCTGCAACAACATGCTGAAACAATCGCTCAACGATTCGCTTGTCATCGTTTCTTCGATCGGACCCTGGGCTATCGCCCGACCGTCGCTTAGCAGCAACGCATGCGTGACCGAAGCCGGGATCTCGTCGACGTGATGTGTGACGAGCACGGTCGGTGGTCCGGCCGGCTGGTTCGCCAGATCGTTGAGCGCATCCAACAGTTGCTCGCGGCCACCGAGGTCGAGTCGTGCAGATGGCTCGTCGAGCAAGACGACATCTGGGTCGTTCATCAGGGTTCTCGCCAGGAACACGCGTTGCTGCTCGCCAGATGACAATGTGCCGATCGAACGGTTGGCGAAGCCGCCAACGAACATCTGATCAAGACACGACTGCGCTCGCGCGTAGTCATCAGCGGAGTATCGATGCCACCACGGCTCCAACGCGGCGTACTTGGCTGTGACGACGACGTCGACTGCGGTCAGCCCTGGGCGAAACTCGCCGCCGAGCGCCGTCGAGGCATATCCGACCCGTCGGCGGAGCAACCGCACGTCGGTATGGCCGAGTTCCTGGCTGAGCACGCGAACTGTGCCCGACGAGGGATGCTCGTACAGAGCGGCGATTCTCAACAGCGTCGTCTTCCCGCTGCCGTTCGCTCCGAGGACGGCCCAGTGCTCGCCCGAGCAGACCCGAAGCGTGACATCGTCGATGATCCGGCGAGCGTCCCGCTCGAACACGATCCGATCGAGTTCCAGCACCGACGAGTTGAGTTTCGATGTCACGGCGGCTCTGTGTAGCGGCTCGAGCGGCACTCGGGATGCGCGTCACGAAACTGCAACAGACAGTACGATACGCAACATATGGGTTCACGACGTCGGCGGGGCGCGGCAGTGCTGGTGGCGTCGATCGGATTGATCGTTGCATCAACACCAGCCGTGGCGCAGACGATCGACGATGCAGCCCAGCAAGCAGCCGAGGAGATCGCAGCTGCCCGTGAACGGGCGAACCAGGCCGCCGAGGAGTTCTTCGCCGCAGAAGCACGACAGGAACTGTTGTTGCAGGAACAACATCGATTGGAGCGTGAACTAGACGCCCTCAGCCAGCAGGTGGCTGATCTCAAGGCCGCTGTCGAGTTGGTAGCAATCAACCGGTTCGTGGCGAGCGGTTCGACAGGAATCCCAATTCTCACCGATCTGCGAAAGCCGACCGATCAACTGCAAGCGGGCGTGTTGGCCACGATTGTGTCGGAATCGGGGGCGACGTCGCTCGACGACTATGAGGCAGCCCGCGAGCAACTCCAGGACAAACGCGTCGAACTGGAGGAGAACGAGCAGGCGATCGAGCGCAGCAAAGCAGATCTGCTCGATCTCCAAGCCAATGCCGAAGCGGAGGTCGAGCGGCTCCGCGAGATCGAGTCGGAACGCCTGAAGAACGAGGACGTGGTCAGAGCATTGGCTGCACAACAGCGAGAGGACGTTCGACAACTGGTGGAAATGCAACGCCGCCAGGCCGAGGCGGATCGCGAAGCGGCAGGAAGCTTGAGCACTCCAGTCGCCGCCGCTGCGGGGGCCTCCGATGCTCAGCCGGTCGGTGGGAATACTGCCGGCAACCGTGGTGCCAGCGGTGGCGAATCGGGTGGCCGAACCGGTGGCGGTGGCGCCGGAACGAATCCCCGGGCGTCAGGTGTCGGATACCTCGACCTGATCATTTGTCCGGTGCAGGGTGGATCCGCATACGGTGATTCCTGGGGCGCCCCGAGAAGTGGGGGACGGCTGCACGAAGGAACTGACATGTTGGCCCCAACCGGAACGCCGTTGCAGGCTGTCGTTTCTGGATCGACCACGCAGGGCTGGAATCGGCTCGGAGGCATCACCGTGTCGGTCCACGGCGATAACGGGAACCGTTATTACTACGCCCACCTGTCGGCCTACGAGGGGATTCCCGGCCGAGTCGAGCAAGGCCAGGTGATCGCTTACATCGGCGACTCAGGCAACGCCACCGGAACCCCCCACTTGCACTTCGAGATCCACCCCGGCGGCGGGTTGGCCGTCAATCCGTTTCCGTCAGTCCGAGCCGCCGGCTGCTGATTTCCGACCGATCGAGACCGGTTGGCCCGCGGCCAGTTGTCCGCATGCTGCATCGATATCGGTACCTCGATTGCGGCGCACGGTTGCGTTGGCACCGAGCGATTCGAGCAGGTCGCGGAACTCGTGCACACGTTTGACAGACGTTCCGACGGTCGGATAGCCAGGTGTCGGGTTGAGCGGGATCAGGTTGACATGGGCACTTGGACGTAAGCGACGGCATAGTCCGGCCAGTTCGCGGGCGTCGCTGTCACGATCGTTGATCCCATCGATCATCGCCCATTCGAAGCTGACCCGACGGTTCTTGACGGCCAGGTAGTCCCCGCAAGCGGCGAGCAAATCGTCGATCGGGTAGCGCTTGTTGATCGGTACCAACTCGTCTCTGAGCGCATTGTTGGCGGCATGCAGTGACACAGCCAAGTTGACGGGCAGCGGGCGTTCGGCGAGCTTGCGGATACCAGGAATGATGCCGACGGTGCTGATCGTGATGTGTCGCGCCGACAGCCCGAAGTCTTGGTGCAGCCGCTCGACCGAGGCCCACACCGTCGGTTCGTTGGCCATCGGTTCGCCCATGCCCATGTACACGATGTTGGAGACGCGACGATCGGCATCACGTGCTCGCTTGGTGGCGCGGGCGACCTGTTCCACGATCTCGCCGACCGTGAGCTGACGCGTGAAACCGGCTTGTCCGGTGGCACAGAAACCACACGCCATCGCACATCCGGCCTGGCTCGAAATGCACACGGTCGCCCGGTCGGGGTAGAGCATCAGCACGGTCTCGATACGACTCCCGCCTTCGAGTTCCCACAGAAATTTGACGGTGTCGCCGCTTTCGCTGACCGATTCGGTGACCGGGGTCAACGCCGCAGGTAGCCGCTCGGTCAGTTCGGCCCGGAGGGCTTGAGGCAGGTTGCTCCACTCGGTCGGATCGGTGCAACGTTCGTACAGGCCACTCCATGCCTGATCGACGCGATACCGCGGAGTGCCGTCGAGCACCTCGCTGAGCTGTTCACGCGAAACGTCATAACGCGTCAGCGTCACAGCGGCTCAGCCGCCAATCGTTCATACTCCGAGATTCGGGCCCGGATCACGTCAAGACTTGCAGTCCAGAAGGCGACGTCGGTGACGTCGAGCCCGAAGGACGCTCCCAACTCCTCCGCAGTATCCATTCCGGCACGCGAGAGCAGATTGGCGTAGCCCGATCGGAACTGATCCGGGTTCTCCCGAAACCTGGCGTACAGTCCGAGCCCGAACAGCAAGCCGTACGTGTAGGGCCAGTTGTAGAAGTGCGGGCCGTAATAGTGGCTCTTGAGCAGCCACATGTAGGGGTGACGAGTGTCGAGGTCTAGGCCGTCTCCGTAGGCGTCGGCCTGTGCCTGCAACATCAGGTCCTTGAGTTCACCAACGCCAAGCGTGCGGCGTTGGCGACGTGTGAAGACCGCAGTCTCGAACAGGAATCGAGAGTGGATGTCGACGACGACCTGGTTCGCTCCGGCGAGATCGATGTCGAGCAGGGCGAGCCGTTCGACGCTGTGTGTGCGAGCGAGTCCTGCCTCCACCGCGAGCGTCTCACAAAAGATGCTTGCCGTTTCTGCGAGCGCCATCGGGATCCGCTTTTGCAGCGCGGTGCGACCAGCCAACGTGGTGTTGTGATAGGCGTGGCCGAGTTCATGGGCTGTGGTCTGCGCAGATTCGAGTGAGTTCGACCAGTTGAGCAACACAAGCGACCGGTCATCGACAAAGTTCATGCAGAACGCGCCGCCTGTCTTCCCGTCACGCGGTCCTGCGTCGATCCACGACTCATCGAGTGCCCGATCGACGAGGCCAGCGAGTTCGGCGCTGTACGTGGCGAAGGCCGATCGCACCCAGTCGAGACCCTGATCCCACTTGATTGGCGCCCCGACGTCGGGAATCGGTGCGACGAGGTCCCACCAGGGCAACCCGCCCTGATGGCCGTGCAACCGTGCCTTGATTCGCATCCAGCGGTGGAAGTCGGGAAGCGCCTCGATGACCGCCGATTGCATGGCGTCGAATGTTGCTCTGCTGACGCTGTTGGCGAACAATGATGCGTCGAGCGGCGATTCCCAATGACGTCGTCGATTGATCGTGTTCGCTTCGCCTTTGAGGGCGTTCATCGCGGCCGCGATCGGCGTCGCAATGGTCGGCCACGCACCGAGTTCGGTTTCGTACGCCGCTTTACGGACAGCGGGGTCGGACGCGGTAGCGAGGCCCCGAATGGCTGCGATCGGAAGACATTCGATGCGTCCGTCTGGATGCACCAAATCTGCCGCCAGCTGCGATGTCATGTCGTGTTGTAGGCGACTCCACGCTGAGGCCGCGTTGGTCGAAAGCTCGGCGTAGAGGCCCTCCTCGGCCTCACTCATCTGGTGCCCAGCCCGTTCGTCGAGACGCCTCAAGGGGCCTTGATGGTCGTGCACTTCGTTGCTCACCGCGCCGAGGCGGTCAACGCCGAGGGAATGAACCCAGTCGGCAAGTCGGGACAGCAACGGTGAGATCGAGGCACCCTGCACGTCGAGTTGACTGAGCAGCGATTGTGCCTGCTCATCGCGTGAATCGGTGGCGACGGTCGCATACACGACTGCTTCGAGCGTCTCGAGTTGTTGACTGACTCTGTTGAACGCGACTACTACTGTGTCGGCAACGTCCCCGTCGGCAGCGGTGACGGGGCGTGGCTCGATGGCTCTCACATTGTGTTCGTCGAACAAGCCGATCAGCCGCGTTGTCTCAGCGCCGATCCGCTCGACGGCGTCCCGAAAACTTTGCGCGTCGAGCGATTCGTGCACGTCGGCGACGCTCCAACGGGGGAGTTCTTCGGATGTTGCGGTGATGGACATCGGACTCCTTAAGGAATGGCGCTCAACATCGCCGAGAAGGCTTGCCTGGTGCGGTGAATCGTAAAGCCCATGCGCGTATACAGCGCGACCGCAGCGACGTTGTCGGCATCGACGTACAGCATGGCATCGGTTACGCCTCGATCGGCGATCGAGTCGATTACGGCCAGGGTGAGTTGACGTCCGAGACCCTGACCATGGAATTCGGGGTCGACGGCGATCACGTAAATCTCGCCGGTGGCTGGGTCGTGATCGTGATGGATCTTCGTCCAGCAGAACGCCGCAAGCCGGCCGTGGCGCTCATGTAGCCGGAATCCGTCGGCGTCAAACCACGGTTCGGCAAGACGCAACGCCAGTGTTTCGTTGGTCCAACCTCCCTGTTCGCCGTGCGTCGCGAAGGCGCGGTTGTTCACTGTCAGCCAGGCGTCGTCGTCGGCCCCTGGAACGAACGAGCGGGTCTCGACCGATGCGTGCTCGCCGATCGGGAGATGGTGCCGCATTTCATGCAGCCGACGGTCCGGTGCCATGAGGTGACGTGCGGCGATCGTGACGTCATCTGCGGTCGGGTTGTCGACCCACCACTGCAGTGGTCCGCCGCCGCGTCGTCGAAAGCAGTCGATAGCTGTGTCAACCGCGTCGTCGTACACCTGGCGTGCGTGACTCAAGTTGGAACGAACGACGAGTTCGAGCGACGATGTGTCGTTGCCAGCGGAGATCTGCGCAATCGCCAGCGTGCGATCGACTTCGGCGATTCGGACAGCGATGAAACCGACAGCGCCGCCGGCTTGTAAGTCGAGCCAGAGATGATCGCTGAGCGGTCTAGTGCCCAACTCGTCCGTCATCTCGGCGATGAAATCGATGAGCGTTTGGCGTTCTCGATAGTCCGGTTTGCGGATGATTTCCACGAGTCGCACATGAGAGGTCTACCGGATATGTGAGCGTTCTCGGTGCCAGAGTGCGGCGAGCCGTAGCCTCGGCTCGCATGAGTAGAACGCCGAAGCGGCCAAGGACGCCGAAAGGCCGGGCGAGGGAAATCGCTTGGCGCCTCGCAGATGTGTATCCGGAAGCCCTATGCGAACTGAATCACTCGAATCCGTTCGAACTGTTGGCGGCTACGATCCTGTCGGCTCAGTGCACTGATGCACGGGTCAATCTGGTCACGCCGGCGTTGTTCGCCCGCTACCCGACTCCAGACGATTTGGCGCACGCCGAAAGCAGCGAACTCGAGGAGATTGTCCGCTCGACGGGGTTCTATTCCGCCAAGTCGAGGAGTTTGATGGGTATGGCCAACGCATTGATCGATCGATACGACGGTGAGGTTCCAACCGCCCTCGACGACTTGGTGTCGATCCCGGGAGTCGGCCGGAAGACGGCTAATGTGGTGCGCAGCGTGGCGTTTGGGTTGCCGGGGTTGCCGGTCGACACGCACGTGATCAGGTTGTCGCACCGGCTCGGTCTCACCAGTGAGACTGACCCGGTCAAGATCGAACATGAGCTCAATAGCTACCTCCCGGGCCCCGATCGCGGTCCGTTCAGCCTGCGCCTGATCTTGCACGGCCGGCGTGTCTGCGACGCCAAGAAGCCGAATTGTGGAGGGTGCGCCTTGGAGGACATTTGCCCGTCGTCGTTGCTGCGTGTCAAGACACGGTCGCGATAACCGACCGATGTCCAAGATTCGTACAATGGTGAGGTCGGATTTGGTAGGAATCTCCGCGCATGCTTGCATCGAACTGTGACTGGTGTGACAATGGTATCAACAGGTTCCCGCCACCTGGATAATGAACGAGCGCTGGGTCCGCCGCCGAGCCCGTTCAACGGGTAGCATGACCCCCGGTTCGCCGGGGGTCATCCCCACTCCCGAATCGTCGACTTATCGTTCGATCGCTTTGATTGCTCGCTGCATAGCTCGGGTTGCCACTTGCAGCTGGCGTTCGGCCTCGTGTATGGCAATCACGATGTCTTCCCTTGACGTGCCGAGAAATGGCTCGGCGAGTGCGCCGACCCGGTCTCGTTGTCGAATCAACGTTTCGGTGACGGACTGAAGTTCTGCTGAAACGGTGGAGACGTCTGGCTGCGGCACGATCTCAACCTATTCCGTTCTGCCGCCAAGTGGTCGGTAGCCTCGCCTGCGTGATTCCTGTTCGCGACGATCTCGTTGCCCTCGAGGGCTACCACTCGCCGCAGGTCGACGTTCGTGTCCGACTCAACACCAACGAGTCACCACTGCCGCCGCCGACTGCCTGGCGAGATGCATTCGCAGCCGAATTGTCGCGTGTCGAATGGCACCGGTACCCGGATCGTCAAGCGACCGACCTACGGGCCGCGATCGCCGAGATGCACGATGTCAGCCCGGAAATGGTGTTCGCAGCCAATGGCTCGAACGAGGTGTTGCAGACGATCTTGCTGACATATGCCGGACCCGGTCGTACTGTTGCGACGTTCGAACCGACCTATCAAATGCACGCTCAGATTGCCCGCGTCGTCGGCTCGCGAGTGGTCGAGGGCGAACGCGATGCCGACTTCACGCTCAACCCGTTCGAGATGCGACGCGTGATCGCCGAATACCAGCCGCATGTCACGTTTCTCACATCGCCAAACAATCCGACCGGGATCGTCGAGCCCGCCGAACGAATCGAACAACTGCTGAGCATCGCACCAGGACTCGTAGTTGCTGACGAGGCATACGCTCAGTTCGCCGACTGGTCGGCGCTGACACTCCTCACCGAGGCCCGGCCGCTCGTCGTCACTCGCACGTTCTCGAAGACATGGAGCATGGCAGGGATGCGGCTTGGGTATGTGATCGGTCCCGAGTGGTTCGTGGCCGAACTCGACAAGGTTGCCCTGCCGTATCACCTCGATGTAGCCAAGCAGATCGCAGGTCGGCTTGCGTTGCGGTTCGTTGATGAGATGGATGACCGCGTGCGTCTGATCGTGGCTGAGCGTGAACGGCTTTCGGAGGCGATGCGAGCGTTGCCTATTGATGTCGTACCGAGCGGTGCAAATTTCATTCTCTTCCGCCCGCGCAACATCACCGGCCGCGCCCTGTGGCAGGGCCTGCTCGATCGCAGTGTGCTCGTTCGTGATTGCTCGAGCTGGCCACGGCTTGACAACTGCTTGCGGATCACCGTCGGCACGCCCGACGAGAACGACGCCTTCCTGACCGCCCTCGACGAGATCATTGAGAGAGACCGATGAGCCGTACTGCAACACGTAGCCGCACCACGAAGGAGACCTCGATCGAGATTTCGATCGACCTCGACGGCACCGGTGTGACCAATGTGTCGACTGGAATTCCGTTCTATGACCACATGCTCGATCAGCTCGGCCGCCACAGTGGATTCGACCTGAGCGTTCAGGCGACCGGGGACCTTCACATCGATACGCATCACACGATCGAGGACGTCGCGATCACGCTCGGGGAGGCGTTCCGGGATGCGCTCGGTGACAAGGCCGGGATACGTCGGTTCGCTAGCGGGCGGTTCCCATTGGATGAGGCATTGATCGACATCGCCCTCGATCTGTCAGGGCGTGCACACGTCGAGTGGCTGGTCGAGATGCCTGAAGCGTTGCCGTTGGGCGAGCCGGCGTTCGACCCGCAACTTGCCGAACATGCCGTGTCGTCATTCGCCAAGGCAGCGGCGATGACATTGCATGTCGAGCTGATTCGTGGTCGCAATGTGCACCACATCATCGAGGCCACATTCAAGGGTCTCGCCCGGTCGTTGCGCGACGCAGTCCGGATCGAGAGTTCTGGCGGTGTTCCGTCGACCAAGGGCGTGCTGTGACGTTGACTGACGTACGTCCGCTCGTGGCGGTGCTCGATTACGGGATCGGCAATCTGCACTCGGCTCAAAAGGCGTTGGAGCGGATGGGTGCTGACGCCCGCCTGACGACTGATGCAGCGCTGGTGGCCGATGCCGACGGTGTCGTGCTGCCCGGGGTCGGCGCGTTCGGCGCCTGCATGACATCACTGCGCGAGTGCGGGCTGGAGACGCCGGCCCTCGATGCGGCTGCCTCAGGACGCCCGTTTCTCGGGATCTGCGTCGGTATGCAGATGCTGTTCGACGGGAGCGAAGAGGACGACGTCGCCCGAGGGCTTGGCGTGATCCCAGGAACGATTCGATGGATTCCGCCGGGTGTCAAGCGCCCTCAGATGCAGTGGAATCGTCTGGACCTGGCGCAACCCAATGACCCGATCCTGGTCGGTCTCGGCCATAACCCGTGGGTGTATTTCGTCCACTCCTTGCACGGGGTGCCGACGGATCCGTCGTCCGTGGCGGCGACGTGTGAGTACGGAGGCATCGTGAACGCTGCGTTCCGGATCGGCAACGTCTTCGCCACGCAGTTCCATCCCGAGAAATCTGGTTCGACTGGTCTGCATTTACTCCGCAACTTTGTCGACGTCTGCGCCGGATCGCGAGCGGCCTGACGGTGTTTGTCACCGATCTGTACCCGGCGATCGACTTGCGCGGTGGACGGGTCGTGCGCCTCGCCAAGGGCGACTACGACGCCGAAACGGTATACGGCGACGACCCCGTTGCTGTTGCTGTTGCGTTCGCCGATGCAGGGGCTCCGTGGATCCATGTCGTCGATCTCGATGCCGCCCGATCTGGCGATCCGGTCAACCGCCCGGTCGTCGCTTCGATCGGACGCGCGCTCGAAGGTCGGGCGCGCCTACAGAACGGTGGCGGAATCCGATCTTTGGACGACGTCGAAGCCCTCTTTGACGCCGGTGTCAGCCGAGTTGTGATGGGATCGGCCGCAGTTCGCGACCCAGAGCTCGTGACCGTGGCCAGCGCCGTCATGCCGGTCGCCGTCGGTTTGGATCATCGTGATGGCGAACTGGCCATACACGGTTGGACGCAGGGGAGTGGCGTTCATCTCGATGAGGCACTGTCGATGTTTCCGTACGCGGCGGCGTTCGTGATCACCGACATCAGCCGTGATGGGATGCTGACCGGCCCCGACATCGACGGGTTGGCCGCCGCGGTGGCGGCCACCACCGTGCCAGTGATCGCAAGCGGTGGCGTCGCATCGCTGGCCGACATCTTGGCCTTGGCCTCGATTCCAGGTTTGGGCGGGATCATCACCGGCAAGGCGCTGTACGAGGGCAGATTCACGGTACGTGACGCGCTCGACGCGCTGGAGATCGGCTGATGCAGGTCGCCAGGGTGATCCCATGTCTCGATGTGACTGGTGGTCGGGTCGTCAAGGGCACCAACTTCGTCGACCTCCGCGACGCCGGTGATCCAGTCGAACTCGCTGCGCGTTACGACGCGGAGGGTGCCGACGAACTGGTGTTTCTCGACATCACGGCGTCGTCGGATGACCGCGCCACGACTGTCGACATGGTCTACCGAGTTGCCGAGCAGGTGTACATCCCGTTCACCGTCGGGGGTGGTATCCGGTCCTTGGAAGATGGGCGTCGTATGTTGCGGGCCGGTGCCGACAAGGTGAGCGTGAACACCGCTGCCGTGCAGCGCCCCGAACTGATCAGTGAGATCGCATTCGTCTTCGGCGCTCAGTGCGTCGTGTGTGCGATCGACGCCAAGCGCCGCGGGCCGTCAGCGAGTGACGGTTTTGAGGTGTATCTACATGGTGGGCGGACACCGACAGGGATCGACGCCATCGAATGGGCCGAGCGGGCAGTCAGGCTTGGTGCCGGGGAGATCCTGCTGACCTCGATGGATCGTGACGGAACCCGCGAGGGGTTCGATCTCGAACTGACTCGGGCGATTGCTGACGCCGTGAACGTGCCCCTGATCGCCAGCGGGGGAGTCGGCACGCTCGATCATCTCGCCGACGGAATCATCGAGGGTGGGGCCGACGCCGTTCTCGCCGCCTCCATCTTCCACTTCAGGGAGCACACGATTGCCGAAGCCAAACGGGTCATGATCGATCGCGGCATCACCGTTCGTCCGCCCGACTGAAACCTGAAAGTTACCGACAGGTAACGTCGGCCGCATGTCGACCGACGCCCTGACCGTTGAACTGCGCAATCGAGTCTTGATCCTCGGCCTCGATGATGGCCGCGCCAACGCGTTGACCGCTGAGCTGATTGGCGCAATCCGAGCTCAGATCCGTGTCGCCGTACTCGACGACGAGATTCGAGCGGTCGTGATTCATGGCCGTGACCGGCGTTTTTCCGGGGGCTTCGATCTTGCCGTGATGATGAGCGGTGATGCCAAAGCGATCGTCAGTTTGGTCGGCGACGGCGGGGATCTCGTCCGCGACATGTACGCCGCCACGGTGCCGGTGGTTGCCGCTTGCACCGGGAGCGCGGTCGCTGGCGGTGCGTTGATGCTGCTCGGCTGCGACCTGCGAGTCGGCGCCGACACGCCGGCCAAGATCGGTCTTAACGAGGTGGCGATCGGGATGGTGCTACCCGAGTGGGGACTCACGATTGCCGAGGCGCGGCTGAGCAATCGTGATTTTCAGCGGGTGACCGCGCTCGCACAACTTGTGTCGCCACGGGAAGCGGTTGACATCGGATTTCTCGATGAGATCGTCGCCCCAGAGTTGGTGATCGAGACCGCCATCGCCCGTGCAGAAGCACTCGCCGCCACACTCGACCCGCCGGCCTACGCGGGGACCATCAAGCTGACGCGAGCGGCGGTGATCGCCGAACTTGACACCGAACTCGTCGCCTGGCGGGCACTCGCCTAGCCTTCGAGGTATGGCAATCCCTCACCCCGAGATGGAATATCGGCGACTCGGCAACTCAGGCGTGAAGGTCAGTGTGCTCGGGTTCGGAAGTTGGGTGACGTTCGACACACAACTGGCTACACAGGCGGCGATCGAATGCATGCAGGCTGCACACGATTCGGGATGCAACTTTTTCGACAACGCCGAGGCGTACGCCGGTGGGCGCAGCGAATCGATCATGGGGGAGGCGTTGAGCGAGTTGGCCTGGCCGCGCTGGTCGTACGTACTCACCACCAAGTTGTTCTGGGGCCTTCACGGCCGTGACCCGAACATGCGTAACACGCTCAACCGGAAGTACCTGCGGCAAGCGATCGACGCCTCGTTGGAACGGTTCGGGCAGGAGTTCATCGACGTTGTCTACTGCCATCGTGCCGATCCTGCCACGCCGATGGAAGAAACAGTCTGGGCGATGAGCGACATGATCGCGGCTGGCAAGGCGCTCTATTGGGGGACCAGCGAGTGGTCGGCTGACGAGATCCGTCACGCGATCGACATCGCCGAACGCCACCACCTCCACAAGCCGGTCACCGAGCAGTCGCAGTACAACCTGCTTGACCGGCGCAAGGTCGAGCGCGAGTACGCCCGACTTCACGCCGACACCGGCTATGGCAACACCACGTTCAGTCCTCTGGCGTCAGGGATGCTGACCGGCAAGTACCGCGACGGGATTCCTGAGAACTCGCGGGCGACCCTTGCAGGTTACGAATGGTTCACAGACGATGTCACGGACGCTGCGCGGGTCGCCAAGATCGAACGCCTGCGCCCGATTGCCGAACGACTCGGCTGCACGCTGGCCCAACTCTCGTTGGCCTGGTGTACCAAACACCCGATGGTCTCCAGCGTGATCACCGGCGCCAGCAAAGCCAGCCAGGTGGTGGAGAACTTCGGAGCGCTGGACGTGATCCCATTGCTGACAGCAGACATCAAAGCCGAGATGGAACGCGCGGTCCGCTAAGCAAGGCGGTTGCTGAGCGCGGTCATTGACGTCAACGATCCACGCCGTTCTGGCTTGACGACGTGTCTACGATTCGATCATGAGCGAACGCGTGATGACGGTTTCGTCGGTGGTGATCAATGTGGTTGATCTCGAGGGGCAGACCGCATTTTGGAGAGATGTACTGGGATCTGAAATCGCTCTCGAGATTCCATCCCAGTTCGTATGGCTGAAACCGCAACACGAAGGTGGTATCTCGGTTGCGCTGCAACAGGTCGACGATCCCACACAAGGGACACGTCGGTTACATCTCGACGCTTCGGTGCCCGACATCGGGGCCGCCAAAGCTCGAGTCATCGAACTCGGCGGATCGCTTATCGAAGATCGGGAGCACGATGGTTTTTGCTGGACCACGCTCGCCGACCCGGAAGGAAACGAATTCTGCATCACCCCGGCAGGAGCGCACTGAGCTAGTCGCTTGTGCGATTCCCGACGGTACCCTCAGCTTCGTGGCCGGAGCGGACCAGAAAATCCCGATCAAAATGCTCAATGACCGTTTGCTCGTGAAGATGAGCAAGGAGGATGGCGAACGTACCTCGTCGGGTGGCATCTTGATTCCGGCGACCGCCACGATTGCGAAGCGGTTGGTGTGGGCCGATGTCGTGGCGCTCGGACCAAACGTTCGGACTGCCGAGATGAACGACAAGGTGCTGTTCAGCCCTGACGATCGGTACGAAGTCGAGGTCGGCGGCGAGGACTACATCATGCTCCGCGAACGCGACCTCCACGCCGTCGCAGCCCAACGAATCGAAGCCTCCACAGGCCTCTACCTCTGACCCAGCCCGCCTCAAGAGCTCTGTGCGCGCGATATCGACACCACATGTCAATATCGCGCGCACAGAACGTGGGTTGGAGTGGTCAGAGAACTATGTGACACCGTGCTGCTTTGATGGTCCCCATGGACACTGCTGATCGCCGCGTTGCGGCGATATCTACAGGTCAGCGCGGTGCGTTTACGAGGGACCAGGCAACAGATGTTGGACTCTCGGATCGCCAGCTACGAAGCCGAGTCCAGAGCGGCATCCTCGACCAAATCGGTCCCAACTCGTTCCGAGTGGCAGGCGGCGCGCGGTCCTTGCGCGATGACCTCTCGCACCTTCTCCTTGATGTCGGCGTTCCGGTGTGGGTCTCCGGACCAACCGCGGCAGCATTGCACGGATTCGACGGTTTCATGCTCAAACGCCCGTTCCACATCGTGGTTCCGAGGTCGCGCAATAGCCGACGCGTTGGTGTCCACGTGCACACCTCGGGAATTCTGACACTTCTCGACCATTGCTGCGTCGACGGGATTCCTACAACGAGTCCGACGCGCACGGTGATCGACCTCGCTCGGCAGGTGTCGCCGGCTCAGCTGCTTGCGGCACTCGAGTCGGCGATTCGAGATGGCGGGACTTCGGAGGATGCGCTCCATCGCCGGATCGGAAGGCTACGCGCACGGGGGCGGTTTGGAATACCGACGTTGCTCGACATCATCGATGGTCGAGAAGCCGCACGGGGTGGGCAGAGTCGGTTGGAGCGCGAGTATCTCCAACTGATCGCCGCGTCTGGTTTGCCGCGGCCTGCCACGCAACAGATTCTTACGAAGGCTGGTGATCGGTCCGTTCGAGTCGATTGCCGTTTTCCGGGTACGAATGTCGTTGTCGAGCTGTTGGGATACAGGTTCCATCGGTCGGCCGGGCAAATGCGTCGTGACTCGGAACGAGTGAATGCATTGTTGGCGGATGGCTTCCTTCCGTATCAGTTCACCTACCAACAGGTCGTTGCCGAGCCCGAGTACGTCGTCGACACCACGATCAGGGCGCTAGCCCAACAAGCCGTGGCCTGATTGTCTGTGCGCGCGATGTCGACATCTGGTGTCGTTATCGCGCGCACAGACGACCGGCCGATTTCTGAGCGCGCGATGTTGACATGTGTGATGGATATCGCGCGCACAGAACGTCCTGGGACGGGGGGCGGGGGCGGCCGTAAGATGGGTGGATGCCAACG
>JANMTV010000301.1:0-1061 GCA_031390905.1 Ilumatobacteraceae bacterium | reverse complement strand
AGCGGGGCCGCGGGTATTCGCCGGCCAATGAGCGCAGTGGACATATGCCCATCGGTGAGCTGCCCATTGATGCCATTTACAGCCCGGTGAAACGAGTTTGTCGTCGGAATCGGCTACCTCGTCCTGGACGGGCTCCGCCGCCGTGACCGCAGGCGAATCGTCGATGTCGCCGCCGTCACCCTGATCACGCTCTTCACCGCCCACGGTCTCGGCACCTGGCAGATCGTCCTGCAGTTTCTCGGCAACGGCAAGGCGCTCGATCTCATCATGGAGTGGCTGACACCGAACCTGATCAGTATCCAGCTATTCCCCTTCCTGCTCGGAATCATCGCCATACTGGTTGGGGCCATTCGGGGCCGGGTGGTGATACGCGACCTCTGGGTGATCGTTCCGTTTCTCGCTTTCGCTTTCACCGCCAACCGCTCGGTCCCGCTGGCGGGTCTGGTGTTGGCCCCGTGGTTCGTGGCGTCGCTGATGCCTCTCGGCCGGAAGGCGACCGCGACAACGAAGGTGCAGGGCATCGTGAACGCGGTGATCATGGCGTTGGTCATAGTCCTCCCGTGGGTCGTTCCGATCGAGGGAGGGCTTGACGACGAGTTGTTCGCGGTTGAGGCGGTGGAGCACCTGCAACCGGGGCCGGCCTTCCACGACGACGGTGTCGGTGGCTATCTCATCTACACCAAATGGCCCGACCGCCTCGTCTACATCGACGACCGGGCCGAGTTGTACGAGGAAGACTTCGTTGACTTCGTCAAGGCCCGTGATGGCGACGAGATCTGGCGTGATGTATTTGCCCGCTACGACATCCGACAGGCGTTGCTCAAGCACACCGATCGGCTGAGCCAGATCCTCCTGGCCGAAGGCTGGACCTCCACCTTCGAAGACGACCGCTTCGTAGTCCTGGTAGCACCGTAGGGCCGTTCGACAAGAGTGGTGGGTGGTGAGTGGTGGGTTCCAAAACCGAACCGCCAGCTGTCCCCCCGCTGGCGGGGGGACTCCTTTTTGCGCCCGTAGCTCATCTGGATAGAGTACTTGGCTACGAACCAAGGGGTAGGGGGTTC
>JANMTV010000293.1:0-48477 GCA_031390905.1 Ilumatobacteraceae bacterium | reverse complement strand
ATCACGTACATACGTCTGATAGCATAATCTCATGTCACGGCCGGCCGACCCACAAGCGATGTTCACATCGCTAGTCCACGCCGACCCCGCCACGCTCACGATCACCGAAGTCGTCTCAACACTCCAGACATTCCGCCTCGTGCAAGGCTGGATGGACCACTTCCAAGCACGAGTGCTGTCACGTTCCAACCAGCTCGACGTCTCCGCCGCAGAAGTGCTGATCCGCAACGCCGGAATCTCCGCCGCCGAAGCGAAAACCAAAGACCGACGCTCCAAGCTGTTGGAGGAGGCTCCGTCGTTCAGTGACGCACTCGCCGCCGGTGCCGTCTCTGCCGGTCACACCGACGCCTTGGCGAACGCCACCTCACGGCTCGACGACGCCACCAAGGACCTGTTCCTCGGACACGAAGCCGCATTGTTGGATCAGGCGACGCATTCGACACCGGAAGAGTTCGCCCGTCACTGCCGACTGTTGAAAGACCGGATCTCACGCGATCAAGGCATCGAACGATCAGAACGCCAAAAGCGCGACACCAGCTTGCGGCGTTCGATCTGCCCGCGCACCGGGATGTACCGCTTGAGCGGTGAGTTCGACCCCGAGTTGGGGCATCAAGTGTTCACCTCGCTCGACACCGAAATCGCCGCCATGATCACCGCCAACACTGAGTTGCGTGATCTCGACCGGAATCATCTCGCCGCCCACGCCCTCAGCCATCTGATATCTGGCGGTCATCAAGCCGTCCGACCGGCTGTCGTTGAACTCACCGTGATTGTCGATCTCGACACGCTCGTCGACGGGCTGCATCACGATTCGATCTGTGAGTTTGGTGACGGGACCCCGATCCCTGTCGGGATCGCGCGCCGGTTGGCGTGCAACGCATCGATCCTGCCGGTCGTACTCAGCGGTGACGGGATCCCGCTCGACATTGGACGCACACAACGACTTGCCAACCGGGCCCAACGCCGTGCGTTACGGACGATGTACCGGACGTGTGCGTTTCATGGCTGCGATATCAGTTTCGACCGCTGCGAAATCCATCACCTCCACGACTGGGCCAACGGAGGCAAAACCGACCTCCGCCACCTGATACCGATCTGTAAACACCACCACCACCTGATCCACGAAGGCGGATGGACACTCACCCTCGCCGACGACCGCACCCTCACCATCCGAACACCCGACGGCGAACTCCACGCCAGCGTCCCGATCCAAATCAGACCAGGCCGACGAGTCGAACAACACCGCCAACGCAAACACGAAAAACAACAAGAACAGCAACAGGAACAGCGGCGAGACAAACCGGGCAACCAGACGATCCAGACCCTCCAACTATGAGGGTCACATCGCCGCGTCCCAGCACCGGCACGAGACCGTTAGACGCGTCCTGAGATGACGCCGATCAGTTTTCGATCCGCCGCCGGTCTGGCGCCGGGATGTTCGATCACCCAGGCGGACACGGTGGTTGCGAACCTGGCTGCCTCGACTGCTGGGGTACCCCTCAGATACTTCGCCAGGAACGCGCCGGCAAACGAGTCACCGGCCCCGGTGGCATCGACCAGATTGTTCGTGGCGGGGGGAATGTGATGCGCTTCGCCGTTCTCCCAAACCAGAGCGCCATCGGCGTCAAGTTTGAGAATCACGAGTGCGCTCGGATACAGCAGATCGAGCTCGCGGGCGATTTCCTCCGGATCCTTGACGCCGGTCAGCATCGCCCCCTCCTCCTTGTTGGGGAGGAAGACGTCGACACCGAGATCCTGTGTCACGGCCAGGAAGTGATCAACGCCCATTTCAGAAATCATTTGGAACGAGCTCGGATCGAACGAAAGGGTCGCTCCCCCATCGCTCGCCAGACGAGCAGCCTCGCGGGCTGCAGATCGGGGCGGATCGGTAAAGAACGACCATGCCGTGAGATGCAAATGCGAGGCGCGCCGAATCACGTCGCGGGGCAGCTCGCTCGGCAGCAGGTAAAAGTCGGCTCCGTGCCCAGAGACCATTGATCGCTCGCCGGTGTTGTCGACAAATACGGCTACCGAACCAGTCGGGTGCGCATCCGCTTCGACAAGGTACGCGTCGACACCTTCACTTTCAAGATTGTCCTGCGCCAACTGCCCCATTCGATCGCGGCCGATCTTGCCGACGAAATGTGTCGGCAAACCACAACGTGAGGCCCACACCGCAACGTTGGCCGCGCTACCGCCCGGCATCAACATCACTTCACCGAAGGTGTCGCCGCCGCGCAGCAGTTCTGTGTTCGTGCGGATCAGCACGTCCCATGCAAAGTCACCGAGGACACAGAGTTCAGGCGCCGGATCGACCACAATCGTCACCGTATCTCGCGGTTCACGTACAGTCGCCGGTCGTGTTTGCTGTCGACACTCTACTCGTGGGCGCGCTTGCAGCATTCATCGTCGGTTTGTCGAAGACAGGGTTGCCCGGCGGCGCACTGATCGCGATTCCGCTGTTCGCCACCCTGGTCGATGGCCGGCTGATTCCAGGCGTGTCGCTGCCGATACTCCTGGTCGCTGACGTGTTCGCTGTCGGGCTGTATCATCGTCACGCCCGCTGGGACCTGCTCAGATCCCTGATCGTTGGCGTCAGCATTGGTTTCGCTGCAGGGGTCGTGTTCTTCATTTCGGTCGGAAGCTCCGCCCGTCCGATCGAAGTCGTGATTGGCGTGATCATCCTGCTGATGGTTGTGCTCCAGCTCTGGCGTATCGGGCGTGACACTCCTGTCAAACCCGCACCGCCAGCGATCGCTGCCGGATACGGAACGGCGGGCGGGTTCACCACGTTCGTCGCCAACGCCGCTGGCCCGATCATGAACACATACATGACTGGACTCGGATTGCCAAAGGACGAACTCGTCGGCACGTCGGCCCTGTTCTACTGCTCGGTCAACCTGGCCAAGGTCCCGATTTACGTTGCGCTTGGCGAATGGACAAGCGGAGGGCGGTTCTTCACGGGGGCGACCTTGGCATTCGACGCAGCGATGATTCCGGCGATACTGCTCGGCGTGTTCAGCGGTCGAGCGCTGTTCAACGTGATCTCACAACGTGCGTTCTTGCTGATCGTTCTGGGACTATCCGCATCCGGCGCCGTCAGGTTGCTGCTGTCGTGATCCGAGTAGTTTGACGATCGATGCTGCGGAAATCGAGTGTGCAGATCTTGATCATCGTCGTCGGGCTCACAGCGGCCTGCAGCGATCAGGGATCACCGACAGCCGAGACCGGCCCGACATCACCGGGCCCGAACACGGTAGACACGACGACGACGACGACGGAACCCAAGGTCGAAGTCCCGACCGGAATCTTGGCCGTGGTCCCGACGCAGAATCGCGAAGATCCGTCAAAGAATCAGTTCCAGGTCCAGATGATCAACCAGACCCGCGACCGATTCGACGTGATCGGTGTCCAGTTCGTTTGGGATGGGTTTACGACTTCTCCGACGACACGCGATTCGATCATCGTCGGTGGTCAGACGATTGACTTCCCCGTCCCGTTCCCTGGCGCTGCGTGCGTAGGAGACGGCACGATCGACACGATGCCAGACGCTGCGACAGCGATCGTCAAGCTGACTCTCGAGGACGGCACCGTGCGGGAGGTGCCGGTGTTCGATGTGTGGCATCTCGCCCGCAAGCTCTACCTCGACGACTGCGAGAAGCAGATGATCGATGCACTCGTCACGATCGAGTGGTCAGATCTGCACGAGGAGGACTTCGACGGTCGACCTGTGACCGCCGGTTCGCTTCGCTTGACTCGCAGGAGGTCGACTGAGACGATCAGGATTACAGCAGTCAGCAACACGATCCCACACGAATTCGATGCCGTCAACGGACTGCTGAACGGATCGATCATCGAGTTGCCGGCTGGTGAAAGCACTACCGAAGCGCCAATTCGAATTCTTGAAAGTCGTTGCGATCCGCACGCCCTGGCAGAGGTCAAACAGCCGTACAAGTTCATCGCCCAGGTGGATATCGGCGACGGCGTCCTGAGGTCGTACATCATCTACCCGCCTCGCGAAATGTGGATACCGATGCGATTGACAGCCGACGCAGCCTGTGTCGCGACAGGACAGGTGGTCTTCGTCGGAGACGAGAGTTCGGGCACGTGAGTTGATCTCACCCACATGAATGGTCCGAGCGAGTAGGACCAAATCCGGGGTGGCCGCTCGAACTCGATCGTCAAAGCGCCCGATCGGTCGATCCGATCTGCCAGACTCCGCGACTGTGAATCAAACACAAACAGTGACCTTTCCGGACGGCTTCTTGTGGGGTGCCGCTACCGCCGCGTACCAGATCGAGGGCGCAGCGCACGACGGTGGGCGCGGGCCATCGGTGTGGGACCACTTCTCGCACACGCCGGGAAAGACCGCCAACGCCGACACCGGCGACACGGCCTGCGATCACTACAACCGGGTCGAATCCGATGTCAAGATGATGGCCGAACTCGGGTTGCAGACCTACCGATTTTCGATCTCGTGGTCACGCGTCATGCCTGACGGCCGCGGGAAGCCGAACGCCGAGGGAATCGCGTTTTATCACCGACTCGTCGAATTGCTACTCGCCAATGACATCATGCCGTGCCCGACACTGTTCCACTGGGACCTGCCATCCGCATTGGAGGTGATCGGCGGGTTCCGCAACCGTGACACGTGCAGTTGGTTTGCCGATTACGCGGCGATGATGACGCAGGAACTCGGTGACCGAGTCCACATGTGGTCAACGTTCAACGAGCCATGGTGCTACGCCTACCTCGGACACGCCTCCGGAGTCCACGCCCCCGGTCTGACCGATGATCGCTCCGCTGTGACGGTTGCCCACCATCAACTGCTCGCGCACGGGCTTGCGGTGCAGGCAATGCGCGCTGAACGCGACAATCTGCGACTTGGGATCGTGATCAACCCGAGCAACGTTCGCCGCGAAGGCAACCCTCCCGCACCCGAGGATGCGATGCGGCGAATCGATGCGATCCACAACCGCTGGTGGTTCGACCCCGTCGTCAACGGCCGTTATCCGGCCGACATCATGGACGATTTCGGTTGGCTCGCCGACGCTGTTCAGCCGGGCGACGAGGCGACCATCAACCAGCCACTCGACTGGATCGGGATCAACTACTACTACGACATCCTCGTCAAGGCCGCCAGCGGTGATGCGATCGGCCGAATGCTGGCCTATCCGACGGCAAAAGGGATCACCGAGTCGGACGTGCGACCAAAGCACACCGACATGGGTTGGCCGATCACCCCCGATGGCTTCACGGAACTGCTCGTCCGACTCAAGCACGATTACCCGAATCTGCCACCCGTGTACATCACCGAGAACGGTTGCGCCTACGACGATCCGGTGATCGACGGCCGCTGCGCCGACACGCGGCGGATCGAGTATCTCGACAGCCATCTCAGAGCAATCAAGGACGCGATCGACGAGGGTGTCGACGTTCGGGGGTATTTCCAGTGGTCGTTGATGGACAACTTTGAATGGGCACTCGGCTACGACAAGCGTTTCGGGCTCGTCCACATCGACTTCGACACCTTGGATCGCACACCGCGCGACAGCGCCTACTGGTATCGCGAGGTGATCAAGCGCAACGGTTTGAGCTCAGCCAACGCCAAGTAGATCAACGACGAAGATCAGCGTCTCGTTGCCCTTGATCACTCCACCGGCACCCTGCGCTCCGTAACCCATATGCGGCGGAATGTGAAGCGTGCGGCGCCCGCCGATCTTCATCCCAACAACTCCTTCGTCCCAACCCTTGATGACCTGACCACGGCCGAGGCCGAACTGAAACGGCTCCATTCGATCCCACGAAGCGTCGAACTGCTTGCCTGTCGACCACGAGACACCCACATAGTGGACTGTGACCTGTTGCCCGTTCTTGGCTTCGTCACCGTCACCTTCGATGTCGTCAATGATCACGAGTTGATCGGGAGCATCGGTTTCCGGCACGGTCACATCAGGCTTGCGCATTTGACGAAGCTATCCAGATCGCTCGATGATCTGACGCAACTCCGGCCAGGTGCTGGCGAACCCTGCGTGAAGTGTGCGTTGCTCGACTTCGTCTGGCGAATCCCAGGCAACTGCATCGGTTTCGAAATTCATCGACGACCCGAACTCGCCGTCGACTTCGATCACGAACGTCGTGTACGACCAATCAGTAGCTGGCGCGAACACGACGTGGCCGAGCACGCTGTAGTTCTCGGGCAGGTGGCCAACCTCCTCGGACGCCTCGCGCAGGCCGCCTTCCAACGCCGGTTCGAGCTCGTCGAGCGCCCCGCCGCTACACGACCAGGTTCCACCCTCGTGAGCCAACGCTGACCGCTTCTGCAGCATGACACGAGGTCCATCAGGAAACCGGACGACGAAGACCACCCCGGCGGCCCCGTACACACCCCACCGCACGTTTCCATCGCTGCACCGCAGAAATCCGTCGCCGCTGCGTCGACTCATGATCGGTCACTCCACATCTGCCGACCACACCTGCCGAGCAGCATCGACGGTCGTCATGCCGATCGTGCCGCTCGATGAGCCTTCCGGCCTGTAACGCTCGCCGAGCAGGGCGCTCAGTGTGCTACCGACGCTGCGAGTCAGTGCCTGTAGGTCGTATCCGCCTTCCAGCACAACCAGCACACGACGCGCAGGGACAAGCGATTGCAGGCGAAGGGCGAGATCGGCGTAGTCGTCAGCCGTCAACTCCAAGCCCGCCAACGGATCATCGCGATGGGCATCAAAGCCGGCCGAGATGATCAACCAATCTGGCGCAAATCGCTCGACCACTGGCACGACAACCTGGTCGAAGGCTGCCCGAAACGTGTCACCGGCAGCTCCTTCGGGGAACGGGAGGTTGAGCGTCGTCCCGACTCCCGCACCGGCTCCGGTCTCGTGCAACATCCCGGTGCCCGGGTACAGCGGTGACTCGTGCGTCGACACGTACAACACATTTGGGTCATCGTAAAAGATGTCGTGCGTGCCATTGCCGTGGTGCACATCCCAATCGATGATCGCCACTCGCTCCCCCGCCGCCGCCAACTTGGCTGCACCAACCGCGGCGTTGTTGAACAAGCAGAAGCCCATCGCGCGGTCACGTACGGCGTGATGCCCTGGTGGTCGCCCGGCAGCGAAGGCGAGATCACACCGGCCAGCGGACAAGGCATCGATCGCTCCGAGAACGGCTCCGGCGCTACGCCGTGCGGTGACCCACGATCCACGGGTCGCGATCGTGTCCGGGTCGAGATGCCCACCACCTTGACCGCAGAAACGCTCGACAGCGGCGACGTACACCGGATCATGGACCAGTGCCAGTTCCCCGACGGAGGCCAGTTCGGGGACACACCACTCGGTCGCCTCCGTCAGGCCAGCTTCATCGATGCCTGCCAGCGCGGCGTCGAGCCGTCCACGATTCTCTGGGTGCCGCATCGGCGTCTCGTGCTCGTCGAGCTCAGCCGCTGCGAACACCATCAGCTCGGTCATTTCGACAACTCCGGCATCAAGACATCACTCGAAATCCGAACGCTTGAATCGGCGCGTCCGCCACCAGTACTCGAGCGTCGTACCCTCCCACAACGTGTCGTTGCGACCGTCGGCAGACAGGTACCAACTCTTGCAACCTGACGCCCAGACGGTTCGACCCATACGATCATTATGGCGGTCGTAGGCGGCGCGTTGGGCGCTGCCTGCCACTTCGAGCGCACGCAGGTGCGAACGGCGCTGATGCTTCAACCCACCGATGATCAGATGCAGTTGCGCTTCCATCATCAGCACAATCGAATTGTGACCGAGTCCGGTCGTCGGTCCGACCATCATCCAAAAGTTCGGAAACCCATGTACCGCTGTACCCAAATACGTAGCCGCGCCGTTACGCCATTGCTCCGACAGCTCGCGACCATCGCGCCCGAACACCTTCATAGGTGCGAGGAACTCGGTCGCCGCGAACCCGGTCCCCAGGACGATCGTGTCGACGTCGTGTCGGGTTCCGTCGGCGTCGATCACTCCGGTCTCTGTCACCGCGACAATCTCAGCCGCCACCAACGACACGTTCTCCCGATTCAACGTCGGATACCAATCGTTCGAAATCAAGAGGCGCTTGCACCCAGGCACATAGTGAGGGGTCACCTTCGCCCGTGTCGCCGGATCGTGCACGAGCGTCTGGATCAAGAGCTTGCCACCATCGGAAATCTGCTTCTGTGGCTTCTCCTTGCCCAAGAATGCGAGAAACAACAACTCCTGACGGAGCCAGATCCGACTGCGCTTGATTCGGGTCAGGATCGGCAGTCGGCGATACCAGCGCCGAGTCCTCTCGCTGATCGGCCCATCTTCACGCGGTAGCACCCACGGCGGCGTACGTTGAAACACGATCAAGCGGGCGGCCAGCGGTGCGATCTCCGGCACGAGCTGAATCGAACTGGCTCCAGTTCCGACGACAGCTACGCGTTCGCCTGTCAGGTCGTGATCGTGACGCCATTGCTGAGAATGGAACATCGTTCCCCGAAAGCGATCGAGCCCTGGCACGTCAGGAAGCTTTGGTCGGCTCAACGGACCCGTTGCGTTGATCACCACATCGAACTCTCTGAAATCAGCACTCGATGTGGCGAGTTGCCAAATTCGGCGCTCCTCGATCCAACGCATTTCGGTGATCTCGACCCTGAACTCGATCAGCGGTCGCAGTTCGTAGTGCTCGACCACTTCGAGTAGGTACGCCTGGATCTCGGGTTGTGGGGGGAACTCGCGGGTCCAATTCGGATTGCGATGGAACGAGAACGAGTACAGGTGCGATCGGATATCGCAGGCACACCCCGGGTACGTGTTGTCGCGCCACGTGCCACCTATCTCCGACGCTTTTTCGAACACGACGAGTTCGCCGAAACCGGCTCGGCGAAGCTTGATCGCCGCACCAAGCCCCGAGAACCCACTCCCAACAATCGCGATCCGCATCACCGTCACTTTGCCATCGAGCGACCAACGGGTACGAACCGCGACACTGATTCGGACTACGGTCAACGCCCGTGACAGGAGCATTTCTTCATCCATTTGCCCGGCCGGCTCGGGAACACTTCATCACGCTCGCACGCGGTGAGGGTTCGATTGTTTGGGATACGAACGGCAAGCAATACGTCGACGGCATGGCCAGCCTGTGGTATTGCGCGATTGGGCATGGCCGCCAGGAGATGGCCGAGGCGATCGGCAAGCAGGCCGGCACGTTGGCCGCTTACTCGTGCTTCGATCCATTCACCAACGGACCGGCTGACGAACTTGCCGACAAGTTGGTCGGTCTCACTCCGATCCCCGAAGCGCGTGTGTTCTATTGCCAGTCAGGGTCGGAAGCAGTCGACACGGCAATGAAGTTGGCACGTCTCCACCACGTGCTCACGGGCCACTCTGAGCGGACGCTGATCATCAGCCGGATGCGCGGCTACCACGGCACGAACTACGGCGGTACGACTGCCCAGGGTTTACCGCCGAACAAGGAAGGTTGGGGCCCGTTGGTCCCCGAAGTGATCCAGGTACCGAGCGACGACGTCGAGGCGCTTGCATCATTGATGGCCGAGCGAAGTCACGAGGTGGCCGCCGTGCTGACCGAACCCGTGCAGGGTGCCGGTGGTGTCTGGCCGCCCGAAGCCGGCTACCTCGAATCGCTTCGTCGACTGTGCGACCAGCATGGTGCATTGCTGATCTTTGATGAAGTGATCACGGGATACGGTCGACTCGGCGCGTGGTTCGCGGCCAACCACTACGGCGTCACACCCGACATCACGACGTTCGCCAAAGCGATCACTTCTGGGTACCAGCCGCTGGGCGGCGTGTTCGTCGGTAAGCAGGTCCGTGAGGTGCTCGAGTCCGATCCGACGTATGTGCTCAAGACCGGATACACCTATTCGGGCCACCCAACGGCATGTGCCGCGGCACTCACCAACTTGGCGATCATGGAGCGCGAGAACTTACTCGGAGAAGCGAAACGAATCGGAAACCGACTTGGTGGTGGCTTGCAGTCACTCGCCGCCGACGGAATCATCGATTCGGTTCGTGGCGACGTTGCCGTCTGGGCAGCCGGTCTCCGCGACGACCAGAACGCTATGACGATCCGCGACCGAATGCTGGAACTCGGCGTGATCACCCGAGCGATCGCAACCCATTCCCTCACGTTCTGTCCACCGCTCGTGACCACCGACGCTCAGCTCGACCAGATCGTCGACGCGGTGGCGACGGCCGCTTCGGAGTAGCCGATGGGGCAGCTCGACAAACTCGATCTCTCTCAGCGACTCGGCGAGGTTGAATACAACGAACGGCTGCTGGCCGCCCAACGCCGACTGCTTAATCTTCGTCTGCAGCTCGGTGGCCACCTGGAATCACCCGAGCTCGGTCCGGGAATTCTCGTCGTCTTCGAAGGGTCTGACGCCGGAGGCAAGGGTGGCGCAATCAAACGAATCGTCGAACCGCTCGATCCGCGCCACTACCACGTGTCGGCGTTCGCCAAGCCGACCTTCGACGAGAAGCGCAAACATTTCCTCTGGCGTTTCTGGCAGCACGTACCAGGTCTCGGAGGGATGGTGCTGTTCGACCGGAGTTGGTACGGGCGGGTGCTCGTCGAACGGGTCGAGGGTTACGCCACCAAGGATCAATGGAAACGTGCATACGACGAGATCGTCCAGTTCGAGCGCAGCCTCGTCCTCGAAGGAGTGATCATCGTCAAGTTCTGGCTTCAGATCAGCCCTGATGAACAGCTCCGTCGATTCGAAAACCGCCAGAAAGACCCGGTTCGGCACTGGAAGCTGACCGAGGAAGATTGGCGCAATCGGCTCAAGATCGATGTGTACAACGGGGCCGTCGAGGAGATGTTCACTCGCACCGACCACGAACTCGCACCGTGGCACGTCATCTCCGGAGAACAGAAGAAGTGGGCTCGTGTCGCCGTTTTGGAAACACTGGTGGCCCAGATCGAGGCGGGTATCGACCGGTTCGAACACCCCGACTTCGGCGACGGTTTCGCCTGACTGACACTGCTCTGACCGAACTCAGGGATGTTGGAGCAGATGTGCCAGTGAACTCGTATCCCAACGTTTGCCTCCGCGCTCGATCACCTGTTTGTAGAACTGGTCGATCAACGCCGTAGCGGGCAGCCGGGCACCGACGCGATCTGCCTCGGCCAAACAGATCGCCAAGTCCTTCCGCATCCATTCAACGGCGAAACCAAACTCGAACTCCCCCGCGGCCATCGTGCGGGCCCGATTCTCCATCTGCCAACTTGCAGCGGCCCCTTTACCGATCGTCTCGACCACCTGATCGACGTCGAGTCCCGCCTTCTGGGCGAACACGATGCCCTCGGCGAGGCCCTGCAAGAGGCCTGCGATGCAGATCTGGTTGACCATCTTGGTCGTCTGACCGGCACCGGCCGGGCCCAATAACCGGCACTCACGGGCGTAGGCCATGATCACCTCGCGCGCCGCCGCGAACACGGGTTCGTCGTCCGAGCCGCACATCACCGTCAGCTGGCCATTCTGGGCACCCGCCTGTCCACCGGACACCGGTGCATCGACGAAGCCGACGCCGTGATCGGAGCACGCCGCGGCTAGCTGGCGAGCAAGGTCTGCAGATGCTGTCGTGTGGTCGATCAACGTCGCACCCGCCGGCATGCCTGCGATCGCTCCGTGGGCCCCGAGTGCGACTGATCGAACGTCGTCGTCGTTGCCGACACAGATCATCACGAACTCGGCAACCTCGACAGCTTCGATCGGTGTCGGTGACGCCTGATGACCGTACGTCGCCACCCACTCGAGCGCCTTGGCAGGAGTCCGATTGAAGACGGTGACCGAATGCCCTGCCGACGCCAAGTGACCTGCCATTGGATCACCCATCACCCCAAGACCAAGGAACGAAACACGAGCCATGACGATGATTCTCGCAGATCACCACAGGCGACCCTGCCGAGCGCTTCGTCGGTCGAACTACAGCTTCTTTTTGACTGCTGGCTTTTCTGGCTTCAGAACGCCCTTGGAAAGCGCCTCGTCGAGGTAGGCCTCAGCTTCCTCGGCCGACACTTTGAGTGCGGGCGAGATTTCGCTGATCAAGTTAACCCTGGCACGTTCATACATCGTGCGCTCGGCGGCCGACAGCGAAGCGTCGCGGTTGCGGGCGGCCAGGTTTCGCACGACCTCAGCGACTTGATACACATCGCCGCTCTTCAACTTCTCCTGGTGATTCTTGAACCGACGACTCCAGTTGGACGGCACTCGGGGATCGGGCTTGGCCAACACCGACACGAGGTCTTCGAGCTCATCGGCGGAAACGGGGGGCCTCACGCCGACCTCGGAAGCCATGTCAATCGGGACTTTCAGCGTCATCTCACTGATGACTGTCTCGAGAATCAGGTACTCCTTCTTCTCGCCGAAGGCCTCCATCTTCTTGGTCCCCTTGACGACACACGCGCCATGTTGGGGGTAGATGACGGTCTCGCCCTTCTTGAAGTTCACGCAGTGCCCTCTCGCCTGTTGTGGTGCCCGTTGGGATCGCCGCTTACGGCTCACGCGCCAGTGCTGGCACGGCAAACAGGTGTTCAGGCTACCGTGCCCCTGGCAGGAATCGAACCTACGACCTTGTCATTAGAAGGGACTTGCTCTATCCACTGAGCTACAAGGGCAATCCTGCCACGATACCGTCGCTCTGCCGCAGGTCACTTGATGTCCGGCGGCGAGCCGTCCGGACGAGCATCGTGGTCAGAACCGCCACCACGACGATCGATACGTAGGCGACGATTTTGAAGACCAGCAGGTCCCCGTCGGACCCCGCCGCGATCCCGTGATAGGTCGCCATCGCATACAGCGGAAGGCTGGTGTGATGTACCCATCGCCATACGCGGTTCGGAAGACTTCGCCTCAGCAGCGAGGTCAACTCGACGGCAATCAGCGTGTACATCGCCACGATCCCAAACGCGACCGCGCCCGGTTGCCACGAACTCGCCATCGGAACGAACAACTCCGCCCAGCCGAACTCGACGTACGAATCGGCCCATAACCCGATCAGGTGAATCGCCGTGAAGACAACCGAGAAACCGCCGAGAAACCGATGCAAGTCCAGTGTCCACGCCGGGCTCGCCAACTTCGCAACCGCCCGACTCGACAGCAGCAGCCCAAGCACAACGGCGAGCGTGACCAAACCCCATGCAACAATTCCCGACGATCTCGATACGAACCAGGTGATTTGCGAGTTCATACGACGTGACGCTGCCCATGTCCGTCGATCAACAAACCAGTCGCCCCATGTCGCCGCATGACCGCCGGGGCGTCGCTGAGGCCCGCCATGAGTGCAACCTTGGCGACAACTTCGGCCCACCACAGTTCTGATGACACCGCCGTGACCGAAGCGAGGTCGGTCGCACTCGGCATACCGGTCGCTGGGTCAATCAGATGGTGGGCCGGCTGACCATTGCACTCCCATCGATGAGCAAGCACGCTGCTCGTCGCGACCGCACCCTCCGAGACTGAAATCGTCGCAATCACCTCCGTCCGATTGATGGCATCGGCGACGTTGACCAACCATTCGCCGCCGGTCCAGTTCTCGCCGAGTACTCGAACATCGCCACCAAGTTCGACCTGCGCGGTCGTCGCCCCCAAATCGCTCAGCAGCTCGATCACGAGATCACCGGCCAGTCCCTTGCCGATTCCACCAGGATCGAAACCCGCGCCGCGAGGCAAACGAATCCCACATAGTTCCGTAAAGAGGTCGATCGGCTGATCCGAGACTGAGAGCGACACCCGGTCGACATCAGCCATCAGCGCGTCGAGCCGGTTCAATACCAACGGATTGAACACACCGTCAGTAGCCAGGCGAGCAAACTCGGCCCGTTCGACCAAATGCATCGTCTGTGGCGAAACGATGCAGAGCGAACCATCTGCCCGATTGAGGACGCCGATCTCGCTGGTCGGTATGAAGCGGCTCCAGCGTCGTTCAAGTTCGTGAACGAGGGACTCTCCTACGGCTGCAAGTTCCTGATTCTCGGCAATGATCCGGCACGGGCTCGCCATTGCCCTGAACTCAGCGACCGCATACGGTCGCGACCGGACCGGGGCTGGCCACGTCACGTCAGCCCCCGCTTGCTCCGCTTGTCGGTGGGGGTGGTGGGGGTGGTGGAGGGGGCTCCGTGACCGGTGGTGGTGGCAGTGTTGGTGGAGGCGATGGGGGTGGCGGTTCCGTCGACACCGGTGCCGCTACCGGCTGAGTCGTTTCCGGCGGCGTCGTCGCTGTCGGGGCCGTTTCTGGCGGGGCGGTGACAACTGCCGCCAGTGGTTGCGCTACAACGGGTTGTTCCGGCGGCGGATGCGTTACACCTTCCGGCACTGTTGGCACGTCGGGCCCAGAAGTCGCGGTTGTGATCGGCGTGGCGTTGATGCCCGTTTCGACGCGGTCCTTCGGAATCACGTTGATCGCCGTCGTCGAGGTCGGTTGCAATGTCGGTAGTAATGCCGGCAGCGATGTTGTGCCGGGTAGAACGGTCGGAATGACCGTCACCACCGATGCCACTGGGACAACTCGTGGCGGGATCGTCGGAGACGGCTGGGTCGCTGCGCCGGCCTCGGTCTCGGCTGCCTTCAACGGTCCCATCATCGGCACCATTGCCACGAACCCGACGCCGGCAACCGATCCCGCGATTCGGCGAGCGTGCTTGGCTGGGTGATGGCGTTGCGTCCGTTGCTCCTGGCGCGTTCGTAAGTGAGCGAGTCGCTCGTCACGCGTCTGTTCACCCATCGTCGAATCCTTCGGTCGCTTCCGCATCGTTGTTCGGCCCGCAATCGAGTGAACTTGAGGAATATTGACCGACAGCGGTGCGCTTTGGCACCCGCTTGACCATGATTTGTCAGAGTGAGCGGCGCAACAGGTCGAGTGAGCTGATCACGGACATTTGGCGCATTTGTTCACGCTGACCGGGCAACCGAAGTGTTCGGGTCATTTCACCTCCAGGCCACACCAGCCCGATGCACAACGTTCCGACCGGCATCCCATCTTGCTCGGCCGGACCTGCGACACCTGTGAGGGCCAGCCCGACATCGGCGTTGAGCACGTGGCTTGCCCCGTGGGCCATTTCCAGGGCCGACGGCTCGGTCACCACCGCGCCATCGCTGACGCCAAGTACCGATCGCTTCACGTCAGTGGCATACGACACGATCGACCCGCGAAAGACATCACTGGCACCCGGAACCCCTGTCAGTCGTGCAGCGACCAGTCCGCCGGTGACCGACTCAGCCAACCCCAGTGACCAACCGCGGTGCCGAAGTAGATCGAGCACGACGGATTCCATCGTCTCATTGTCCACGCCGAACACCAGGTCGTCGATCACGTCCCGGACTCGCGCCTCCCAGCGATCGAGCAACTGACCACATTCGGAACTCGTCTTGGCCTTGGCGGTCAGCCTCACCTTGAGGCCTTCCCAGCCGCTGGCGAGGAACGCCAGGGTCGGATTGCCGAGTACATCGAGTTCGGCGATCAGTCCGTCGAGACGTTCGTTGAGACCGCTTTCGCTCTCGCCCCACGTGCGCAGTACGCGACTGGCAATCACCGATGGATCGCCGGAACGTCGTTGCAACTCGGGCATGATCGCTCGATCGAACATCTCTTTCATCTCGTGCGGAACGCCTGGAACCGCAAAGACGATCTTGGCGACGCCGCCAACCACGACCGGGCACATCAGACCGGGCGCCGTACCGCGCGTCTGCGGAATGATCGTCGCCCCGACTGGCACGAGGGCCTGACGCAAATTGTTGTCAGCCATCCTTCGCCCGCGGGAGTCGAACAACTCACGGATGACGTCGGCGATTGATTCGTGATGTTCGAGCTCGACGTTCATCACTGCGGCGATCGCTTCACGCGTCAAGTCGTCGTGAGTCGGTCCCAGCCCGCCGCACACGATCACCGCGTCGGAATCGTCCAACATTCGAGCAAGCTGTTCAGCGATCCGTCCGATGTTGTCGCCGACCTTGACCTGCACCAACGAGTCAATCCCCTGAGCAGCCAACTGTTCGCCCATCCACGCCGAGTTGCTGTCAATGATCTGACCGAGCAGCAGTTCAGTACCGACAGCAAGAACGTCGCAGCGCATCCGCGTTTACGCCGGTTGTGTTTCGGTCATCCGGGCCTGCGATCCGCGCCCGTGCAGCAGGTAGTGGGCCCCGCTGATCAGCGAAAGTGCGACTGCGATCCAGAGCAGGCCATTCCAGAACCATTTGGCATCGACCGCGAACCACGGCCACAGCGCGAATCCGACGGCCAGTTGTTGGAAGACGGTCTTGTACTTGGCGACCTTGCTGGCTGGCATGCTGACACCCTTCGACCCAGCCACCGTTCGGTACACACTGATCACGAGTTCACGACCGGCGATGATCGCCACGGGCAGGATCCAGAACACGTCGTGGCGCACGAGTGCGTACATTGCGCCGAGCACGAGCACCTTGTCGGCAAGCGGATCGAGAAACGCTCCGGATGACGTGGTGCCATGGCGACGCGCCAGGTAGCCGTCGATCCCATCGCTGACGCACAACACGAACCACAAACCGAACGCCAACCACGAACCCCGATTGTGATCGGGTATCACGAGGAACATCAGCGGTGACAGCAGCAGGCGACCGGCCGTGATCGCATTCGCCCACGTCGCCACCGCGGTTGGGTCGACCGGCATCAGTCGACCGTTTCGTCCATCTCGCCGCCATCGGCAACCAGATCAGGCCCAAGCGCATCGACGATCAGCACATCAGTGAACTGCCCCACCCGGACATCATGACCGATATGAATGATCCCGTCGATTTCTGGAGCCTCACGCACGCTCCGGGCAACGCCGACTGAATCGACGAGCACACGCACGGTGCGACCGATCATGTCGTCACGGCGCGACGCCGTGATGTCGTCTTGCATCTCACGCAGCTCGGCCAGTCGCTCGTTCATCAGACGACGGTCCACAGCACCGTCAAGCGTGAAGGCGTGAGTGCCTTCCTCTGGTGAGTATGCGAAGAAGCCACACCAATCGAGTTGCGCCTCCTCAACGAAATGCAACAGTTGATCGTGATCGCTTTCGGTTTCGCCGGGGTACCCCACAATGAAGTTCGACCGAAACGCGGCGTCCGGTTCACGGTCACGAATCTCGGCGATTCGCTTGAGGAAGCGACCGCCGTCGCCCCACCGACGCATCCGCCGGAGCAGCGGCTTCGATACATGTTGCAGCGACAGATCAAAGTACGGCACGCCTGTGGCACATATGGCGTCGATCAAGCCGTCCGAAAGATCAGACGGATACAGGTACAGCAATCGCAACCAGTCGACCCGCTCGGCGACCGCGCTCACGAGTGGCACGATCGAACCGGCTCCCAAATCGTCGGGCCGATCCTTGCCGTAAGAGGCGAGATCCTGCGCGACGAGCACGATCTCGCGAACTTCGAGCTGCTCGACCTCTGTCAGGATCGAGGCGATGTCACGGCTGCGCTGAGGGCCGCGGAAGCTGGGAATCGCACAGAACCCGCACGAACGGTCACACCCTTCGGCGATTTTGATGTATGCCCACGGCGAAGACGACTTCGGGCGCGGCAGGTTGAGCAGGTCGAGTTCCGGCAGCGGCGCTGACGAAACCGGGATCAGCTTCTTGTTCCTCGTAGGCGTGCCGGCCCATGCAGGCTGGTTGAAGCGCACACCAAAGCCGGCAATCTGATCGACCTCCGGAAGGGCCTCGGCGAGCTCGGACCCATACCGTTCGGCCATGCAGCCGGTCACGACGAGGCGAGCGCCATCACGACGTTGCTGGTCGAGTGTCAGAATCGTGTCGATCGACTCCTTGCGAGCCTCGTCAATGAACGCGCACGTGTTGACCACCACCAAGTCGGCAACCTCAGGATCATCGGTTGCCGTCATCCCGTCGGCCAGCAACGTGCCGATCAGTTTGTCGGAGTCGACCTGATTCTTCGGGCAGCCGAGCGTCTCGACATAGAACAGCTGGGACATGACACAACAAGCCTACCCGGCCTAATTCGCGAGCCAGGTTTGAGGCATGGAACACTGCACAACGTGAAGGGAACCGATGTTGAGTTCTGGGTCGATCCGATTTGACCCTGGTGCTGGCTGACGGCTCGTTGGGTTGTCGAAGAAGTTGCACCGCCCCGCAAACTCAGCATCACGTGGCAACCCATCAGTTTGATGTTCAAGAACGATCCGGAGCCGGGTTCGTCCTACGCCGGAATCTCACAACGCGGGCATCGCATGCTGCGCGTGATGGAGTCGGTGCGATCCAGCGAGGGCGACGAGCGGGCGTTCAACTGGTACTGGGAATGCGGTACAAGGATTCATCAGCTCGCTACCCCGGAGTTCGATTTCGGCGACGCACTCGAACAGCTCGGATTGGATCGTTCTCATTCGGCGGCCGCCGACAACGCCGTCTGGGACACCGAGATTCGTAGCCGCATGGATGCCGGGCTCGAACTGGTCGGAGACGACGTCGGCACACCGATCATCGCGTTTCTCTGCGACGACGGCGTCAAGCGCGGCATCTTCGGCCCGGTGATCTCACGCATGCCAACCGGCGATCAGGCGTTGGCCCTGTGGGACGCAATGGAAACGGTCGCCACAATGGTCGGCTTCTGGGAACTCAAACGCACACGAACAGAACGCCCGAGCATCCCACCAATCTCGTGACACCAAAACGCAAACAGGCCGTCGGGTGATCGACCCCGGTCGCTGAGCCCGGAGGACGACCGCCGGTAGGGTTCGCGGCATGCAGGCCAATCAAGACGACCTCGACAAGCAGGCAGGTCTGCGACGAATGAAACTGTTTGCGGCGGCGATGCTTGTGGTCGCCGCCGTCGTGTTCGTGATCACCAACGTCGACGGGGGCGATGGCTGGGTCGGGTACGTGCGGGCATTCGCAGAGGCGGCGATGATCGGTGCACTCGCCGACTGGTTTGCTGTCACAGCGTTGTTTCGCCATCCGCTCGGCCTTCCAATCCCCCACACGGCGATCATCCCGAACCGCAAGGATCAGATTGGTCGCAGCCTTGGTGAGTTCGTCGAAAGCAACTTCCTGACACACGAGGTGCTCGGCGAGCGACTCTCCGAAGCCAGCATTGGGCGACGGCTCGGCGGATGGCTGTCGCAGCCCTCACACGCCGCCAGGGCGAGCGAGGCGATCGGTGACGCGTTACGCGGCACGCTTGAAGTACTCGATGACAAAGAGGTCCAAGACGGACTCGAACGAATCGTTCGGACCCGGATCCGGGCCACACCTGCCGCACCGTTGGTCGGTAGGGCAATCGATCTGAGCGTCGAAGGTGGCCACCATCAGCGGCTACTCGACGCCGTCCTGACGGCGCTCGGCGGATTCCTCGACGACAATCGAAGCACATTCCGCAAGCGACTCGACTCGGAATCGCCTTGGTGGGTGCCAGAACCGATCGACGACCGAATCTTCGAGAAGATATTCAGCGCTGTCGGTCGATTCCTGCACGATGTCGGCAACGACCAGAAGCACGAAGTTCGACACTCGATCGACGCCCGCGTCCGAGACTTCGCCGACCGGCTCAAGACCGATCCCGATTTGTTGGCGAAAGGCGAGCAACTCAAAGAGGAGCTACTGGAACATCCAGATGTCCGGGCCTGGCTCGAGTCGTTGTGGGCGGGTACCAAGCAAGCGCTGATCGTTGCCGCTGATGACCCGGACAGTGAGCTCCGGGCCCGTATCACCTCGAGCCTGCAGCGATTCGGTGAGCGCTTGGCATCGGAATCCGAACTGCAGGCCAAGGTTGACGATTGGGTGCAACGATCACTCGAGTACGTGATCGAGCACTACCGCACCGAAGTCAGCGATCTGATCGCGTCGACAGTCCAACGTTGGGACGGCGAATCAACCGCACGAAAGATGGAGCTGCAAGTCGGTCGCGACCTGCAGTTCATTCGGATCAACGGAACACTGGTCGGCGGCTTGGCCGGGATCACAATCCATGCCCTAAGCCGTTTGCTGTAGCCATCTGATCTAATCGTGCCATGGCTCGTGTGTTGTTCACCGGTGGGGCTGTCGTCACGTTCGATGGTCGACCGGCTTCGTCGCTTGTCATCGATGGCGACAGGATCGCAGCGGTCGGTGACAACGTAGATCCGTTGGCGACCGGTTACGACGAGATCGTGCGGCTCGATGGCCGAGCGCTGCTTCCGGCCTTCCGTGATGCGCACGCCCACCCTCTACACGCTGGGATCAACCGCACCGAACTCAACTTCACGGGCGTCGACTCATTGGATGTCGTACTCGACATGATTCGTCGTTGGGCCGACGATCACCCCACCGATCCCTGGATCGTCGGGCACTGCTATTCACCTCCTCTGCTGCCCAACGGGATGGGTCGCGCCGAATGGCTCGATGCCGTGTGCCCTGATCGGCCCGTTGCCCTGTTTCCGAGCGACTATCACGCGGTATGGGCCAACACCGCCGCACTCCGCATCGGCGGAATTACGGTATCTTCGCCAGACGTCGCGCTCGGCACGATCGTTCGCGATGGCGGTCGCACGCCAACAGGAATGCTGCTCGAACACGGAGCAATGGACCTCGTTCAACAGCACATGCCTCGGATATCTGCGGAGACTCGTGCCAGGGGTCTGACCAACGCCATGCAAGCGCTCGCCGCCGACGGAATCGTTTGGGTGCAAGATGCCTCGGTGTCACTCGACGAACTCGCCGCATACGTCGCGGGTGCGCTGGCAGGGACGATGACCTGCCGATTCAACATGGCCTTTCGCGCCGATCCGGTTCTGTGGGCACAGCAACGCCACGGCTTCAACGTCGCACGAAGCACAACCCGTATTGATCCGATCGGATCACCGTGGGTCACCGCTGAGACGATCAAGTTCTTCGCCGATGGCGTGATCGAGGCCGGAACCGGGTTCCTGCTCGAGCCGTACGAAGACGCACCACACTCGTGCGGTCTCCCGAACTGGTCAGCAGAAGGTCTCAAAGAAGCAGTCCGGGCGTTCGACGCCGACGGGTTCCAAATTCATATCCATGCGCTGGGTGATGCCGGGGTTCGGATGGCCCTCGATGCGATCGAACACGCTGCCAGGCTCAACGGTCCACGTGACCGCCGCCCGGTGATCGCCCACACACAACTTGTTGACCTCACCGATCGACCACGGTTCGCCCAGCTTGGCGTCATTGCCAACTTCGAACCGTTGTGGGCGTGCCTCGATGATCCGCAACTCGACTTGACGATTCCGCGTATCGGAACAGCTCGCAGCGCGCTTCAGTACCCGATCGGATCGCTCGCTGCGCTCGGCGGGCCGATCAGCTTCGGATCCGACTGGCCGGTGTCGTCGCATCGGCCGGTCGACGGGCTTGCGGTCGCCGTCACCCGACAGAATCTCAAGGGCGAACCCGTCGGCGGTTGGCTACCGGAGGAACGTTTACCGATCCTGCAATCAATCAGTGCTTACACGGCCGGAAGCGCTTACCAGGCGTTCGACGATGACGCCGGTTCACTCGTTGCCGGTCAACGCGCCGACGTGATCGTGCTCGACCGTGACATAACCGCGATCGCCGGCAACGAAGTCGCCGGGGCCCTAGTCGACGAAACCTGGATCAACGGGATGCGGGTTTTTGCGCGCTGATCAAAGTTGGCCGTTCTGTTGGAGGAGTTCGAACTCTTCGACGGTCATCAGGACCTCGCGTGCCTTCGAGCCCTCGCTTGGGCCGACGACACCACGTTGTTCCAAGAGATCCATGATTCGCCCGGCTCGGGCGAATCCGACTTTGAGCTTGCGTTGCAGCATCGATGTTGAACCCAACTGGCTGCGAATAATCAACTCCATTGCTTGACGCATCATCGAATCGTCGTCATCGTCGCCTGACGAGAACGCATTCGAATCTGATGTGACATCGGACCCGTCGTTGAACAACAGGTGTTGACCGAACCCGGCAGTCCCACGGCCATCGTCATCACCTTCGAGATTGCCGCTATAGACCGGTTCGGGAGCTTGCTGACGCCAGTGAGCGACGACCTTGCGAACCTCCTCCTCGCTCACGAACGAACCCTGGATTCGGTTCGCCACTGAGGTGTTGCCGGGGAGCAGCAACATGTCGCCCTTGCCGACCAACTTCTCGGCACCAGGTTGGTCGAGAATCACGCGAGAGTCCGTGAGACTCGACACGGCAAACGCAATTCGGGCGGGAATGTTTGCCTTGATCACGCCGGTGATCACGTTCACCGAGGGCCGTTGGGTAGCGATGATCAGGTGGATACCAACCGCCCGCGCCTTCTGGGCGATGCGTGTGATCGATTCCTCCACGTCACGTGCCGCCACCATCATCAGGTCGTTCAACTCGTCGACCACGACGACGATGTACGGCATATGCACGTAGGGCGAATCGTCTGCTGCAACCCCGGGCGGCGGCGGCAACTGCTTGGCACCGACCGCCTTGTTGTAGCCGGTGATGTCCCGATAACCGACCTCGGAGAGCACGTCGTAGCGTCGTTCCATCTCCTTCACCGCCCAGCCGAGCGCGTTGGCGGCTTTCTTCGGATTGGTGACCGGCTGCGTGAGTAGATGCGGGAGTTGTTGGTACTGACCCATCTCGACCTGCTTGGGGTCGATCAGGATCAGGCGGACCTGGTCAGGGGTGGTGCGCATCAGCAACGAGGTGATGATGCAGTTGATTCCGCTCGACTTACCTGCGCCGGTTGCCCCGGCGATCAGCAGATGAGGGGTCGTTGACAGGTCGAGGAACACGGCCCGACCGGCGATGTCCTTACCGATTGCAACCTCCAGCGGATGGGTTGCCTTTGCAGCCTCGGGCGACACCATCAAGTCGCCGAGCGCGACCAGTTGACGTTGATGATTGGGCACCTCGACACCGATCGCTGATCGCCCCGGAATCGGAGCCAGGATTCGGACATCGACCGCCGCCATCGCATAGGCGATGTCCTTCTGCAGGCTGGTGACCCGGGCAACCTTGACGCCTGCGCCGAGTTCGAGTTCGTAGCGAGTCACGGTCGGTCCAACTGTCATGCCGACGAGTTGTGTCTCGACACCGTGCTGAGCCAGCGACTCCTGCAGCGTCTGTCCACGCTTCTCGACCGCAGCCATGTCGATCGCCTGGGTACCGGCCTGCCTCAGATGAGCGAGCGGAGGAAGTACCCACTCGCCGACCTCGATACCATCGACTGGCAGGGCAATCTGGTCGGATCCCGGTTTGACCTTGCGACGTTTGGGTGCGGCTGTGATCGGCTGTTGCTGGCCAGAGAAATCATCGGCGTCGTCGGCACCGTCGTATAGCGCTGGAGCGAGCGGCTCGCCATCGATCTTCGCCACCTTTGCCCGTCGTTTCGAGCCAGGCCCCGAGAGCCGCGACGGATCTCGTTCGCTGTTGAGCGTCGAAAGGTCCGAGAGGGCCTTCCGTGCAACGCGGCCCAGCGGACGGGCGACGGTCCCCATCCCCTTCCCGGTGTGCATAGCCATCGTCTTCAACGAGGTACTCGTGACCAACAAGCCGCCGCCAACACCGATCGCCAACAGAACCACAACCGCTCCAGCAGAAGCCAGCAACCGCTGCAACGGTTGACCGATTGCAACACCAACCCATCCGCCCGCGTCAACGACTTCGCCTGCGTCGCTCCACGGCTCAGGGTCGCCAACGATGTGCAGCATGCCGAGCAGTGCGACAGCGAACAATCCCCACCCGACGAACAACCGGAACGGACTCGACGAGCGGCCCTTCTTCACCAGTGCGACTCCGGCGGCAACCAACACGATCGGCAGAATGAATCTCCCGAGACCGAGGAACCAGCCGACGAATGTTTCGATCCCGCGCCCGAGTGGACCAGCAAGATCGAAGTACGTCGCCAGTCCGAGCACGAGACCGACGCCGATACAGATGATTCCGACAAACTCGTGCTCGCGGCCTTCAACAGCGTGGCGTAGATCAGCCTGAGCAATGTTGCGACGACGATTTCCAGGAGGCGGAGTGGCGTCCCTGACCGCCCCACGTGATCGTTGCGCTGGTCGCTGGACGGAGCCTTTCGAGCGCGTCAGAGCGGTGCGATGCGGCTTCTTAGAGTTACCCCAGGTGTTCATGACCTGACCCACGGTACCAAGCGGGTGTTGCACCGTTCTGGCATCCAGCTACTCTCCTTGCACACCAAGGATTTCACCATTGGCGGCAAGCAGCACGAGCAACCGTCCTCCGGAGTCGCTGGCAACTGTTGCGTCGTAGATCACCGAACCGCCGGAGCCGCCTTGAACGGCGAAATCGATGATCACCGGATCGTCCAACTCGGAGCGGACGCGGTCGAAGATACGGTCCGGATCGATCGCCACCGACTCGGCCGAAAATGTTGAGCCAACCGCGCCGGCAACCAATTCGCCGGGCCGCACGGCGCGATCCGTATACACATACGGAGTTGCGCCACCTTCGGTAGCAACGAACACCGTCACCGCTTTGAGATCAGCGGAGATCTCGTAGAACTGTTGCGGCCCACCAAGCTCAGCCTCGACGGCAGCGATCGCATTGCCGATCTCGGCGACCAGCGGGCCCGGTACAGCCTCACCACCGCATGCTGCCAGGACGAGCAATCCCAGCAATCCGACCAGGCCGAACGCTCCGCGCAATCACGTCTCCATCACAACAGGGACGATCATCGGTTTGCGCTTCGTACGTTCACTGACGAACTTGCCCGCTGCGCGACGCACCTCACGCTCCAACGCCTCGACATCGCGAACCCCGTTTGCAAGGGCTGCCTCGACCACCGCTGAAACCCGTTCGCACGCTTCGTCGAGAAGATCTTCGGCTTCCGGCGCATACACCCAACCGCGCGTGATGATGTCGGGTCCGGTGATCACCTTCCCTGACTGGATGTCGACGGAGACGACAACCACGACGACACCCTCCTCGCCGAGCACGCGGCGGTCACGAATCACGCCTTGACCGACGTCGCCGACGATCCCATCCACGTAGACGTATCCGGCCGGCACACGACCGGCGTAGTCGAGACCGATGTCAGTGAGTTCGAGCACGTCGCCGTCCTCGCACAACAGCACCTTGTTGCGGGGCATGCCCATCGTTTCAGCCAGTCGGGAATTGGCGACCATGTGGCGATACTCGCCATGGATCGGAACATAGAACTCTGGCTTGAGCAGCGAGATGTACGTTTTGATTTCGTCGGCTTGAGCGTGCCCGGTGGCGTGAACATCAGCGATTCCTGAGTGAACGACCTCTGCGCCTTTTCGCAGGAGCCCGTCGATCACCTTGTTGACGTTGGTCTCGTTACCTGGGATGGCGTGGCTCGACAGGATCACGGTGTCATGCTCGCCGAGCTTGAGGAACTTGTTCTCCCCGCGAGCGAGCAGCGCCAACGCCGACATTGCCTCGCCTTGCGAACCGGTCGAGATCACACAAATCTTGCCCGGCGAGTAGTTGTCGATGTCTTCGATGTCGATCATCGCTGACTCGGCAATGTTGATCACGCCAAGCTCGCGGCCGAGCCGCACATTCTTCTTGATGCTCAGTCCGAGCGTGGCGATCTTGCGACCCGAAGCGATCGCGGCGTCGGCGATTTGCTGGATTCGATGAAGGTGGCTGGCGAAACTGGCGGTCACAATCCGCCGATCGCGATGTTCCTGGAACAGCGAACGGAGCACGCCACCGACCGTGGTTTCACTTGGGGCGTAGCCCGACTCCTCGGCGTTGGTCGAGTCGCACAGGACCACTCGAACGCCATCGCCAGCCGTGAGTTGTCCAAGCCGGGAGAGGTCGGTGCGACGCCCGTCGACCGGTGTGAGGTCGAGTTTCCAGTCGCCGGAATGGATGATCGTGCCCTGCACGGTGTGTACGGCGATGGCGTGAGCATGCGGTACCGAGTGCGTGACGGGGATGAACTCGACCTTGAACGGACCGATTTGAACGGTGTCACCGTCCTTCGTCGGCCGCATATCGATCCGCCCGAGCAATCCGGCTTCTTCGATCCGGTTACGCGCCAAGCCGAGCGTCAACGCCGCGCCGTAGACCGGGAGCGGTTTGTCGCGCAGGTGTCCGATCCCGTCGTTGTCGCGGAGCAGGTACTGAATTCCACCGACATGGTCCTCATGACCATGCGTAGCAATCAGGCCGAGGATCTGGCGGGCGTTGTCCTTCAGATACGTGAAGTCGGGAAGCACGAGGTCGATCCCGTGCATGTCGGTGTTCGGGAACATCAGACCACAATCGATCAAGATCATCGATCGGCTCTCGCCCTGACCCTGCTCGATCGCCATGCAGTTGCGACCGATTTCCCCCAATCCACCGAGGAAGACGATGCGGACGGGTTCTGCGGGGATGGGTTGCGGCATCAATACTCAGCGATCTGGTCGGTCGGGAAACGAATCGCGCCAGCGTTGCAGGTTGGCCCACACTTCCGGCGCGCGTTGATCAACAAATTCGGGCGCATCGCCCATCGGGAGCCGGGCTTGACCGACGGCAAAGCCGAGATGACGCATCATCGCCTTGGTCGGAATCGGGTTCGGAGCGTCATCGCCAGTCTCGAATGCGAAGCTCTCGAGCATCCGACTGTTGACGAGTCTGGCACCGACGACATCGCCCTTGTCCCACAAATCGAACATCATCTGATGATCATCGCCGGTCCAGTGAGTGGCGACGCCGACAACGCCGACGATCCCGCTCGCCAACAGCGGCAACGTCAGGAGATCGTCGCCGCTGTACACCTCGGTGCCGGCCGGAGCTGAACTGATCAGTGCCGCGGTTTCGCCCGGGTTGCCGGCCGCGTCTTTGAGCGCGACGATGTTTGGGACCTCGCGGAACAGCCGAAGTAGCGTCGCCGTGTTGATCTTGCGACCTGTTCGAATTGGGATGTCGTACACCATGACGGGCAGGTCGCTCGCCTCGGCAATCGCTCGCATATGTGCGGCGATGCCTGTCTGCGACGGACGGTTGTAATACGGGCAGACTGCCAGTACGCCGGCTGCGCCGAGTTGTTTGGCTTGCTTTGTGAGGTCAACCGAGTGTCGCGTGTCATTCGTGCCTGTGCCTGCGATCACTGGGATTGTGACCGCCTCGACCACGGCCGCCAACAGGCTCAATCGCTCGTCGTCGCTCAGTGTCGGCGCCTCACCGGTCGTTCCGGCGAGCACCAGGCCGTCGTGTCCGTTCGACTGCAGATGCTGCGCCAGTTTGGCGGCGACGCCGAGATCGAGTGCACCGCTATCGTCGAACGGCGTAATCATCGCCGACAGAACTCGGCCAAAGTGCGTCATCAGCACTGCTCCAGTACGTAGGGGTGACAGTTCAATCCCGAATGTTACATCCGGTGTCAGACACCGGATGTAACACCCGCTGATGTGGGGCGTTACGCGACTACAGCGGGTTGGAGTTCTTGTTGCTCGCCGTCGAGTTCGAACTTGATGTACTCGGAGCCGGTGTCTTCCCAATCTTCGAACTGGATCACGCTCATCTCCTCGAAGCGACGACGCAGCCATTTGTCATTGCGGTCGAGCAGGCCGAGCTTCTTGCAGTTCGGCACGATCTTCGAGAACAGCATCTGCTGAAAGAGGTCGCGGGTCGGGTCCTTGAGGATCAAGGGGACGACATCGCGCGGGTTGACACCGTGCTTCTCCCACACCTCTTGCGAGAGCAGGCGATCACGCATCCGGATCGCGGCCTCGAACGCGAACTCCTGGCGATCCTTCATTTCAACATCGGTCATTCCTTCGTAGACCTCTTTCAGCGAGAGCACGCCGAAGGCAACGTGGCGGGCCTCGTCACTCATCACGTATCTCAACAACTGCTTGAGCAGCGGTTCCTCGGTCATTTGATGCATGAACCCGAATGCCGCCAGCGCGAGACCCTCGACCATCACTTGCATGCCCAAGTACGTCATGTCCCAGCGTGAGTCGTTGATGATGTCGTCGAGCAACATCCGAAGATGGGCATTGATCAGGAAGCTGCCACCCATCTTCTCGTCGAGGTAGCGATGGAACACCTCGACGTGACGTGCCTCGTCCATCGTTTGGGTCGAGGCGTACAGCTTGGCGTCATACCACGGCACGGTTTCGACGATCTTGGCAGTACACAGCAGGGCGCCCTGCTCACCGTGCAGGAACTGCGACAGCGTCCAGCGGCGCTGGTCGATCCCGAATTCGAGCCATTCCTTGTCGCCCCATTTCTCGACCACGGTGCCGTCGTAATGGTTGGGCGACAACCCCGCCGAGAACGCCGCCTGATCCTTGGTCACCACCGCGTCGACCTCGACATTGGTGTCCCACGGAAGATCGGTAGTTGAATTCCACTGGCCGACCTTGGCCTTCTCGTACAGTTTTCGGAGTTGCGGGCGAGCCAACGAGTAATCCCAGGTGAAGATTGCATCTGCGTTGTCTTTGACAACGTGGAGCACCTCATCGACATCGGTGTTTGTAACCGAAAGGATCGCTTCGATGTTGTTGATGTCGTCGCGACCGATGATCTCGTCGTTGCTGGCATGCGTGAGTGACATGGTTGTGCTCCTGTTGTTCAGAGACCGTGGTTCAGAGACCGTGGTTCAGAGACCGTGGTTCAGAGACCGTGGTTCAGTGAGGTGGTGTGTGGGTGAAAGACCGAGAGCAGCGGGCGGATGAACGACCGTGCCGATACCGGGTCGCCGAGATCGAAATGTTCACTCGGCGCAAGGAAGTACGAAATCGTCGCTCGGGCGAGCACGTCGATCAGTTGGGCCGATTGACGATCGTTGAGATACGGCGTGACGAGTGGCGTGAGATACGTCGTCGCCACCCGGATGATCCGCGGCACACCGGCAGCGGTCAGTTGACCGAGCGTTTCGCCCGGTTCCGTAGCGAGCATGATCGCCAAGTGCTCATCGGCGCGAAGTTCGAGCGTGGCGGTGACGATCGTACGGACCAGTAGGTCTTCAAAGGATTCGGCCCCGGCAATCTCGGTCAACATGCGAGTGAAGAATTCGTCGAGTTCGCGGACTCGGAGCGCCTCGAACAGGATGTCTTTGCCGCCGGGGAACAATCGATACAGGGTTGCTCGCGAGACACCGGCCTCGGAGGCAATGTCGTCGACGGTGACCCGTTCGATCCCCCAGCGTTCGCAGCAACGCCGTGTGGCGTCGAGAATCTTGTCCTCACTCGACAACATCATTGAGACACTAAGACATAAACCGTCTCAGTGTCAACCAGTTCGATCAAACTTGTCGAATTCTGTACGGTGTAACTCTCAGCGTGAACACCTGAAGAAACTGGAGAACAACCATGCAACGTACTCGTCTCAGCTTTGTTGCCATCGCCCCGCTGCTCGCAGGAGCCATGCTGTTGTCGGCATGTGGCAACGACAACGATTCGGCCTCGGGTGGCGACTGTGAGAATCCAGAAACCATCACCGATGGTGTGGTCACCATCGCGACGGGCGAACCTGCCTTCCCCCCATATGTGGTCAACGACGCCACCCCCGAGGACGGCCAAGGTTTCGAGTCAGCAGTCGCTATGGCCGTTGCCCGCGAACTCGGGTTCGAAGGCGACGCCGTCACCTGGGTCCGTACCGGGTTCGAGGAGGCGATCAGCCCAGGGCCGAAGTCGTTCGACTTCAATCTCCAGCAGTACACGATCACTGACGAGCGGGCGCAGGCAGTCGACTTCAGCGATGGTTACTACACAGCAGCACAGGCCGTATTCGGCCTCAACAGCTCGGCAGGATCGGGTGTCAAGACTCTCGACGACATCAAGGGCCTCAAGATCGGTGTCGCTTCGGGCACGACGAGCGTGACCTACATCGAGGACGTGATCAAACCGGACGCCGATCCGGCAATCTTCAACGACAACGCAGGCGTCAAGCAGGCACTCGAGGCGAACCAGATCGACGTTGCGGTGTCTGACCTTCCGACCGCTCTGTTCATGACTGCAGTGGAGTTGACCGATGCTGCGGTATTCGGTCAGATCGAAGGGAGTGGCACCGATCAATTCGGATTGCTGCTCGCCAAGGACAGCCCGCTCACAGATTGCGTGAACGAAGCGCTTGGTCGCTTGAAGGATTCCGGTGAACTCGACACGATCACGACCGAGTGGATGTCCGAATGGTCGGGCGCGCCCGTGATCGAGGCCGGCTGATCTCACAACGTGTCCCCGACCCGGCGGCAACTTTACGAACAGCGCCAGCGGCGACGAAGTTCACTGGTTGCCTCGATCAGCACAGTGATCTTCTTCGCCGCGACGATCACATTGCTACAGGTGTTGCCGGGTTGGCCAAGGGTCCGGCGCTCATTTTTCGATATCGGCACGTTTGGCGACGTCTTTCCCGAACTGCTTAAGCCGTTCTGGTATGACATCCAGATCTTTCTCTGGTCGGCACCGCTGATCATCGCCGTCGCGTTGCTGATTTCGTTCGCCCGCAGCGTTCGCTCGCCCGCCCTGTACCCCCTGCGGCTGGCCGCCACCGCCTACGTCGACATCGTGCGCGGTGTGCCGGTCATCTTGTGGATCTACCTAATCGGGTTTGGCGTTGTCGGACTGCTGAACACCCGGACCTGGTACGGCAGTTACATCGTGTGGGGCACGGTCGCCCTCGTGACGACCTATTCGGCCTACGTCTCTGAGGTCTTTCGGGCGGGAATCGAAAGCGTCCACGAAAGCCAACGTGCGGCAGCACGCTCCCTCGGCCTTTCCAGCAGTCAAACCATGCGCCACGTTGTGCTCCCGCAGGCGGTTCGGAGGGTGGTGCCACCATTGATGAACGACATGGTCAGCCTCCAGAAGGACGTCGCATTGATCAGCGTGCTCGGCCCGGTCGAGGTTCTTCGGCGAGCCACGATCGAAACGCAGCGCAATTTCAACTACACGCCGTATGTCGCAGCGGCCGTGCTGTTCCTGTGCGTCTCGATCCCACTCACACGGCTCACCGATCATTTGATCCAACGTGAGCGACGCCAGATGTCTGGGACAAGCGTGCGATGAAACTCCAGGTCAGACAAGTCGTCAAGCGGTTCGGTACGAATACCGTGCTCGACAAGATCAGTCTCGATGTTGCCGAATCGGAGGTGATCTGCCTGATCGGTGCATCGGGTTCGGGCAAGAGCACCCTGCTCCGATGTATCAATCTCCTCGAACCGATCGACGACGGCGAGATCTGGCTCGACGGTGCCGATATCAGCGAACCAGGCCTCGATGCAGACCCGATCAGGCGGCGGATCGGGATGGTATTCCAGAGTTTCAATCTGTTCCCGCACATGACCGTCGCCGACAATGTCGCGCTGGCGCCACGCCGCGTGCTTGGAAAATCCAAAGCCAAGGCACGAAGTGACGCCGTTGACCTACTGCAACGACTCTCGCTCGGCGACAAGGCAGATGACTACCCGGATCGACTCAGTGGCGGCCAGCAACAGCGCGTCGCGATAGCCCGATCGTTGGCGATCAATCCCGAGGTGATGTTGCTGGATGAGATCACGTCGGCGCTTGACCCAGAATTGGTTGGCGAAGTGCTCGACGTCGTTCGCGAACTCAAGCGTGATGGCATGACGATGCTCATCGCCACTCACGAAATGGCGTTCGCCAAGGAAATCGGCGACCGTGTGTGCTTTCTCGACAAGGGCCGGATACTCGAATCCGGAACCCCGGAACGCCTGTTCAGTTCACCGACGGAGCAACGCACCCGACAGTTCCTCCAACGAGTCATCGACGCCGGGCGGCTGTAGCGGTCAGCGGGCGGCTTGCCTACGATTGCGTCGTCCGGCCTGCACTAGTTTGAGCGCCGATGGGGACGCCCCGAAACCCCGATCTGCTTCGTTATGTGGCCAGCCACCTGTTGGCGGTGGTCGCAGAGTGGGCGGTCTTCATTGTGGTGCTCGTATACGTCTTCGACCGAGGCGGGGCTCGGGCGACCGGTTTTGCGTCGGCGGCGATGCTGGTTCCCTATGTCCTGTTCGCGCCGTACGCCGGGGCACTCGCCGAGCGCAAACGGCCAGATCGAGTTCGGCTCGGCGGGATGGCGGCGCAAACGATCGGGTATGGATTCGCCGCAGTCGCCGCTCTCAATGATGCTCCCGCTCCACTCGTCGTCGGAGGTTGCATGCTCGGAATCGGAGCCGTCGCCACGATCCGACCGGCCGGCGCAGTGCTGCTGCCGGCGATCGTGCGATCGTCACGCGAATTGAGCCTCGCCAACATGCGAGTCGGGATCTGTGACAGCGTCGCCGTACTCGCCGGCCCATTGTTCGCGACAGCGCTCCTAGCGATCGACGGACCCAATCTCGCTCTGGGCGGAATCGTCCTTCTGGTCGCGTCGGCGACCGCTGTCGCGTCACCTCGCGCGATCACCGATCTCCCTGCGGCTCACCATGTCGTCGACCAGAAGGGTGGCGGTTCGATTCGCCACCTGATGACGAGCGTTCAGGCACTGCGCCAGCGTCCCGGCGCAGCAGGAGTGCTTGGCGTCGCCGGCGGACAGTACGTGTTGGTCGGCGCGCTCGACATCATCATGGTGGTCACCGCCGGCGCCCATCTCGACCTTGGCGAGTCCGGAGCCGGGTTGCTGAGCACGCTCGTTGGCAGCGGAGCGTTGATCGCAGCGATCGGATCGCCCATGCTGCTCAACCGACGCAGGCTGGCGCCATGCCTGTTGATCGCATTGTTGGCAATCATCGGCGCCACCATCGCATTCGGTCTGACGCTCAACCTCGCCGCGGCGCTGATCCTGTTGCCGATTCTCGGTCTGAGCAGATCTGCCCTCGACGTGTTGAGTCGGATGCTGCTGCAGCGATCGGCACCACCCAATCAGCTGGCGGCTGTGTTCGCCGTGCTGGAACTCTGCTCAGGAGCGGGCATGGTGATTGGGTCCGTGTTCGCCCAAATTCTGATCGGATTCTCAGGCGTGAAAGCAGCAATGATCGGGCTGGGTGTGTTGTTCAGTGGAATCGTGGTTGCTGCGTGGCGTTCGCTCCGCGTCGCTGATGACGGTGCCGACGTCCCAGTCGTGGCGATGAGTCTGCTGCGTCGGATACCGGCATTCTCACCACTCCCGCCACTGGCGCTCGAATCGCTGGCACGCGGCGCGCTCGAAGTGGCTGTGTCGCCCGGAACCGTCGTGGTCCAGCAAGGTGACCACGGCGATCGGTTCTACGCCGTGACGGAGGGGTCGTTCGACGTCACCATGAGTGGCGTTCACATTCGCAACCTTGGGCGCGGGGCGTCGTTCGGCGAAGTTGCCCTACTCGCCGACGTTCCCCGAACAGCGACCGTGACAGCCACTCATCCGGGGTCCTTGTTGGCGATTGAGCGAGGGCCGTTCCTGATAGCTGTCACGGGCCACGATTCGTCACGTCAGGCAGCGTGGGGCGCAATCCGGACGCTGCAGTTCGACGTCGACGTCGACCTCAAGGTCATCGACCCGGCGATAACGTCGGACGAGTGACCGAGTCTCCGTCGTTCGATCCGGAGCCGAAGCCGCACCATCGGCCCGCCTGGGCACCGCTCACACTCGTCGCCTTCGTCGGTTTGGTGGTATGCAGCAACTTCGGTTCGGCCTACGCCGCCAAGTGGGTCAACACCAATCCTGTCCAGCTGCTGGCCCTCTCATCGCGGGTCCGTCACCTGTTTCTGGTCGCCGGGACGATCGATTGGTGGGAGTACGCCGGGGTCGCCGGCGTTCGGCTGGCATTCGCGTACGTCGTGTGTCACCTGGTCGGTCGGGCATACGGCGACGACGTACTGCGTTGGTTCGGTAAGTATCTCGGGGCAAGCGCCGAGGGCATCCGATCATCGCTGACAATGTTCGACAAAGCCGACTGGATTGTGGTTCCCTGGTTCGCCGGTTCGAACATTGTGGCGGCGATCACCGGTATCCGAAAAATGCACCCCGCACGACTGGCAGTGCTGCTCTCGATCGGCATCCTTGGACGACTGGCTTTGTATTGGTGGCTGGCTGACGTGTTCGACGATCAGCGCGATGACGTGCTCGACTTCCTCAACCGATACCAGCGGCCAGCCCTGATTATCTCGATCGTGCTTGCAGTCGTCGTCGTTGGGCTGAATCTTCGGCGGGGCAGAAACTTCGAACTGTAGATCTGGCACACTGCGTGGATGGCAACAGTGACCCTGCGGGGTAACCCTTTCAACACCAACGGCGAGCTACCGAATGTCGGCTCAGCTGCCCCGGACTTCGTGCTGACCGGAAGCGACTTGGGTGACATCACCCTCGAATCGTTGGCTGGGCAGAAAGTGATTCTCAACATCTCCCCCAGCATCGATACCGCGACGTGCGCGACCAGCGTTCGCACCTTCAACGAACGTGCGGCGGCGATCGAGGGAACCGTCGTGCTCTACGTCTCCGAGGACCTGCCGTTCGCCCAGAACCGTTTCTGTGGGGCCGAGGGTATCGAGAACGTGAGAACAGCCTCGGCGTTCCGTAGCGACTTCACTGAGGCCTTCGGACTCAAACTGATGGCCGGCCCGATGCGCGGGCTGGCCGCCCGCGCCGTTGTCGTGCTCGATGAGGATGGCAACGTCACGTACAGGCAACTCGTCGGCGAAATCACCGACGAACCCGACTACGACGCCGCCCTGTCAGCACTCGACTGAGCGACCTCGACCGGCTGGTCGTCCGCCACACGACCAGCCGGTGATGAGCCGAGCATCAGATATCCCTGCAGCATGATGATGATCGCGATTGCCGCCCAACGCCCATGGGAGAGTTGCAACCCATAGCGCGCCCAATCGATCATCACCACCGCCGTCTGCAAGAACACGATCCATCCAAACGTGAGGATCGTCAGCTCGGTGTAACGCAAGCCCGCCACGAACACGGCAAACAGAGCGGAGAACGCCGCCGCGCTCCCGATCAGTTGCCAGTGTTCCCGATGCTGCGTCCATTCCTTCGCCAACAAAGCGGCGACAAGGTCCAAGCCAGCCAATGCCAGCATGACCGCAATCACGACGACTGTATGCCAGCCGCCTGTCCCAGTGGTCGCGTTCACGTCGACACAGAGCAACCCACGGTGGGCTTGATACGTCGGAGCTCGATCTATTCAGAGCTGCAATTCAGAGATGCAGGAACTTGTCGAGGCCGACTGTCACCCCAGGGTACTCAGCGATTCGTTTACAGGCCAGAACGACGCCAGGCATGAAGCTGTCGCGGTCATAACTGTCTTGGCGGATCGTCAGCGATTGACCGCGGGCACCGAGAATCACTTCCTGGTGGGCGATCATGCCGCGCATCCGGACGGCATGAACGCGAATCCCCGAGGCACCGAGGCCACCTCGTGCGCCTGCCAGCACCTCGTGTTGCGTCGGGTCCTCGGCCCACGGCTCTTGACGGGCGGCGGCCATCCGTTCTGCCGTGGTGACAGCCGTTCCCGACGGAGCGTCGACCTTACGATCGTGATGATACTCGATGATCTCTGCGGTCTCGAAGAACGGTGCGGCAATCTCGGCGAAGCGCATCATCAGCACGGCTGAGATCGCGAAGTTCGGCGCGATCAGGCAGTGCGCTGGGCCGGCCCCAAACGCTGACCTCACCGTTTCGAGGTCGCCATCGTTGAGCCCAGTCGTACCGACAACGGCATGAATCCCATGCATGGCAAACCACGGAAGCGATGCCCGAGCAGCGCCGGCAATCGTGAAATCGACCACGACATCACACTTGGCATCGGCAAATGCACGCAAGTCAGACGAGACGACAACGCCGTGGCGGATCTCGCTGGCCGCCTGCGGATCCACAGCCGCAACCAACTCGAGATCGGCGTCGGCAGAAATCGCCTGGCACACGGAGGTACCCATCCTGCCCCCCGCCCCATTCACGCCAACCCTGATCGAAGTCATGCGCCGACGGTAGCCGCAATCACCTCGTCGGGCCGAGTGTGATGGTCGTGGGGGCGGATGCCCCGAATACTCGCTCAATCACTCGCCGCGTGTCATCGAGGGTTACTGAAGACCAGCGCCCAATCTGGGTCTCGACTGGGCGCAACTGGCCGAGCACGGTGAGTTGGCCGCCCATCCGCGACATGCGCGCTCCCGAATCCTCGAGGCCCATCTCGTACGAGCCGGTCAGGTACCCCTGGGCGATTTCGAGTTCCTCGGCGGTGATCCCTCCAAACACGAGTCGATCGAGTTCCTGACGTACGAGCGATTCGACCTGTGCCGAATTCTCAGGCATCGAGCCGGCGTACACGGACCATGCGCCGGCATCGGCATAGGCGGCAATCCCTGAGAACACCGAGTACGCCAAACCACGCCGTTCGCGGATTTCGTCGAACAGTCGACTCGAAAGTCCGCCGCCGAGTACGTGATTGACTACGTCGAGCGCTTCGCGATCGGTGTCCGCCCTTGGAATCGAGCGACCACCCATCACGAGGTGGACCTGTTCTGTGTCGTCGGTGATGTGCTCGTCGACACCGACCGTCGTGGGCGCGTGGCGAGCAACACGACCGTCTCCGGTCGGCATTGTGTCGAAGGCCTTGGTGACCGCATCAATCGCGGCGTCGGCATCGACGGCTCCGGCAATTGCAACGACCGTATTCTCGGTTCGATAGTGGTTACCGAAGAACTGACGGACGTCATTCGCCCGCAACGAACGCACCGTCGCACGCTCGCCCGCCGTTTCACGACCCAACGGATGCGACGCAAAGATCTGCTCCGAGAAGGTGCGATGGATCACATCCTCAGGACTGTCATCGTCCATCGCCAACTCTTCGAGGATGACCTGCCGTTCGCTCTCGATGTCGGAGTCACGGAGTGCTGGAGCAGTGAGAACATCCCCGAGCAACTCGATTCCGGTCATCACGCAGCGCGCCGGCACTCGGCAGTAATAGGCCGTGTACTCCTTCGACGTGAAGGCGTTGATGTCACCTCCAACACGGTCGACGGTCTGCGAGATCTCGATTGCAGACCGCTGGCCGGTGCCCTTGAACAGCAAGTGCTCCAGGAAGTGACTCACCCCTGCGAGATGGTCTGGTTCATCGCGAGCACCAACACCGACCCACACACCGATCGAGGCAGTCCGAGTTGATGCCATCGGTTCGACGGCCACCGTCAGGCCACCCGGCAGTTGGACAACGCGCTCAGTCATGTGATCCCCCATTCAATCGCCGGAACACGCGACACCGCCCCGCCACCCGGCTGGTTGGCCGAGCGACGGGGCGGTGCCTGAGTTCAGACCACCGTCTGATCAGTGATGACAGGGATCAGCGATGACGACGCCGACCACGATCGGCGCCGTTACGGTCGCCGCCACCGTTACGATCGCCGCCACCGCGATCCGGGCGATCGTCACTGCGACGCTCGCTGGCCGGACCGAGATCGCCGAGATCTCCAGTCAGTTCGGCATCGAAGCTGTCGGTGAACGAGACCGTCTCGACCGCAACAGCGACCGAACCGCCACCGTTACCGGCAGCCGGAGCAGCTGCAGAAACCAACGCAGGGGCGCTCACCGCGGCGGCACCCGATGGTTCTGGGGCGTCGCCGGCCGGAACCAGGCTGACCTTGCCACGATCGTCGACATCTTCGACCATGACCTCGATCTCGTCGCCGAGCGACAGGATGTCTTCCACGGCGTTGATCCGCTTGCCACGGCCCAACTTCGAGATGTGGACGAGCCCGTCACGGCCAGGCAGGATGTTGACGAACGCACCGAACTTGGTGATGTTCACGACGCGGCCGAGATAGACCTTACCGATCTCAGCCTTGGGCGGATCGACGATCGCCAGGATCGCAGCCTTGGCTTCTTCCATCCGCCAGCCCTCGACAGCACCGATCGTGACAATGCCGACAGCGCCGTCGTCATCGACGCTGACGTCGGCACCAGTCTCCTGCTGGATCGTGTTGATGACCTTGCCCTTTGGTCCGATGACCTCACCGATCTTGTCCATCGGAATCGTGAACGTCACGATCTTCGGGGCAGTCTCGGCAACGGTGTCACGTGGCGCAGCGATTGCGGCGTTCATGACCTCAAGGATCTGGAGGCGAGCCTCCTTGGCCTGGTCGAGCGCCGCACTGAGCACGTCAGCGGGGATTCCGTCGATCTTCGTGTCGAGTTGGAGGGCAGTGATCGCGTCAGCGGTGCCGGCGACCTTGAAGTCCATGTCACCGAAGGCATCTTCGGCACCAAGGATGTCGGTCAGCGTGACGTACTTGTCGCCATCCTTCACGAGACCCATGGCGATACCCGCAACGGCTCCACGGATCGGGACACCAGCGTCCATCAATGCGAGGCTCGAAGAGCACACCGCGCCCATCGAGGTCGAACCATTGGAGGCGAGCACTTCCGACACCAGACGCAGGGCGTAAGCGAAGTCTTCCTGGCTCGGGACGACCGGCAGGACTGCACGGGCGGCGAGCGCGCCGTGACCGATTTCGCGGCGCTTCGGTGAACCAACGCGGCCAGTTTCACCGTTTGCCCACGGCGGCATGTTGTAGTGATGAAGGTAACGCTTCTCGTTGTTCGGCGAGAGGGAGTCGATCATCTGGTTCATTCGTGGCATAGCCAGGGTGAGCACGTTCATGACCTGGGTCTCACCACGCTGGAACAGGCCCGAACCGTGAGCGGTCGGCAGGACACCAACTTCGGCAGTGACCGCACGCAAGTCGCGGACACCGCGACCGTCGATCCGCAGGCCCTCGTCGACGATCCGCCTACGTACCAACTTCTTGGTCAGCGAACGAACGGCTTCCTTGACGGCCTTCTCCTGGCCGACATACTCGCCACCCTCACCGCACAGCGCTGCAACAGCAGTTGCGGCGGCGGCGTCGGTTGCTGCATTGCGCTCGGCCTTGCCGGCGATCTTGACAGCGCCGGCGATCTGGTCGGAGACGAGGATCTCAACGGTAGTGAAGATCTCTGGGGTGTAGTCGAGAACCGGTGTGAACGACATCGTCTCGATCGGACCGCTGGTGGCGATTACACTGGCGAGCAGTTGCCGCTGCAGGGCGATTGATTCCTTGATCCATACCTTGCAGGCTTGTAGGCCACCGGCGAGCACTGCCTCGTCGACCTTCGGTGCGCCATCTTCGTAGTAGTAGAAGCTCTTCTCGGTGCCACCTGCTTCGACCATCATGATTGCAACATCGCCGTTGTCCATTTCACGGCCGGCAACGACGAGTTCGAACGTGCCTTCCTCGCCCTCCTGGTAGGTCGGGTGAGCAATCCAGGTGCCTTCGGTCGTGTAGGCGATACGGACGGAACCGATCGGACCGTCGAACGGGATACCGGAAATCATCAGCGCCGCTGAAGCGGCGTTGATCGACAGGACGTCGTGCGGGTTGACTTGGTCGGCACCGAGCACCGTGGTGACGATCTGGGTCTCGTTACGGAACCCCTCGGCGAATGACGGGCGAAGCGGCCGGTCGGTCAGACGGCATGTGAGGATTGCGTCCTCGCTCGGACGGCCTTCACGACGGAAGAACGAACCGGGGATCTTGCCCGCCGCGTATGCGCGTTCCTCAACGTCGACCGTCAAGGGGAAGAAGTCGATTCCGGCCCGGATTTCACGAGCTGCGTTGGCAGTGGTGAGCACCTTGGTGCCACCGATGGTCGCCACGACGGCTCCCTGACTCTGCGGCGCAAGTTTGCCGGTCTCGAATGTGAGAGTGCGGTCGGTACCCGAAATGGGCGCGGACACGCGGATTGGATCAGCCACGAATGGCTCCTTTCAGACGCTCAGTACTCACTGGCGTCGTTCGGAGCGGCAGGGCCGGTTCCCAGTTGGCGACCCCGTCGACCTGCGGTTTCACAGACACGGAATGGGCAACCGGCAACCGACGGCGAGCCGCTCGGTTGTGCGATACACGGACCTTCCGCATACCGACCGTCAACGATACCCTATTGACAACCCAAACCAGCGCGACCCGCCTTGCGGGCGAGCGAGCGAACGCAATCCGGGTGAAAGCGCTAGCGGCGGAGGCCGAGTTCGGCGATCAACTTGCGGTAGCGCTCGACGTCGATGCCCTTGATGTAGTCGAGCATCCGGCGACGGCGACCGACCAGCATCAACAGGCCACGACGGCTGTGGTGATCTTTCTTGTGCATCTTGAGATGCTCGGTCAAGTGCGTGATTCGGTCGGTCAACAGCGCAATCTGGACTTCCGGTGAACCGGTGTCGTTGGTGCTGGTGCCGTGCTTCGCAATGATCTCGGCTTTTGGCGTGATAGCCATAATGTTCTGCCTTCCACGAATCACTCGTGATGGAGGTCGCGTCGTCCCGGTTGGGCTGATCGCATCTCGCCTGAGCCACGACGATCGACGTAGCCCGAACGGACCCTGCAAGGCTAGGTCGGGCTTGCTGCAGTCACAACCGGTACGATCCCGCGTCGTGACGGCCGGAATCCACATCGAGGGGATATCGAAGTCGTTCGGCACGCTCGACGCGCTTGCCCCGGTCGATCTTGAGGTTCAACCTGGAGAAGTCGTCACATTGCTCGGCCCGAGCGGTTGCGGCAAGACCACGTTGCTCCGGATCGTCGCCGGTTTGGAGCGTCCGACCACTGGCATCGTGTCGATCGACGGTGGTCCGCCCGACACGGCGCGAACTCGCAAGCAGATCGGGTTCGTCCCGCAGTCCCCCGCCCTACTTCCCTGGCGGACCGTCGAGGCCAACGCCCGACTACTGCAAGACGTCAACAAGGTCTCGAACCCTCGCTTGCTGCCCGACGTCGTCGATCTGCTCGACCAAGTCGGCCTCGCCGACTTCCGCAACGCCTACCCGCACGAATTGTCTGGCGGGATGCAACAGCGAGTCGCACTCGTGCGGGCCTTCGCCCTCGGTGCACCATATTTGTTGATGGACGAACCGTTCGCTGCGCTCGACGAGATCACGAGAGCCGAGATGCGCCACCTGCTCGCCACCCTGTGCGAGCCGCTCAATACTGCCGTGTTGTTCGTCACCCACTCACTTGCCGAGGCCGTGTACCTGTCAGATCGAGTGGCCGTGCTGTCGGTTCGACCCGGACGAATCACCGAGACGGTCCGCGTTCGACTCGACCGCCCGCGTACTCCAGACCTGGAGAACGACTCGACCTTCTTTGCTATCGAAACACGGTTGCGCCATCTGCTGCAGGAAGGCGCTGAGCGATGAAGCAACGGCCGGCGGTATGGGCGACAATCGGCGTGATCGCGTTCGGGGTCGTGTGGGAACTGTTTGTCCGGATCGGCGACATCAAACCGTTCGCATTGCTCGAGCCGTCCCGTATCGTTCGGGCGATCGCCGACGATCCGACGTTCTTTCTGCGAATTACCTGGTCAACGGCATGGCACACACTGGCGGGCGTTGCAATCGGCCTAGTTTTGGCGATTGTGACCGGTGCTGCGCTGGCCGCTTTCCGACCTTTGGAGTGGGCTGTCCAGCCGATCCTGGTACTGATCATGGTCACACCGTGGGTGGCGTACATCTCGTCGATCATCCTCCTACTCGGTGCCGGGCTGCCGACGATTCTGTTCATGGTTTCGTTTGTGACGTTTCCGCCGTTTGTGTTCGCCACCGTGCTCGGGCTGCGATCGGCCGACGTGTCAGCGAGGGAAGTGTTCGCATCGATCGACGCCTCGCCGTTCGACGTGTTCTGGCGCTTGCGGTTCCCGTCGGCGTTGCCGTCGATTTTCACTGCCGCACGATTCTCGGTCGGGCTCGGCTTGGCGGCGGCGTTTTTTGCCGAAGGCGGTTCGGCGTCCTCCCTTCCCGGACTTGGTGCGACGGCAGCTCGAACTCGTCTCGATCAAACACTCGGGGCACCAGTCTTGTGGGGCTCGATCCTGTGCTCGACGCTGCTCGGTATCGGATTCCTGCTCGGCGTCACGGTTCTGGAACGCAAGCTTCTCAAGTGGCATCCATCACAACGGTTCACGATTGGATAACACCCAACCCTACGTTGATGTCGCGATAGACACGTCATAGCCGTCTTGGGCGCGACATGAATTGGGGTCTGGAGCGAAGGCTCAGTAGGCTTGGGAACGCACGACGACTAAGACGTCCGACCGATCCTCTTGCTCCGGCGCGGTTGTCTGTTGTGCGCTGGCCAAACAATCGATTCGCTCGTTCCGAGGAGGAACCCATGTTGCGTCAGCGCGCAGTCCTACCCATGCTGATCCCGCTCGTATTGATCGCCGTCGCCTGCGGCGACGACACCGACAATGAGCCTGGCGGGGTGTCGGCTGTTCAGGCCGGTGAGGCATTTCCTGCTGATCGTTGCGAGGCCAACAAGGCTGCCGGAACGATCAAGTACAACACCGGGTTCGATTACGCCGCGGCGGCTTCGATCCTCGAAGTTGTGGTGGCCGAGGCGAAGGGATATTACGAGGATCTGTGTCTCACCGTCGAGATCACCCCGAGTTTCTCGACTGCCAACTATCCACTCGTCGCCGCGAACGATGTGCAGTTTTCGTCGTCCGGTTCGTTCAGCGAGTTAGCCAGTTTCTCGGCCGCCAATGACGCCGACCTCGTAGCACTGTCGGTCGACGGTCACACCGCGATCGACGTGTTGATGGTCAAGCCGGATCAAGCGGGCTCTCTGGCCGATTTGGCTGGCAAGACGATCGGGATCAAGGGTCCCCTACCACCCGCAGTTGCTGTCATGCTGCGACAGGAAGCCGAACTGGTAGAAGGATCAGACTTCGAGACCGTGTTGCTCGAAGGTTTCGACCCGAACGCTCACTGGGCGATCGAGAACATCGCCGCAATCCCCGGATGGCGCAGCAATGAGCCCGGCGCGCTCGAACGCAGTGGTGCCACGTTCGATGTGTACGACCCGGCCGACTTCGGCATTCCTGGCTCGTTCGGGCTGATCTACACGAACCGAGAATTTCTGTCGATCCACCCGTCAGCGGCCGCAGACTTCATGAGGGCAACGATGCAAGCGCTCGCTGATGCGATCGCCGATCCGGCGGCGGCTGCGGCGATTGCCGTCGAGCGAATCAACGGCGGCGGCAACCCCAACTTTCTCTCCCCGGAGGGCGAAACATTCCGTTGGGTGACCGATGCTGCGGCAATCGTCGCCACCACACCTGACGGCTCGAACATCGGTGTGCCGATCGCCAAAGAACTCGAGGCCCAGGTCAAGGCATACGACGAAGTAGGCGTCTATGGCGATGGTGGCGCACCGACCACCGAAGGCCGGTTCGACACCGACCTAGTCGCCAACCTCTACACCGAGGACGGCAAAGTCATCTGGCCCGCCTAACCACCATCGCGATGAGCGATGAGGGGCCAGACGCCGCACATTGCTCAACGCGTTCGCGAGGCTCGATCTCCTGTGAGCGTTGTGCGGCCCAGACCACCTCATCGCTCATCGCGGACTAGGCGAGAAGGTGGCGGGCGTGTTCGACGTCGTGTTTGAGCTGGGTAACCAGTGCATCGATGCCGTCGAACTTGCGTTCTGAGCGCAAGAAGTCAGTGAATCGAATGCGGGCGGTCTCGCCATAGAGATCGCCCCCGAAATCGAGCAGGTGAGCTTCGAGTAGCGAGCTGTCGGCATGCTCGTAAAACGTGGGTCGACGACCAAGGTTGATCGCGCACGGATGCGTCTCGCCGTCGGCTCGCTCGTACCAGCCGGCGTAGACACCGTCGGCCGGGACGCACACCCGGTTCGAGACCTCCACATTGGCGGTCGGGAATCCGAGCAGGCGACCGCGCTGATCACCTTTGACGACGACACCGCGAGCCTCGAACGGTCGTCCGAGCAGCTCGGTCGCAAGATGAACATTGCCGCCAGCCAACGCTCGTCGAATGGCGGTGCTGCTGACCGGTTCGTCGACGCCATCCGTGCGGTTGACAAGATGAATCGGCTCGACCACGAACCCGTACGTGCGGCCAAGATCCTGTAGCAAGCTGACGTTGCCCTCGCGGTGGCGCCCAAAATGGAAGTCGTCACCCACTACGACACACTCGGTCCGCAGCGACTTGACAAGCACGCGCTCGATAAACGCCAACGGCGCTTCCTGTGACTGGCGCTCGTCGAATGGCAGCACCACCGCCGCGTCGACACCCGTCGCTTCGAACAATTCGAGCCGCTGGTCGTGGTCCGTGAGCAACTTCGGTGCCGACTCCGGGCGCACAATCGTGGCCGGATGTCGATCGAAGGTGACGACGGCGGACCGCGCCCCACGCTCGTCCGCCAGGGCCCGCACCTGAGCAATCACTGCTTGGTGCCCAATGTGGAGCCCGTCGTAGGCGCCGATGGTGATCACCGTACGTTCCTCGGGAAACGGGATCGACGTGGCATCAGTGACAACCAGCACGAATCGGACGCTACCGCCCGCTTGCCGCTGGGAGCACGACTGAAGGCTTCGCTTCGCCGCCACGGAAATGTTCGTACACGGCGAGCAACGCACCGTCACTGCCGAACAACGCCCAAGGGCCCTCGCCGCCGAACTCAGGCAGTCGTCGTCCGTTGCCGATCAGCCCTGCCGTCTCGACATCGACATCGATGCGCTGGAGCGCCTTCACGGCAGTCTCGACGGGAAGCAGCACGCAGTCGTCGGGGCTACCCGCTTCGGCCAGTGTGAACTCCCCGACGGCCGTGCGCCGCAGGTTCCGAAGGTGTGCTCCACCGCCGAGCAACGTGCCGAGATCGGCCGCCAACGTGCGGATGTAGGTGCCGGCGGAACACTCGACCTCAATCGCCAGAACGCCGGGCTCCGGACCTTCGTTGACCCGGAACGAATAGATCGTGACCGGTCGCGGCTGACGCTCGACCTCGATCCCCTCCCTGGCCAACTCATGGAGCCGGCGCCCGTCGATCTTGATCGCCGACACCATCGGTGGGATCTGCATGATCTCACCGGTCAAGTGGTCGGCGACCACACGACGAGCATCGTCGAGCTTCACCGCACTCATATCGAATGTGGCCGTCACACTGCCAGCCGCATCGAGCGTGTTGGTTTCGGTGCCGAGCACCACCTCGCCGATATAGACCTTGCGGGTCTTCTCGACGAACCGCAACAGGCGAGTCGACATCCCGACTGCCACCACCAAGACGCCGGTGGCGTCAGGGTCGAGCGTCCCGGCGTGGCCGACCTGACGTTCACCGAATCGACGCCGCAGCATGCCGACCACGTCGTGGCTGGTGACGCCCGCCGGCTTATCAACAACACACAGCCCGTGCGTTGCGGCCGGTTTACGCCGTGTCACGTCGCTGGCGGACGACGCTGGCGATCAGCGCGCAAGATGTCGTCGATCCGCTCGGCGGATCGCAGTGCGACATCAGCGCGGAAGTCGAGAATTGGTGTCTTCTTGGCCCGGATTTGTCGTGCGATCGCCGACTGGAGCCGAACCCGATGCGACGTCAACGCCTCGATGATCACGTCATCACCATCTTCGCCAGCCAGTGAATCGAAGAACACGTGGGCACGGTTCAACTCGTTATCGACGTCGATCCCCGTGATCGTGACGAACTCGAGGCGCTCGTCGTTGATCCGAATCAGATCGTCGGCGATGATCTCTCGCAGGGTTTCACCGACACGGGCCGAGCGGGGGTACCGGTGAGTCGAGGATGCACGAGAAGCACCCTTCGACCCACTTGACTGGCGACCCCGCCCCGCCATCAGCTCAGGCTCCGCGCGATCTCGCGCTCATCGAAGGTCTCGATGATGTCGCCTGGCTTGAGGTCCTGGAAGTCGGAAAGGCCGATACCACATTCGAAGCCCGCACGAACCTCGGCGGCATCGTCCTTGAAGCGTCGCAGCGAAGTAATCGAACCCTTCCAGATGATCGTTCCCTGACGGAGGAAGCGAACCTTTGAACCGCGGGTGATCGCACCGTTCTGCACGAGGCAGCCGGCAATCGCACCCAACTTGGGCACACGGAAGATCTCGCGCACTTCAGCATCACCGGTGACGACTTCCTCGTAAATCGGTGCAAGCATGCCGATCATCGCCTGCTCGATGTCTTCGAGCAGCTTGTAGATGATTTCGTACTCGCGAATCTCGACATCTTGTTGCTGGGCGACATCGCGGGTCTTACGATCGGCGCGAACATTGAACCCGAGAATCGTGGCACCGGTCGTTTCCGCCAGCGAGATGTCGTTCTCGGTGATTCCGCCGACGGCGCGATGGACGAACGTGATGTCGACCTCTGGGCGCTGCAGTCGCTTGAGGCTGTCGGTAACCGCCTCAAGCGAACCCTGAACGTCGGCTTTGAGGATCAGATTCAACGTGGCGGTTTCGCCACTTTGAATCTGATCGAAGATGTCTTCGAGACGAACAGCCGACTTCACACGAGCATCGCCGCGCTGATCGCGAACCTTGCGGTGATGACCGCGAGCCTCGCCAACTGTGCGAGCTGTCTTCTCATCAGGGGCAGCTCGGAACTCGTCGCCGGCATCAGGTACCGACGAAAGACCGAGCACTTCGACCGGCATCGAGGGGCCGGCAACCTTGACCTGTTCGCCCTTGTCGTTGAGCATCGCTCGGACACGACCCCACGCAGCACCGGCGACGATCGGGTCACCAATCTTGAGTTCGCCCTTGTCAACGAGGATCGTCGCGACCGGGCCACGACCCTTGTCGAGGTTGGCTTCGAGCACAACTCCCTTGGCGCGACCCGTTGGGTTGGCCTGAAGGTCTTCGAGTTCGGCGACAACGAGTAGCTGCTCGAGCAGATCATCGATACCGAGGTTTTGCGTCGCCGACATCTCGACGACGATCGTGTCGCCACCCCACGATTCCGGAACCAGTTGATGTTCGGCAAGCTGGGTGAGCACGCGCTGCGGGTCGGCGTTGTCCTTGTCGACCTTGTTGACGGCCACGACGATCGGGACGTCGGCAGCGCGGGCGTGGTTGATTGCCTCGATCGTCTGCGGCATGACGCCGTCGTCGGCGGCCACGACGAGCACGACAATGTCGGTCGCCTGAGCGCCACGCGCTCGCATCTGGGTGAAGGCGGCGTGACCAGGCGTGTCGATGAAGGTGATCTTGCGGCCACCTTTGTCGACCTGATACGCACCGATGTGCTGAGTGATACCACCGGCTTCGCCAGCGACCACATTGGCCGATCGGATCTTGTCGAGCACGGTCGTCTTACCGTGGTCAACGTGACCCATGACCGTGATGACGGGCGGGCGCGGCTGGAGCAGCTCCTCGTCGTCGTCGTCACTGTCGTCAAACATCGCCTGGAGCTCGACTTCTTGCTCCTGACCTGGATCAACGAGCAGCAGGTCGACGCCGAGTTCGAGCGCAAACAGCTCCATGTGATCGTCAGACAGACCGACCGTGGCGGTGAGGAACTCACCGTGCTGCAACAGGAACTTCACGACGTCAGCCGCCGTGCGGTTCATTTTCGGGCCGAACTCCTGAGCGGAAACACCGCGCTCGACGACGACGGTACCGGTGGGGACCGGCGCGTCGCGCGAGGTGTAGTTCTGCTCCTGAGGCTGCAGCTCGTCACGGTCACGACGACGACGACGCTTGCTCCGATTCGGCGGGCGACGCTGCCCGCTCGGGCGGCCGTTGGCACCGGGACGACCTGGGCCACCGGCGCCAGGCCCACCTGGGCCACCACCCCCGGGGCCACCTGGGCCACCACCGTAACCGGGACGGGCACCTCCGCCAGGACCGCCCCCAGGGCGACCCTGGTATCCGCCCGTACGACCACCAGCACCACCGCCGGGGCCTGACGGGGCGACACCGGGGCGTGAACCACCGGGACGCGCCGAGCCGGGAGGTGGCGGAATCGGACGACCCGTCGTCGCCGACACCGGACGACCAGGGGGTGGCGGAATCGGACGACCGCCGAGCGACTTCGGCGGTCCAGACGGCTGGTTCGGTGAGTCGACTACAGGGCGCTGCGTCGGGCGTGCGGCAGGCGCTTCCCGGCGGGCGATTGCCGGACGGGGCACTCCAGTTTCCGGGCGGCTGCTCGTAATCCGACCCGGACTTGAAATCGTAGCTTTCGGCTCGGCGACGGCAGCAGCAACTTCAACGGATGGTGTTGATGCCTCTGTTGATGCCTCTGTTGATGCCTGGGCGACGAGAGCCTCGACAACAGCCGGTGCCTCGGCGACGGGTACTCGGGCGACGGGTACTCGGGCGACGGGTACTTGGACGACGGGTGCGGGGGCCGAGCTCGGCGCAACCGGCGCAACCTCGGCGACTGGCTCGGTGACGGGCTCGGTGACGGGCTCGGTGACGGGCTCGGTGACGGGCTCGGTGACTGCCACGACCGGGACCGGCTCGGGGACCACAGCGGGCTCGACCACGGCAACAAGCACGTCAGCGACCGGGGTTTCGACGACAGGTGGCGGAGCAACGATCTCGGCGGCCGAGGCAGCAGCCTTCCTGGCGGCAGCCTTCTTCGCAGTCTCCGGCTTGTCGGGCTCAGGTGGCTGCTCGTCACGAACCAGACCGTCGCGATGCGCACGCCGGCGCACCATGTCGGAGTAGGCCTCGTTGAGCGAGGACGAGTGGCTCTTGACAGGAATGCCGAGAACAGCACAAAGGTCAACCGCCTCTGTGTTCGTCAGGCCGAGTTCCTTGGCCAATTCGTGTACTCGTAAATTCTTCGCCACGCTGCGGGCAACCTTTCGTCAGTTCATC
>JANMTV010000264.1:0-3832 GCA_031390905.1 Ilumatobacteraceae bacterium | reverse complement strand
GCGGCAACCCGGTCGAGAAGCAACTCCACCGCAGGCGCCGCCGCGACCGCCATCGGGTCGGCGACGTCCGACGCGCCCACCGTCAGCGGTGCCACGGCGACCACTAGTTCGCCGGGCAAACCGAGTGGCTCGCGCGACGTGGCAAGCATGTGCACACGAGGGCACGATGCACGGACCCGATCCACGAATGGCACCAAGGTTTCGAGGAGGTGTTCGCAGTTGTCGAACACCACGAGCTGCTGCTGGTCACTCAACGCAGCGATCAGTGTCTGTTCGATGGTGAGGTGCTGGCGTGGTTGCACGTCGAGAGCCGTCGCGACCGCGTCGGCCAACGAGTCGACATCGCTCATCGCAGCGAGTTCGATGAACGCCACACCGTCAGCGAAGCCGGTGGCCGTGGAGGCGATGCGACGCGCCAAGCGGGTCTTACCGACGCCGCCAGGCCCGGAAAGCGTCACGAGTCGAGCGGAGCCGATCGCCTCGGTGATCCGGGCCAGATCGGACGCACGACCCACCAGACGCGTCGGACCGTCGATCACGGGTCGTCGATTGGAGGCAACCAGGGCGTCATCCCGCGTTCGGAGCAGCGCCGGGTCGTCAGCGAGGACCTGAGCCTCGATCGCGATGAGAGCCGAAGATGGATCCAGGCCCATGCCGTCACGCACGAGTCGACGGAACTCGCTGGCACGTCGAAGCGCATCCGCGTGACGACCGTCGCGAAACAAGGCCACCATCAGTTGACGGGCGAATCGCTCGCGGAACGGATTGGTGAGCGTGAAGCCCTCGAGATCACCGATCAGGGATGCGTCGCCGCCGGCGGCCAGGCGGCACTCGAACCATGCCTCGACCACGGTGAGACGGAACTCGTCCAACCGTACGGATTCAGGCCGGATCCAGTCGGCGTCGGCCAGATCGCCGAATGCCGGACCACGCCACCAGTCCAGCGCTGACGCATAGAGCTGTGCCGCCTCTGCCGGGTCGATCGTGTCACCTGCGCGTTGCGCTGACCGGGCGAACTGATCGACATCGAGCACGCCCTCGGGCAGATCCAGCCGGTACCCACGGTCGAGCGACAAGACGCTGCCGTCCGGCCCGAGCAACCGACGCAGACGCGACAAGTGGCTCTGGAGGGTGGCCGCCGCTGCCGCAGGTTGCTGATCACCCCACAGCGCCTCGCACAGGCGATCGACCGACACGACCGAACCCCGATGAGCAGCGAGGAGTGCCAGGACCAACCGAAGCTTGGGGCTCAGCGAGGTCGGCCGACCAGGCCCGTCGATCGACACCGGACCGAGGATCCTCACGGTGAGCGACATCGCACGATTGTGGCGTATCTGCTTGCCATCTGCTGCAAAAGGACTGCAAGCAGGACCCGAGCAGACCGTCTGCGAACCGCAAGCGGTCTCGTTCATGATGCTTGACAACCAACACTGGCATCTACGAGAGGAACAAATCTGATGAATCTGAACAAGGCACTCTGGGAAAAGGGCGACTTCACTCGCATTGCGGCGAGCATGCGAGACAGCGGCGAGGCGCTCGTCAAGGACTTAGGAATCGTCAATGGCCTGCAGGTCCTCGACCTCGGCTGCGGCGACGGGACCACGGCGGTGCCTGCGGCAAGGCTCGGGGCGGATGTCCTGGGTGTCGACATTGCCAGCAACCTCGTCGCTGCGGGCAACGCCCGTGCACAGGACCTCGGCCTCACAAACTGCAGGTTCCAGGAAGGCGACGCGTCTGATCTGCACGAGTTGGTGGACAACAGCTTCGATCTCGTAGTCAGCATCTTCGGAGCGATGTTCGCCCCGAAGCCGTTCGACGTCGCCAAAGAGGTCGTTCGAGTGACGCGTCCCGGCGGCCGGATCGTGATGGGCAACTGGATCCCCGGCGATCCGACGCTGGTGGCACAGATCCTCAAGATCAGCGCCTCTTACTCACCGCCACCTCCAGACGGGTTTGTCAGCCCAATGCTGTGGGGCGTCGAGGCCAACGTGATCGAGCGATTCGCTGGCGCAGGCGTACCCGAGGACAAGATCTCGTTCGCCCGGGACACGTACACCTTCGACTTCCCAGGAGCCCCATCCGAACTGCTCGCTACGTTCAAGACGTTCTACGGGCCAACCATGAACGCATTCGAAGCGGCAACCGCCGCCGGTCGAGAAGCCGAGCTGCACAGCGAGCTGACCTCCCTGTTCAACGCTCAGAACAAAGGCTCGAGCGCCGACGTCACCTCCATTCCCGCAACATTTCTCCACGTGACGGTTTCGCTCTGACTCCGCCGCCGCTCACAGCAGCGCCTCGAGGCCGACGAGTGCGCCGTGGCGGATGGCATCGCGCTGCCCGGCACCCTCCGACCACAAGCACTGGCCGGTGGCGGTCGCTCAGCGAAACGCGCCGGCGAACGCCACGAGAGCGAGGATCACCATCGCCAGAGACGTCGCTTGCATTTGCCCGCCGCAGGTGCTGGTACTTGCGGCGCACGATCCGCGCCAGCACGTGCAGTTGCTGAGCGTGCCGCTCGACGGCGTCCTCGGCGTCGACGCTCGGGCCGGCCGAGGCGCGGTGTGACCGCCAATGCCAGGAACACCAACGCGATGGTGAACACCGCCAGAGAGAGCACCGAGAGCACGATCACGGCGTCGCCGCTCGTGCGCAGCTGTGACCCGTCATCGAGCAGGATGTTGAGCATGATGGCGACCACAGTGGCGACGCCAGCTGCGTCGGCCGGCTGATGTGTGCGAGTGGTACGAGACCGACCCCGCGGCCACAACCGAGCTCCAGAACGCGTACGCCGTGCGGCACGCGCAGTAGACGTAGAACGGCAGCCACTTCGAACGACTCCTGCAATCGGTTTCGCCAGCGTCGGTCTGGAAACCCACTCGCAAGTTGTTCCTCGTCGCCGACCTCCGATCGGTTCGCGCCCGATGGGCTCATCGCACAACGCAAGGGTCGACAGCGACGTCGCCCGACGTGGCGAATGAGTCGACCTGAAGCTCGAACTCGCCGGCCGCGGGAAGGTGAGCGGTGATCCACCCATCGTCGCTAGCCTCGATGCACGCTGCTCCAGTGATGGTCAGGTGTTCGGTGTATCGGTAACGGATCGTTACGCTCGCGGGCCGATCGCTGCGCACCACGAGCGAGTCCGCGCGTTGTTCAACGAGTTCAGCCGGGAGATCGACGATGGGTTGGTAGTCGACGACTTCGTAAAGTCGCCAGTGCTCATTACGCCACACGAGTCGAAGCCAAGCGATGTCGAGCGTCGACCCCTGGCGGTTGATGAGCTGCTCCTCCGCTCGCCCTCCCTCGTCGAGAACGACATCTGGAAGGGCGATCCAACGCACGGCGTTGTCGAGCAGCCAATCGTGGTAGTCGCCGACCGTCAGGCCTTCGTCGTACAACTCCTCGTTTCGGTCGAGGTCGACCTGCCGCTCCCAGCCACGGGCGAAGGGAACCTCCGATGCGACGAAGAAGCTCTCCCAGTGATTCACGGTGAACGGGATCTCGAGACGGCCGAGCGGCCGGCCGTCGCGGTTACGTGTCAACACTTGGTCGATCAGGGGCTGGTGGAAACTGCTGTCGATCGACTCGTCACCCGCCCAGTCGAGCGCGGCGGCGATTCCCGGCTGGACACTCCACGCGATGCCGGCGACCAGGAGCACAGTGAACGGGGTGACCAGCGCCCGGCGGACCGAGCGGGCGGCGGTCACGCCGAGTGGAACGACAACGATCTGGGTGAGTCTCACGATGTTGCCGACGTGCGGGTTCTGGACGAGGTAGACCCCCACCTACGCCTGCACCGTGAGCGCGGCGGCGATTCGTATGGCGGGCAGTCGGA
>JANMTV010000133.1:0-16598 GCA_031390905.1 Ilumatobacteraceae bacterium | reverse complement strand
GCTTTCTCGGTGCGGCGAACCGAGATCCACGCAAGTGGAATCGCGCTGATGATTTCGATATCGGGCGCTACACCGGCGGCCAGTTGGCGTTCGGGATGGGTCCCCACTTCTGCGTCGGTCACGCCATCGCCCGACTCGAAGCAGAATGCCTGTTGACCGCAGTTGTCGAACGGATCGAACGGATCGAGATAGCGGGCCCGCCGGTATCGCTGACCAACAACTGGCTGCAGGGCTATACCAGCCTTCCGGTCGTCGTGACGCCGTCCTGATCGCGTACGTTGCTCGGCATGGTACGAAAGCTTCGACTCGGTGGCAGCCGATCGAACGTTGGTGACTGCCGCCTCCAAACACACCGCTCCGTACATGATCGGCGAGAACTTCGCCTTCATGTCGCATGCCCATCACCTGGCGAAGTGGATTGTTACCGGACGGCTCGGCGAGGTCCGGTTCGTTGAGGCACATCAACTGACGTGGATCGACGCCGCCAATCCCTATTTCCAAACGACTTGGCGACAGGCGCCCGCGCACAACGGCGGGTTCGTTGCCGACGGCGGAGTTCATATGGCCAACCTTCTGCGGCGGTGCATGGGTGACCCGGTCGTGGTGAAGAGTGTGACGGCTCAGTTCAACACATTGCTTCCGCCCGTTGACACCGCATTGGCGGTGATGCAGTCCGAATCAGGCGCGCTCGGAACATGGACGAGTTGCTTCACCGCGCGTGGCGAGGCCCCGATGCTCCTCGTGTACGGCAGCAAGGCCAACGCCGAATGGCATTGGAACCACGCCGAAATGACGACCCCCTCCGGTATCACGACACGGGCCGAGGCCAAGGAGCACGCGTTACCCACACAGTTCTGCCACTTCGCTGATGTGGTGGTCAAGAACCTGCCGTTGGCAATGACTCCCGATGAGGCGCTGGGTGACCTGGTCCTGATCGACAGAATCCTTCGTGGTCGCTGACGGTCCGTGATGCGGTCGTGATGCGGCCGAGGTGGCGCAGACACGTTGCCGCGTGCTAAATCAGGGGGTGGCAATCCGGTGGGGTCCGGATTGTTGTCGAACCCACATCACCCGAACGTTTTGGATCAACTATTCGCATCAATTTTTGTAGGGGAATCTCATGGCCGCAGCAGGATCGATTCTGGGGAATGCCGTTCAGCGATTGGAGGACCCGACGCTGCTGACCGGAGAGGGCGAGTATCTTGATGACCTGAAGCGAGCGGGGATGCTGCATGTTTCGTTCGTTCGTTCGAATGCTGCCTACGCCAAGATCGTGTCGATCGACGTCAGCGCTGCCGAGTCGGCCCCTGGAGTCGTCGCTGTGTATCACGCTGGTGGCGACGACCTTGGGCTTCCGAGCTTCCAAGGGTTCCCGATGCTTCCCGAAACGTTGAATCGGCCAATCTTCGCGAGTGACGTGGTTCGTTTCGTGGGTGACGTGGTCGCGGCCGTCGTCGCCACCTCGAAAGCTGCCGCAACTGATGCCGCCGACATGGTCGACGTCGACCTCGACGCGATGCAGGCGATCGTCACCGCCGCCGACGGATTGAAACCCGACGCGCCGATCCTGTTTCCCGCCCATGGCTCCAATGTCTGTTTTGGCACCGAGCACGGCGCCGACGTTGATCCGTTCGAGGGTGCCGACGCGATCGCCGAGGTCACGATGGTCAGCCAGAGACTCGCTGGCGCACCAATGGAGAACAACGGCATCTTGGCCGATCCGCAAGACGACGGCACGTTGACCTGCTGGATCTCGCACCAGGCGCCGCACGGTGCCCACGCCGCGATTTCGGGGATGCTCGGCATGGAGGCTGCTGACTTGCGGGTGGTGTGCCCGTGGGTTGGTGGAGGGTTCGGTCCGAAGGCTGCCGTGTACGTCGAGTATCTGGTGGCCGCAGCAGCAGCTCGCAAGCTGAACCAGCCGGTCAAGTGGGCCGAGACCCGCGGAGAAGACATGGTCTCGCTGGTACATGGCCGTGACTACGTGATGACCGCCAAGCTCGGCGTCAAGAACGACGGCACGTTCACCGGTCTCGAAGGTGACGTCACCGCTGCGGCGGGTGCGTATCCGGCAATTGGAGCGATCCTTCCGATGTTGACGCAGATGATGTCGGTCGGGGTGTATGACATCGAGAAGGTCAAGTTCACAACCCGCACCGTGATCACCAACACCACGACGGTCGGTGCATATCGCGGCGCCGGTCGCCCGGAGGCGACGCAACTGATCGAGCGCGTGATCGACATCGCCGCCGCCAAGATCGGGATCGACCCGGCCGAGATCCGACGCAAGAACTTCATCCAGCCTGACAAGTTCCCGTTGACGACGAATACTGGCGGTGCCTACGACTCGGGTGAGTACGAGAAGGCGCTTGATGCTGTGCTTGTCGCTTCGGGATACAACGAACTGCGCGCCGAACAGGCCCGTCGCCGGGCCGCTGGCGACAAGGTCCAGTTGGGCATCGGTGTGTCGTCGTATGTCGAGGTCACGGCCCCGGTCGGCTTGCATGTCGAGTGGGGTGCATGCGAGATCGAGGATGACGGCTCGGCGACGGTGTTTGCCGGCACGTCAGTGCACGGTCAGGGTCATGCGACGGCGTTCGCGATGCTGGCCAGCGAGGTGCTCGGGATTCCGATGGCGAAGATCAAGTTGGTCAACTCTGACACAGCTCGCGTGCCGCGTGGTTCAGGCACCCTCGGTTCGCGTTCGCTTCAGACGGCCGGCTCAGCGATCTTCCTGGCTTCGACCGAGGTGCTCGACCGGGCCAAGAAGATCGCCGCTCACCTGCTCGAAGCGTCCGCGGAAGACATCGTGGTCGGCGATGGTGCCTTGCATGTTGCCGGTACCCCCTCGAAGTCGGTCTCCTGGGTCGATCTCGCTGCGGCCTCGAAGGATTCCGCCAAACTGCCTGAATCGATCGAGCCGGCGACCCTTCGTCACGAACTCGACTTCGACGGCACCGACTCGACGTTCCCGTTCGGTGCGCACGTGTCGGTCGTCGAAGTCGACACCGAGACCGGCAAGGTCACGATGTTGCGTCACGTTGCCGTTGATGACTGCGGTCGAATCCTCAACCCCATGCTGGTCAAAGGTCAGCAGCACGGCGGCATCGCACAAGGCGCTGCCCAAGCGCTGTTCGAATGGGTTCGGTACGACGACATCGGCAACCCGGTCACGGCCTCGCTGCTCGACTACACGGTTCCGTCTGCAGCCGAACTACCGAGCTTCGAAACGTCGAACACGCAGACCGACAGCCCCCGCAACCCGCTGGGTGCGAAGGGAATCGGCGAGTCGGGCACGATCGGTTCGACCCCGGCGATCCAGAACGCGGTGTGCGACGCGCTCTCGCCGTTGGGCGTGATCCACGTCGACATGCCGTGTACCCCCGAGCGAGTCTGGGCCGCGATCCAAGAAGCCCGCGGCTGATCAATCGGTCAGCGCTCGGTTGACGGACCAAGGGGGCCCGTTCGGGCGCGAGCAATTTGCCTTCGGGGTACGGGAATTGTGCACGTTCGGGAGGTACGTGAGTGACTTGTTGGCGTCTCTTTTGATTCGTAGGTTTGACCCCAAACCCCCGTATCACAGGAGAACTCAACATGTCTGGTGAACCGCAACTCCAACAAGGCAGCACTGATTCAGATTGGATCATCTACCTGCAGGATTATCTCAAGCAGTATGGCTACGACCCCGGCGAGTCCGACGGAGTTTTCGCTGATAAGACGGAGGCGGCCGTCCGTCTCTATCAGGAGAACAACTTCGACGCCTACGGTCGTCAACTCAAAGTTGACGGGATTGTCGGCCCGAAGACGTGGAGTTCACTCACTCAGGCAACAGAAATCGAAGGGGAGGCCGCGCCTTCGGACAGCCAGAGTGGGAGTGGTTTCGGCAGCGGTTCGTCAACACCCGGCGGTACTAGCGGTACCGACACTGATGGCCAGCAGAGCGGTGAGTCGTACACCTACGACACCACCGTCAACTTGGTGATGCAATCGACCACGCACACGTGTTGGGCGGCGAGCAGCGCGATGTTGCTCGATACCAGCGAGGATGATGTCGTCAGCCGTGTCGGCGACGCCGGCGGCGACGGTGCCGACGAGCCGGAAATGAATCGGATCGCCAGCGAGCTCGGGCTCAACATGCCAGGCGGGCAGTGCATGGGACCTGATGGCTGGTATCAGATGCTTTCGAATCGTGGCCCGGTGATGGTCGGAATCCCAGGGCATTACATCGTGATCACGGGCATCTCGTCGGACAGCACGATCGAGGGCACTCAGTTGCACGTCTATGACCCGGCCCGGGGCGAGTTCTGGGCACCGTACGCCGACGTCGAGAACGCATACGAAATCGACGCCGATTCTGGCGCCAACCTACTAACCCGCTGAGTGTCTGGTTGGCTGACTCGGGTTGCCTGGTCCGGGCTGGCGGCCGACCAGGCAACCTGTTGGGTCGATTGCCAAATGCTCGGTCCGGGTAGTACGAGTACCTGTTGAAACCGTCGAACGGTTGCCAGACTGTCGACCATGAGTTCGACCGTGACTACGCCGATCGCCGCCGAACCAGGCGCAGCGGCTGTCCGTCGCAGTGCGATCATCACGGGACTAGCGCTTGGTGCTGTCTGGGTGATCTGGGGGTCTACCTATCTGGCGATTCGGTTCGGGCTGGAAACGATGCCGCCGTACCTCTTGCAGGGATGCCGATTCTCGGTTGCGTCGCTCGTGCTGTTCTTGATCGTCAGGCGGCGTGCTGCGTCGATGGCGACACGCCGACAACTACGGAATGCGGCCCTCGTCGGTGTGCTGCTCCTGATCGGCGGTGTCGGAATGGTGACGCTCGCAGAGGACAAGGGCGTCGACTCGGGCTTGATCGCCACCCTGATCGCAGTGCAGCCGATGTTGATGTCGCTGTGGGGAGGTTTGTGGGGCACGTGGCCGAGGCGTGCCGAATGGATTGGGATGACGGTCGGACTCGTCGGTGTCGCGGTCCTGATGGCCGACAGCGGGCTCGAGGGTACGTCGGCCGGAATCGGACTGGTCTTTTTTGCGTGCTTCAACTGGAGCCTCGGTTCGACCCTCAGTCGCCGCATGGACATGCCGCCAGGTGCAATGGCGACCGTGGTCGAAATGGCCGCCGCAGCCGTTGCGTTCATGGTGCTTTCGAGGCTGACGAACGAAGACCTCGTCATGCCGAGTGCTCGCAGTGGGCTCGCCCTGGCGTACCTCACGGTGTTCGGTTCGGTGATCGCGTTCTCAGCGTTCACCTACCTGATTGCCAACGTACGCGCCTCCCTGGCGATGAGTTACGCCTACGTCAATCCTGTCATCGCCGTGATCCTGGGTGCCCTGTTGGCCGACGAACGGCTCAGCGCCAATCTGATTCTTGCGTTGCCGATCATTCTGCTCGGTGTGGCGATCGTGACGAACGCGCCCCGGTTGTCAGCGAGGCAAACGCCCCGATCGAGAGCGCCGCGCACAGCGGTGCAAACAGGCGTCGATCCATCGTTCGGAATCGTTCCGAAACGCTTCCTGCGGCGATCAAGTCGGTTCGACCAGTGAACCCAAGCGCGGCACGCGCAGCCAACGTTGAGGCAACTACGATCACGCCTGTTCGACGGATCAACGACTGAGGTTTGGGGAGCCCGGCGACCAATCCGCCGGCAGCCAGTAGTAGCACAGCGACGGCGTAGCACGCCGTGGGCGAGGGTGTCGCCGGACGACCGATCACGGTGTCGTTGAGTTCCTCTCGACTCGGGAACGGCACAGTCGACCCGCGGCCCCACGCAACGTGGAGCCCGCCGATGGCCGACAACGTGGCCGCCGTGGCGATGGTAGGGACTCGGTTCACAGGACAACCGTACCTACCGACTGCTACGACGTCAGGGTCGGGAACCGTCAGGTGGTCAGTCGATGGTTGGGATTTCGCCGACGTCGTCGTTGGTGGCTGTGGTGGCCAACTCGACGGCGGACGGCGGCACGAAGCCTTCGACTGCGGTGAACGTGAAGCGCTGTTTGCCGGGCTTGTCGGGGTCAGGCTCGACGTCGACAACGATGATCTCGCCAGCGTTGAACTGCTTGTACAGGATCTTCTCCGACAGGTTGTCCTCGATGTTGCGTTGGATCGCCCGACGCAACGGACGCGCACCGAGCTGAGGGTCGTAACCGATCGTCGCCAGTTCTTCCTTGGCGGCGGTCGTGACTTCGATCCCGAGACCTTGTCCCTCGAGCTGGCCGGTCAGACGCTTGAGCATCAAGTCGACCATCGTGACGACCTCGAGCTTCGAGAGCTCGTGGAACACGATCGTCTCGTCGATTCGGTTGAGGAACTCAGGCCGGAAATGCGCCTTGAGCGCATCGTTGACCTTTTCCTTCATCCGCTCGTAGCTCGTTGCCGAATCACCGGTAGTGAAGCCGACGTTGGCTTTGCGCAGGTCGGCGGTACCGAGGTTCGAGGTCATGATCAACACCGTGTTGCGGAAGTCGACCGAGCGGCCCTGGCTGTCGGTGAGACGGCCCTCCTCCAAGATCTGGAGCAACGTGTTGAACACATCGGGGTGGGCCTTCTCGATCTCGTCGAACAGTACGACAGCAAACGGCTTGCGGCGCACGGCTTCGGTGAGTTGGCCACCCTCTTCGTATCCGACGTATCCGGGAGGTGAACCAACGAGCCGACTTACCGTGTGCTTCTCCATGTACTCCGACATGTCGAGCGTGATCAGCGAATTGTCGTCACCAAAGAGGAATTCGGCGAGCGTCTTGGCCAGCTCGGTCTTGCCAACACCGGTCGGGCCGAGGAAGATGAACGACCCGCTGGGACGCTTCGGATCCTTCAGCCCCGCCCGTGTCCGCCGGATCGATTGACTGACTGCCGCACCTGCATGCTCCTGGCCGATGATCCGCTTGTGCAGCTCGCCTTCCATGTTGATCAACTTGGCGGTTTCTTCCTCGGTCAGCTTGTAGACCGGAATACCGGTCCACATCGAGAGCACCTCGGCGATCGCCTCCTCATCGACCTCGTCGAACAAGTCGACGCCTTCGGCCTTGACTTCGCGCTCTTTGATCGCTTTCTCTTCGAGCAGCGCCTTCTCCTGATCGCGGAGACGGCCGGCTTCTTCGAACTGCTGATCTTCGACAGCACGCTTCTTGGCTTCCTGTATTTCATCGACGCGGCGTTCGAGGTCGCGCAGATCAGGCGGCGTCTGCATGCGCTTGATCCGGAGGCGGGAACCAGCCTCGTCGATCAGGTCGATCGCCTTGTCAGGCAGATGTCGATCAGAGATGTAACGGTCCGAAAGGTTGGCGGCAGCCACCAGCGCTTGGTCGGTGATCGTCACCCGGTGGTGCGACTCGTACTGCTCGCGGACGCCTTTCAGGATCTCGATCGTGTGAGCGAGCGTTGGCTCCTCGACGCGCACCGGCTGAAAGCGGCGCTCGAGTGCGGCATCTTTCTCGACATGCTTGCGGTACTCGTCAAGGGTGGTGGCACCGACGGTCTGGAGTTCGCCGCGAGCCAGCATCGGCTTGAGGATCGATGCGGCGTCGATCGCGCCTTCGGCGGCACCCGCACCAACCAGGGTGTGGATCTCGTCGATGAACAAGATGATGTCGCCGCGGGACTTGATCTCTTTGAGAACCTTCTTGAGGCGCTCCTCGAAGTCGCCGCGGTACCGAGAGCCTGCGACCAACGAACCGAGGTCGAGTGTGTAGAGCTGCTTGTCGCGCAGCGTGTCAGGCACGTCATTGTTGACGATCTTCTGCGCGAGGCCTTCGACGATGGCGGTCTTGCCGACGCCCGGCTCACCAACCAGCACCGGATTGTTCTTGGTTCGTCGGGAGAGGATCTGCATGACCCGCTCGAGTTCCTTGGTGCGACCGATCACCGGGTCGAGCTTGCGTTCGCGAGCCATCTGGGTGAGGTTGCGACCGAACTGATCGAGAATTTGGCTATTGCCCTTGTCGTCGTCGCCGCTGCCACCCTTGGACGAGCCGCCGACGTTGGCGGTGCCCTGCTCGCTGCTGCCACGACCACTACTGCCGCTGCCGGTCGGTGCGCCGCCTGCCGGGCCCTGGTAGCCGGAGAGCAGCTGGATGACCTGCTGGCGAACACGACTGAGGTCGGCGCCCAGCTTGACGAGCACCTGAGCAGCAACGCCTTCGCCCTCACGGATCAGGCCGAGCAGGATGTGCTCGGTGCCGATGTAGTTGTGGCCCAACTGGAGTGCTTCACGAAGGGACAGTTCGAGCACTTTCTTGGCACGTGGCGTAAACGGAATGTGACCGGATGGCGACGAGCCACCCTGACCGATGATCTCTTCGACCTGGTTACGCACGGCCTCTAGCGAGATGCTGAGGGACTCGAGCGCTTTGGCGGCAACTCCCTCGCCCTCATGAATCAGCCCGAGCAGGATGTGCTCGGTGCCGATGTAGCTGTGATTCAGGAGCCTGGCTTCTTCTTGGGCGAGTACGACTACTCGTCTGGCCCGGTCAGTAAAGCGTTCGAACATGAGTCGCCTTTCAGGGGAAGTGGCGAATGCTTGTACTCACTCTATCGGCGTCCGATGCCGCTACCTGGACCCCTTCTCACGACTCAAACACTCTTGATCCGCTGACGCAAGGCGCGTGTGCGAGTTTCCTTGTTGTGCGACATGTTTCGACTTGCGATGGTTTAGCGCATAGCCTGCTGACGTGTCCGACGGGTCTCCGACGTCTCCGCTGTTGTCCCTGCCAGGGATGGACGCCGACCGCGTGCGGATCGAAGCCGCCATGCGCGCTGCAGTGGTCACGAATGACGTGTACCTCACCGAACTTGCCTCGCACCTGATCGTTGCCGGCGGAAAGCGGTTACGGCCGGTCATTACGGCCGCCGCCGGCCAGGTCGGAGGAGGTGAAGTGACCGACGACATCGTGCAGGGCGGCGTCTCGTGCGAACTCGTGCACCTTGGATCGCTGTATCACGACGACGTGATGGATGAGGCCGAGACGCGTCGTGGAGTCGAAACCGTGAACGCCAGGTGGGGCAACCTGCAGGCGATTCTGGCAGGCGACTTCTTGCTCTCGAAGGCATCCGAGATCGCTGCGTCGCTCGGAACCGAGGTTGCAGGGCTTCTAGCCCGGACGATTGGGTGGTTGTGCGAGGGACAGATCGAAGAACTCCGTCACACGTACGACGCAGCGCGGAGCGAGTCGAGCTACCTCACGTCGATCCTTGGCAAGACAGCGTCGCTGTACGGCACAGCTGCCAAGATCGGTGGGATCGTCGCCGGTCTCGATCGGCCGATGATCGACGCCCTGACTGAATATGGGGTGGCCTACGGGATGGTGTTCCAGATTGTCGATGACATCCTCGATCTCACGGCAACCACGGAACAGCTCGGTAAGCCTTCTGGCCACGACATGGAGGAAGGCGTGTACACGCTCCCTGTGCTCCACACCCTGTCGGCGGGAAATGTGGCTGCCGACGAACTGCGCGACCTGCTCGGTAAGCCGCTCGACGCCGCCGAACGCGAGAAGGGTCTCGCAATCGTCCGGTCAGAGGGCGGTATCGCCAGTTCGATCGAGGTGGCCAATGCCTACGTCGCTGCGGCCGTAGCCGCCTGTTCGACACTCGGCGATATGCCCGCTGCCGTGGCGATGCGGGCCGCCCCATCGGCCCTCGTCGCGACTGTTACACCTGGCGTCTGACACCATCCGTAACAATTCATGGCGGGGGTTATGCGTCGGGGGCGATCAGGCTGATCGTGTGGCCAAGTCGGTACGCAAGTTCGGCTGTGCCGGTGTGGTGTGACCGGAGCTCGTTGCTGGAAATCCGAACAAAGGCTTCGGCGACGTGCGGGCGATTGGCGGCCAGATTGGCGATTCGGCGAGTCACGCTTGGGCGTCCGAGGATCCGGCTGGCGAGTCGCCCGACCTTGTAGTAAGCGCCGTATCGATCAGCAAGCAGCTTGGGGTACCGCTGTAGGGCTGCAGCCGACCCAGTTCTGAGCGCTTCGTCGAGAACCTCGCCAGCCAGCAAGCCAGTCTCGAGCGCGTATTCGATTCCGGCACCTGACAACGGATTCGCAGCGCCTCCCGCATCGCCGACCAGCAGGTACGTTGGCCCGGCGGCAGGGCCGACTGAGTTGCCCATCGGAATTCGTCCGCCGGCCGGTGGCTCCACCGGGTCGAGATCGAGATGCCATCGCTCGGCGTGTTCCGCCACGAACTGTTCGAGCAGATGGGCCGGGTTGACCACACGGAACGACGGCGATGTCGACGTCATCGAAACGCCGACGTTTACTGTCCCGTCACCGCGGGGAAACATCCATCCGTACCCGGTGATTTGGGTTCCGGCCCTGTCGCTCAAGTCGACGACCAGTTCGATTTCTGACGCGCCGTGGATCGCTGACCGATAGATCGCCCGATGGGCTAGCGCATACGGCCAGATCGGTTGCCGGAATGTCCCGAGCAAACGCCCGAAGCGGCTATTGGCGCCGTCAGCGACGACCGTGAATTTCGCTCTGAACTTGGATGACTCACCGCCGGAGTCGATCACGTGAGCACCGCGAACGAATCCGCGCTCGACGATTGGCGCCGTTGCCTCGTGACCGTCGAGCACGGTAGCGCCGCCACCGATTGCGGCGTTGATCATCAGTTGGTCGACTTGATCGCGGGGTGCGATCAACCCGTAGCGCGTGAACGATTCGTGACTGGGCCAGCGGGTCGACGTCGACTTGTCCCCGCTCGACAAACGGACATGGTCGACTCGATGAAACGGGGCCAACGCTGCGTTGTCGATGCCGATCTGGGCAAGCGCATACACCGCTCGCGGCGTCAGCAGGTCGCCGCAGACCTTCTGGCGGGGAGGCGTCGAGCGTTCGAGGATCGTCACGCGGTGCCCGGCATTGGCGAGGTACCACGCTGTCGCTGCGCCAGCTGGGCCGCCACCGACGACGAGTACGTCGCCGGCGGAGGAGTTACGAACGGTCACTCGCCCTTTGCGGGCGACCCGGCGACGGGTGCGTCACCGATCGGAATGATCGTGTCGTCGAGCTCGTCGAGCGTCGATAGTGTGCCGCCTGCTTCGAGAGCAGCGAACATCGGAGATTCCTCCGAGCACCACTTCTCGAACTCTTCGAGGTATTCAGCTGCCGGGTCGGCACCGCCGAGTGTGTATCGCTCGTGGCAGACAACGGACAGAATTTCGTGGTCAGTAAGGCCGCCACCTTGACCTGGCATCACGCCGCGACCCCCTGTGACGTGGGCTCCGCCTTCTCGATTCGGATCGCCGTAGATCTGGACACCTGCGAGGTTGTAGTTGTCGGTACCGAAGTACACGAACCGCAGCTGGTCTTCAATATTCGGGAACGTCTTCAACACCTCGCCATTCGAGAACTGATATCCGAGGCCGGCAACGCCGCCTCCATCGGCCCCGTGACAACTGGCGCATCCGCCGTACACCCCTGCACCCTCGCCGAGCGGACCAGCGACTTCCTTGGCTTGGGTGGTGACGGCGCGGGCGTACAGGATCGCCCAGATCGGCAGGACCGAGAGGGCCAACATCGCCCAGAACGGGATCTTCTTGCGGGCGTTGTAGGCCGCCACGACGGCGCTGTCGGGCTTGCGAGGAGGAGGTCCAACCGGCGCCGGAGCGGATGCCCTCTGAACCGGACCGCTAGCCGCCGGTGCGGCAGCTGGAACCGCGGCGCCAGCCACTGCGGGAGTCGCAGCTGCAGGGGCGGCGGCATCAGACCCGGCATGGCCGTCGCCGAGCGCGGCGCGTCGCTCGCGGCTTCGCTTCAGCAGGTGCTCGGGAATTTCGGTCACAGTCGTCCTCTCACGTGTTTCCGACTGAGCGCGCAAGCACAGTCGATTCGAACGACGCCAGGTTAGACGCCCTCGACACGCAAACCCGAAATAGGAGCCAATCCAAACGCGCGTGCACTTATGCACAAGGGTGGCGAGCGGGCAGACTTGTGGCGCAGTTTGATGTCTGAGGCCTGCGGCTTCCGACTACAGTGCTGACAGACGACTTCGTGCGGCCGTTCACGAGCGGCCGTTCCACGCAGCCGTCAATGTAATTAGCCGCCAATGATCCGAAAGGGCACGACGATCGAGATGATCGCCTTCAACTGGGACGTCCGTGAATGGCCGGGGATGAACACCGCCTTCATCACGTCGTTGATCATTTCGACCGCATTGACCCTCGTCGTGATCCCGTACGGCAAACGTCGTCCCAAGGGCACGCCGTTCTCGTGGGGTGAAGCGATGCTGGGTGCTACCTACTCGTTCGGCGTCATGTTCCTCGCCTTCGGTGTTGTGCCTCACCAGTGGATCGACCATGCCGACAAAGACCTCGGCTGGGATCGTACGAAGATCATCTTTGGACCAGGCGGGATCCTCAAACCGCAAACGGCTGGCGGATGGAATCCGATCACACTGCAGTATCAAGCAGTACGCGACGTCGTGGTTGTCATCATCCACGTCTACTTCTTCGGCCTCTTGCTTTTCATCTGGAGTTGGTGGCAGAAGCGCGGCGATCAACCTGTCAAGGCGATCGCCACCAGCACGTACGGCCGTCCACTGGTGAAGAAGACCTGATTCGTCATGGCCAAGACCGACGCCAATCCACCGATGATGCCGTACACCGACGAGTATTCACTCGTTGAAGTCGACGTTGATTATTTGACGCGTGCGGTCAAGCCGAAGCAGTTCATCCACATCGATCAAAGCGAATGCATCGCTTGTGAGGGCTGCGTCGACATCTGTCCGTGGAAGTGCATTCACATGGTCAACACTTCGGCGATCGTCGAGGCCGACAACACCGAACAGCCGGGTCTTGACCCATCTGACGCGTTCATGTTCATCATCGATGACGACATCTGCACACGGTGCGCGCTGTGCGTCGACCGTTGCCCGACTGGCGTCATCATCCTCGGGAAGCTCGGTCAGTCGACTGCTGCCGGAGATTCCCACGCCCGCACCAACAGCCACGGCTACGGCTACGGCATGAGGCTCTGAGAGTTCACTATGGCCAAGATCATCGACGAAAAGCCACGACCCACCGCTCAGGAACGCGTCCAAAAAGTCGTGGCCGGCGTGCAAGGCGGGCAGGTGTGGTCGAGCATCTTCCGACCTGGCTCGATCTTCCGCAAGGGCTACACCGACAGTCCGCGTAATCGCAGTTACGTGATCATGAACTCGGTGCTGTACCACTTGCATCCGGTCAAGGTGAAGCGGCACGCCGTCAAGGTCAGTTACACACTCTGTCTCGGCGGCCTGAGCTTCTTCCTGTTCATTCTGCTGACCGTCACCGGGATCTTCCTGATGTTCTTCTATCGGCCGGAAGCAACCGCCGCGTGGGACGACATTTCGAACCTGCAGACGTCGGTCACGTTCGGACTGTTAGTCAGAAACATGCACCGATGGGGTGCCCACCTCATGGTGCTCTCGGTGTTCTTGCACATGGCGCGAGTGTTCTACCACGGTGCTTACAAGCCGCCGCGTGAGTTCAACTGGGTGATCGGCGTGATGCTGCTCAAGCTGACGCTGCTGCTTTCGTTCACCGGTTATCTGCTCCCGTGGGATCAGTTGGCATTGTGGGCGGTCGCCGTGGGTACCAACATGATGGGGTACACGCCCGTATTCGGCCAGGACGTCCGATTCGTCCTACTCGGCGGTGCCGAGATTGGTTCCGAAACACTGCTTCGGTGGTACGTCCTGCATGTCTTGTTCTTCCCGTTCATCATCGTGATCTTCATGGCCATCCACTTCTGGCGTGTCCGTAAAGACGGCGGCATCTCAGGACCGCTCTGATGGCTTGTTCGTCGACCCTCCGGTTCTCCACGCTCAGCTGTGACTCGTCGCTAGCGCTTCCTTCGTCGCCCAGCCTGGGGGTACGGCATGACTGAGATCCCCGAACACTTGCTCAAGCGGGCGCAGGCTGCTCGCGACAAATCGGCCGATACGCCAGTCGAGGCAACTGTGCCGCCCGAGGCGGCCGCACCGGAAACTGCTGCAGATTCGCGCATACCTGCGCACCTGCTGGAACGCAGCAAGGCCGCCAAGCAGAAGGCTGGAGGCGGCGACGCAGCCGCCAGCCCGGGGGGCGGCGTTGCCGTTGCCGACAAGGTGGCGTCAATCGTCCAGGCGACTCCAACATCGGCTGGAGTTCCGATCGGTGCCGGCCCAGGAGGACACACTCAACGATTGCTTACGGTCGTCAAGTCGGGGTCGATCCAAGACGTCAAGGCTCAGCCGGTCGACAAGGTTCACACCTGGCCGCACCTGCTGGCGGCCGAGTTCGTGGCGTCGTTGGCCTGTCTGGTGTTCACGTTTCTGTTCTCCGTCTGGGTCAACGCCCCATTGCTCCAGCACTCCAATCCGAATCAGACCCCGAACCCGTCAAAGGCACCTTGGTACTTCCTCGGCCTGCAGGAACTGCTCACGATGTTCCATCCGATGATTGCCGGAGTGACGATCCCCGGCGTCGGGTTGATCGTGCTGATCTTCGCCCCATACATCGACAAGAACCCGTCCATCAAGCCGGAGGATCGCAAGTTTGCGACATCACTGATGACCATCCACATCATGTTCTGGGCGGTACTCGTGATTATCGGTTCGTTCTTCAGAGGCCCAGGCTTCAACTTCACCCTGCCGTGGCGCGACGGCATGTTCTTCGAGTTGTGAGTCCGGACATGAGCGAGAAGGAGACAACATCATGAACTCATCCGCCGTCATCGTCATCGCTGTCGGAGCTGTCGTGGTTCTCGCCGCTCTGGCTTTCATGACGCTTGCGCGTCGTAGCGACGTGCGCGGTGCCGGCGCGCTCAGCGCCGAAACCGTCCGTCGCGATACTGCTGCACGGGCCGACTCGCCTGAGACTGGATTGGCACGCAACGCCGCAGCTGCAGAGGCGGAGGGTGTGGTCGCCCGAATCGGAAAAGCGCTCGAACCCGCTCACGACGACTCCGGCCTTACGCCGTGGATTCCGCCTGACGCTGATGCCCTCGGCGTGAGTCGACGTCAGTTTTTCAACCGGGCTTCGATCTCGTTGATGGGTGCCAGCATCGGCACATTCTCCGCCGCCAGCATGGTGGCGTTCCTGTGGCCGACCAAGACCGGCGGTTTCGGTGGCAAGGTTCCGATCGGTCGCTACGACGACATCGTCGCCGGCATCCGAACAGGCAGCGGCTTCTTCTACGCGCCCGATGCGCGTGCTTGGCTGACGCAATACCCGGTCGATGCCGTGCCCAAAGCGGAAGGCCTGTATGCCGAAAGCATTCTGGCCGGTATGCGCGAAGGCTTGATCGCGCAATATCAGAAGTGTCCGCACTTGGGCTGTCGTGTGCCGCAATGCGTTTCGAGCCAGTGGTTCGAATGCGGTTGCCATGGTTCGCAGTACAACCGTGTTGGCGAGAAGAAGGGCGGCCCAGCACCGCGAGGGATGGACCATTTCCCGCTCGAGTTCACCGCCGCCGGTGACGTGATTGTCAACACCGGGCTGATCGTCCAAGGACTGGCGATCGGCACCAACACCACCGGCCAGGAGGCCGAGGGCCCTCACTGTGTTGGAGCAGCAGAACACTAATGATTGCACTTGCAACAACTTCTATCGCATGGCTACTCGTCGTGATCATCCTGCTCGGGTGGGTCCTCTACGCCTTCCTCAACATCCGTCAGTCGCGCAGCGAACTCGGTTCAGAGATCGAGTTGGCCGCCAACCGCAAGCCGTACTACGACGACGAAACGCTCGAGGGTCCGCGCCTCGACCGGGTACTCGGCCTCGGCGTGATCCTGCTGGTGATCACGGTGATCATGTTGCCTCTGTACTGGATTCTTGAGCCAGCCCGGATGGCCGGCGCCCGCGACGCCCAGGACGAACTTTTCATCGAATGGGGTTCGCGTCTGTTTGCCCCGACCGGCGACAACATCAGTGCGTTCAACTGTGCGGGTTGCCATGGTGGCATGAACGGGGCAGGCGGGGTTGCGGCGTACAACCTCACTGACCCGGCGACCGGAGAAATCACCGCCGTCAGTTGGAAAGCCCCAGCGCTCAACACGATCTTCTACCGGTTCAGTGACGACGAGGTTCGATTCATCATCGAATATGGTCGCCCGTTCTCCCCGATGTCACCGTGGGGCACCAGAGGTGGTGGTCCCATGAACGATCAGCAGATCGACACACTGTTGGCCTACCTCCACAGCATCCAGATCGATCGCGAGGAATGCGGTGTCGGCGAGGACGATCCGAAGTCGTGTGCGTCAGGTCATCTGCCGAGCAAGATCCAAGACGACATCGACGCCACGGCGCTTAAAGCCGTTGACGATGGTACATACGGCACATACGGCGAGGCGCTGTTCAATATGGACCTCGCCAGCGGAGCGTTCGGGTGTGCCCGTTGCCACACTCCGGGATGGAGCTGGGGTGACCCTGGCGTGCCCGGTCAGGGCGGGCTCGGCTGGAATCTCACCGGCGGGGCGGTCAACGATCACTTTCCGAACGAGGCCGACATGATCGCCTTCATCAAGAATGGCTCGGTCAACGGCGCTAAGTACGGCATCCAGGGCCAAGGCAGCGGCAAGATGCCCGGGTTCAGTGCCATGTTGACTGACGAGCAGATTCAAGCCAT
>JANMTV010000131.1:0-13058 GCA_031390905.1 Ilumatobacteraceae bacterium | reverse complement strand
GGTTTCCGGCCGAGCGCAATCACCGAGAGACCGAACGGCAGATTGACCCGGGCAAGCAATGCCCGTTCGGCACGGGCGAGTGTCGGCAGCAGGCCGTGAAGTCCGGATTGATTGCGTCCGACGTCGCTCTTCGGCTGGCCCCGCTCGATCAGACCGAGGATCGCCGCCGGTGGGACCAGAAACGAATAGGCACCCGTCGCTCGCACGAGTACGAGGCCTGCCCCCTCGATCAGGGACACGAGGTCTGACCGGTTGAAGCGGCGACCTGTGTGCGTCGTTTCGTCGTGACCGCGCCACAACCGCCGGCCACCCGGCTCCATCAGGACGACGAGACCCCCCGGCTTGGTGACCCGGGCCAGCTCGGCGACGACAAGTTGTGGGACAGGGTTGAGCTTGTGGCACAGCGCGGTCACGCACAATACGGCGTCGAAACTGGCATCGGGATGGGGAAGTTGCTTCAGATCGGCAACCGCAGGCAGGTACCCGGGCGTGACGCCTCTGGCAGCGTCGAGTACCGATTCTTCGAAGTCGTCGAGCACGGTCGGAGCGCGCTGAGCCAGCCAGCGACCGGTCGCGCCGCTCCCGCCGGCGGCGTCGAGATAGACCGTTTCGGTGGTGATCGGTGGCAAGTGCTCTGTGACGATTTGGGGCAAGAGAGCGCGTGTCGATTCGAACCACCAATGGCTCTCGCCAGCCTCCAGCAGTCGTTCGTATTCGGCTTGTTCCACCTGGTCACGGTATCGCTCGTAGGTGTCGGTGGGTGGTTCATTCAACGGGCTACTGCGGCGCGTCGACGCGTGTTCGGGCTCTACAATCTTCGCCAGTGGGAGTTCAACCGGTGACAGCAGGCTCGTTCGCCGGGTCCACTTGCGTGGTGACTGGTGGCTGCGGATTCATCGGCAGCAACCTTGTTCATGCGTTGTTTCGAGCGGGCGCTTCCGTCCGGGTGATCGATGCGTTGGTCGACGGGCACGGTGGCGATCGCCGCAATCTCGACACCCTGGACGTTCCCGTCCTGTTCGCAGATATCGGCGAGCCGGTCGTGGCCGACGTCGTTCGTGACGCCGACTTCGTGTTCAATATCGCCGGTCAGGTCAGTCACACCGAATCGATGCGGAATCCGCTCCGTGATCTGGCGCTCAACGCGGTCAGCCATGCGTCGTTTCTCGAGACCGTGCGTTCCGTGAATCCCGGCGTTCGGATCGTGCAGACATCGACGCGACAGGTGTACGGACGGGCTGGGGGCATGCCGGTCGATGAGACGCACGAGACCCAGCCGGTCGACGTCAACGGTGTCGCCAAACTGGCAGGCGAGCAGCTCCACCTGGTGTATCACAAGGCGTATGGGATGGCGACGACCTCTCTTCGCCTGACCAACGTGTATGGACCGCGGCAGCGACTGACGAGTAACGAACTCGGCTTCTTGCCGGTGTTCTTTCGCAAGGCGATGTTGGGTGAGCCGATCGAAATTTTCGGAGATGGCCTTCAACGGCGCGACCTGCTGTTCGTGGATGATGTCGTCGATGCGGTCCTGGCGGCATCGGCCATGGTGGCGATCGGTCAGGTTTTCAACGTCGGCCACTCGCGTGATTACTCACTGCTCGATGTTGCGCGGGTGATCGTTGACGCCGCGGGGAGTTGTGTGCCGCCAAGGCTCGTGGCGTGGCCAGCGGACCACAAATCGATCGACATCGGTTCGTTTCACACCGACGGTCACAAGATTGTCGAGCATCTCGGCTGGAATCCGCGCATCGGCCTCCAACAAGGTGCCGAGCAGACGATTGCCTTTTATCGTGAGCACCCGTGGTACCTGTCAACGACCTGAGCCGGCGCGGGGCACGTTTCGCGTCCGCGTTTGGCGCGATTGCCGAGAGAGTGACGCGCAGCGGATCATTTCTGCTCGGACCTGAGCTCGAGGCGTTCGAGCAGGCCTTCGGCGGCTTCGTCGGAGCCCAACACGTGGTCGGCGTCGCCTCTGGCGCGTCGGCACTGCAACTGGCGCTGGCCGCACTCGGCGTCGGGCCTGGCGACGAGGTGATCGTGCCGGCGTTCACTGCCGTACCAACCGCTGCTGCCGTGCTGGCAGTGGGTGCCATACCCGTCCTCGCTGACGTCGAGGCCGAGTCGGCGTGCCTCGACCCCGAGTCGGCGAGTGCGGCACTGACCTCGCGGACGAAGGCGATCATCGCCGTCCATCTATACGGCTTTCCGGCCGCCATCCCCGACCTCGGTGTGCCCGTTGTCGAAGATGCCGCCCAGGCCCACGGGGCGCTCGTCGACCCCGGTCGTTCTGCGATGACCGCCTACAGCTTCTATCCGACCAAGAATCTCGGTGGAATCGGTGACGGCGGCGCTGTGGTGACAAGCAACGCCCGGTTGGCTGCTGAGATTCGTCTGCTGCGTGCGCATGGCATGACCGCCCAATACGTCCACGAGCGGATTTCGCAGAACTTCCGAATGTCGGAACTCGAGGCAGCCTGGTTGCGGTTGGTGCTCACGGAGCTTCCCGACGACCTCAGGGCACGTCGCCGGATTGCCGCTCGCTACAGGAAAGCGGCACCTCACCTCGGATGGCAACGGGGGCATGATCTTCACGCCTATCACCTGTGTGTTTTCCGGGCCGCTGACAGACCGGCGACCCGTCGACGACTCGAGCAGTCAGGAGTCGCCACTGCCGTGCACTACCCGTTGGCGATTTCTCAACAACCTGCGTACCGTCATCTTGCAGGCCGGGTTGCGACCCTCGAATCTGATCGGTGGGCTGCGGAATGCGTGAGCCTGCCATGCTTTCCGGAGATGACCGACGACGAGATCGACCAGGTGTGCGTGGCGTTGGCGGGGCTGCCCGCGTGACGTCGGTTCGGAGCGTTTCGGCGATCTTTCCGTGTTACAACGATGAATCCTCGATCGGTGGCCTGGTCGACGATGTGTACGCCGCTCTGTCACCGCTGGTCGAAACGGTCGAGGTCCTGGTGGTCAACGACGGATCACCCGACGGTGCGGGGGAGTTACTCGATTCGATGACTGCTGACCGGCCATGGCTTCGCGTGATTCATCATCAACAGAACGGTGGCTATGGGAAGGCGCTGATCAGCGGGTTCACGGCAGCTCGCTACGAGTGGATCTTCTATACAGATGGCGACGCCCAGTACGACGCCAAGGAAGCGGCATTGCTGGTCCCACTCGCCGGTGACGACGTCGACATCGTCCAGGGTTACAAGATGGGGCGAGGCGACTCGTGGTACCGGAAGGTGATCGGTCGGTGCTACCACCATGTTGTGAAACGCTTGTTCAACCTGCACGTGCGCGACACCGACTGCGACTTCCGGTTGTTTCGCCGTCACCTGATTGTCGATCGTCCGCTGACATCGACCAGTGGAGTGATCTGCGTCGAAATGATGCGATCGTTCCAGCAGGCCGGAGCGCGATTTGTCGAGACGCCGGTTCATCACTACGAGCGGCCGGTCGGTCGGTCGCAATTCTTCCGTCTGCCGGCGATCGCCCGCAGTGCCCGTCAGTTGCTCGACCTCTGGTGGAGAATGGTGATCCGTGGACGACACGACTGACGACACGACGAACACCACGATTCACGACACGACTGGCGGGCGTGACTGGCGCCAGGTTGTTGGTCGCGATCAGTCGGCCGGATGGGCGTTTCGAGCGATGCTCGTGATCTCGGTCTTCGTGTTCGTGATCGTCGGTCGTCACCAGTGGTTCATTCGAGATGACTGGGCGCTGATTCTGACGCGTCGCAAGATGGCAGTCGACAGTTGGAGCAACTCGTTGTTCATCGCTCAGGACGGGCATTGGATGACGGTCCCGATCCTGGTCTACCGGGCGATTCACGACACGTTTGGAATCGACTCGTACTGGCCGTTCCTCGTCGTCTGTTTGGCCGCCCATATGGCGACGATCGTGCTGCTACGCAAGATCTGCATTCGTGTCGGTGTGTCGCAGTGGACGGCGACGATCCTGTGCGGGATGCTGCTCGTATTCGGCAGCGGCTGGGAGAACATCGTCTTCGCCGTGCAGATCACATATAACTTCTCGCTGCTCGCGTTTGTCGCCCAACTGCTGTTGGCCGATCACGAGGGACCGTCTGATCGGCGCGATTGGATCGGCGCCGGTGTCGGGCTGATCGGGGTGATGTCGTCGGGTTTCGGTCCGTTCTTCGTCGGGGGGATCGGGCTGTTGCTGTTGATTCGTCGACGTTGGGCGGCGCTCGCCATCAACTGTGGACCGATGGCGTTGGCGTACCTATGGTGGTCGCTGAAGTGGGGTGGCGATAATGCCGCCGACGCCGCCGGCCGGCCGTTAGGCAGGTTGCCAGACTTCGTCTACACCGGCATCACGGCTGTGTTCGGGGGCCTCACACCGTTGCCTTCGCTGGTAGGTGTGGCCGCCTTGGCAACCACCGCAATCCTGGTATGGCGAGCCCGCGATGTCGATGCCCATGACGTGTTGGTGGCGCTTGGGGCCACTGTTGTGGCGATGTTTGTGGGCGTCGGCTTTCAGCGCGTTGGGCTCGGTGTCGAGACTGCCGCGGCGTCCCGGTACGTGTACGTCGGCGGCATCTTGTTGGTCCCGGCGTTCGGTCTGGCGGTTGATCAGATGCACCGGTTGGGTGAGCCGGCGTTGCTCGCCGGTCGACTGGCGCTGTGTGCTGCGGTAGTCACCCAGGTCGGTACGTTGCACTCGAACGGCGAGAGTTGGGCGAACATTTCCAGCGACGAACGTAGCCGGCTCGAACTGATTGCCGGGGCGCCGCTGCCGGCAGATTTCGACATGTCGTTGGAATGCTTGAAGTTCAGCCCTGACGTTCGATGCGGCGACATCGCCGGGTTGGTCGACGAGGGTGCGATCGCGCCTCGACAGGCCGCCAACGATCTCGAGTTGGTGTTCGTCGAACAGGTCAGGGCGGGATTGATCCCACCCTGACAACCGTGACCGCCGACCGTCTACCAGTGCGGGTCGCGGCCGGTGAAGGCGATCAGTTCGTCTTGCGCGTTGACCGATTCCGCCAGGGTCAGAGGTTCCCCATATCGGCCGGGCGCGCGTAGCGCCGGCGAGTCGCGTTCGATCAGCGAGGCATGCACGACCGCAACAAGACCGGGGTCCAATGTGCTGTCAACTCCGGCGGCGCGAGCGAGATCCCAACTGTGGATCAGGGTGTCGGCGGTCATGTTGAACAGGAAGGCGTCCATTGGCATCTGCCCGAGTGACGATTGCACTTCGGTTTGAAGCGCACCGGCGCGATCCATTGCGTCGAGGTAGCGGTCGCGAATCTGTCGGAATCGGGTCGCTGGGTCGTGGCCGGCAATCAATCCCACGTCGGCGAACACGTCGATCGGGTCGCCGACGCCGGCTCGGGCGGCGACATTGTTGACGACCCCCATGGCATGCCCGGCGACCTCGCGGGCCGTCCATTGATCACATGGCGAGGGGCTGTCCCACGCCTCGTCGGGCACCAGCCGAATCACATGTTCAAGACCGAATACGGCAGTCGTGTAGTAGCGCAGGTTCTGGCTCACCCGGCGGACTGTATCGGCGGCTATCGGGCGTGGGCGAGTGCCAGCCGGAGGCGGCTTTCGTAGTCCTCACGATTGATGTAGGCACCGCAGAGGTGGCGATGCCCGGTGTACGACGTGCGACCGTGCAGCGTGCGCCAGTTGTCGAACAGCATCGCCTCGCCCGGTGGGTTGGCTCGCCGCCATTGAAACCGGTGGTCGTTGGCGAGCAACTCGAATGCTCGCAGAGCAGCGTAGAAGGCATGCATCTCGTCGGCGGGCAGCAGGAATGGGGCCCGGTCGGCGTTGTTGAACGAGACCTGTACCAGGGCACCGGTGTGGTCGTGACGGAGGATCGGGCGGGCCGACATCAAATGGACCCCGTCACCGATGTATTGGCCGGGCACGGCAACGGTCGACAACACGTCGTAGTGCTCGGGGTGCTGCTGTGCAAGTTCGGCGGCGATTCGGAATCCGTCGACCATTGTCGAGAGCCCACCCTCGCCGTCGAAGGCGAGGCAGTGCAGCATCTGCAGGCCGGGGGCGTCGTGTGCGTAGGTGCCGTCGGTGTGAGGAAGTAACTCGAGGTTGGTGTATGCCGTGTCGGCTTTCGACATGTCGGCTTGGAAGTCCCAGAACCCACCGAAGATCGTTTGGCGGATGTAACCGACGCGGCGGATGAGGGCATCGGTTGCCGCGATCGTCGGTGGCGTCCCGACCACGATGCAGAACCCGTATGTGGCGACCTTGATCATCCATTCGGCGACGCCGTCGTCGCCATGCATCACGGATTCGTGCTCGACGGTCGGCCATTGCGCGCCGATCATGTCACGATCCCAGAGGATTCGATCGACGTCGATCGTTGCTCGCGCCGGTCCAGGATTTCGGTGGCTCGCCAGGAAGGAGGCCGGCAAACGTGACGGTGGCGTGTCCTGATTCCAGGTGATCTCGACGTCGGTGTCTCGATCAACGAGGGCTGCTCGGGTTCCTGTCAGTTCTGTGCTGACCCCGGCCGTAAACAACTGCCGTTGTTGTGTGACCGGATGCATGGTGGCGGTGTCGTGGGCATGGTCGCGAAGCCATAACCATGGGAACTCGGTCGTGGCTCCGTCGGTCCAGTCGATGGTCAGCACCGCCGATGAAATCCGGAGATTCGAAATTGTCGCCACGATCAGATTCAACCATGCCGCTTTCAACCGTGCTACTTCAACCGTGCTACTTCAACCGTGTTACTTCAACCGTGCTACTTCAACCGTGACACCGGCAGCGGCGCGTTCGAGTTGAACCGCATCGCACGTCTACCGTGCAGGTCATGTTCCAGTTGGACGAGCAGTTCTTTCGTGTCGAATCCGAGTTGCCGATCTGGAAGTCGAGGTGACACGGTGACTGACCGGGTCGACTACGACGAGTTCGGATTGTTCCACGAGAACGCGCACGAGTACGGCGTGCCGTACAACGCCCCGCCTCTGGTGCGGCGTGAATCGGTGGAGGTTGGTGGCGGTCGACGGTTGAGTGCCTTGGTTTGGGGTGACCAGCCGGCGCAGTTGCTGTTCTGCCACGGTGGCGCACAGAACGCGCACACCTGGGACACGGTGGCGTTGGCACTCGACCTACCGTTGGTCGCCGTCGATCTACCCGGCCACGGCCACTCCGATGGGGCCGACCCCGAGCGGGATCGCGGGGCGATGTCGCCGGAAGGCAACGCCGCCGACATCGCGGTTGTCACCGAGACGTTGGCACCGAATGCCGAAGCGGTGATCGGGATGTCGCTCGGCGGTCTCACCTCGATTGCGTTGACCGCCGCCAGGCCGGACTTGGTGAAACGACTGATTCTGATCGACATCACACCTGGCGTGACCGGCGAGAAGTCGAAAGCGATCTCGAACTTCGTGAACGGTCCCGCCACGTTTCCGAGCTTTGACGAGTTGCTGGCGCGCACGATCGAACACAACCCGACCCGCACCGAAGCTTCTCTTCGGCGAGGGATCCTGCACAATGCGCTGCAACAGGACGATGGATCGTGGGTGTGGCGTTATCGCCGACTCGACGGGTTCGGCCTCAATCCGGATCGTCCGACATCGCTCGATTACGGACGCCTGTGGGACGCAATCGAACAATCGACTGTCCCCGTCCTGCTGGTGCGCGGGATGCTCGAACAGTCAGTCGTCGATGAGAGCGACGTTTCCGAGTTGATCCGCCGCCGACCAGATGCGGAGGTGGTCGAGGTCGCCAACGCCGGTCACAGCGTGCAGGGCGACACGCCGCTCGAACTCGCCGAAATCATCCGCACCTTCATGCACAGCCCTACTGCTTGAGGTCTGACTGTCCGAGGCGCAGACGGAAGCGTTGAATCTTGCCGGTTTGAGTTTTGGGCAGTTCAGCGCAGAACACCACTGAACGCGGATACTTGAACGGGGCGATGGTGTCCTTCACATGTGATTGCAGTCGCGCCGCGGTGATCTCGGTCGGCTCGACTCCCGCGACGAGCACGACGTGGGCCTGGACGATCTGACCACGAGCCTCGTCGGGCACACCGATCACCGCGCATTCGGCGACATCGGCGTGTGCCAGCAGCGCAGCTTCAACCTCCGGCCCGGCGATGTTGTAGCCCGCCGAGACGATCATGTCGTCGGAACGTGCGGCGAAATGGAAGTAGCCGGCATCGTCCTGGATGAATGAGTCGCCCGTCAAGTTCCAGCCGTCGCATACGTAGGCCCGCTGGCGCTCGTCGGCAAGGTAGCGACAGCCGGTCGGCCCGCGGACAGCCAGCCGACCGATCGTGTTGCGCGGTGCCTCGTTCATCTCGTCATCGACGATTTTCGCTTCATAGCCTTTCACCGGCGTGCCTGTGCATGACGGCATCGAATCGCCGAATCGGTTGGAGATGAAGATGTGCAGCAATTCAGTCGCCCCGATCCCGTCGAGCATCGGCTTCCCAGTCTTCGCCATCCACGCCTCGTACACGGGGCCGGGAAGTGTTTCGCCTGCCGACACGGCGGCCCGCAGCGACGAGAGGTCGGCGCCATCGTCCATCGCCGCCAGCATCGCCCGGTAGGCCGTGGGAGCCGTGAAACACACGGTTGCCTTGTAGGTCTGGATGATCTCGACCATGTTCGGCGGTGAGGCATTTTCCAGGAGTGTGGCCGCGGCGCCGAAACGGAGCGGGAAGACCGCCAACCCGCCGAGGCCGAAAGTGAATGCCAGCGGCGGTGAGCCGACGAACACGTCGTCGGGCGTCACGCAAAGCACATCAGCCGCATAGCCATCGGCGATCACCAGCAAATCGCGATGGAAATGCATCGTCGCCTTCGGATCGCCGGTCGTGCCGGACGTGAAGCCGAGTAATGCGACATCGTCGCGTCCGGTCGCCACCGCCTCGTATTTGACGGACTTGTTCAGTGCCACCCGATCGAGTTCGGCGTCGTGGTTGGCCGTCCCGTCGAACCCGACGACACGTCGGAGGAAGCGGTTCTCCTTGGCGCAGGCGACCAACTCGTCCATCAATCGTGTGTCGCACAGCGCAATTGTGATCTGCGCCTTGTCGACGATCTTGTCCAACTCGGCGGCGCGCAGCATCGGCATCGTGTTGACCACCACGGCGCCTGCCTTGGTGGCGGCCAGCCAGCAGGCCACCATGGCCGGGTTGTTGGCCGACCGGATCAACACCCGATTTCCTGGCTTCACGCCGTAGTCGGCAGTCAGTGCGTTGGCAAGTCGGTTGGTCCAATCGGCGAGTTCCTTGTACGTGCGCAGTCGACCGTTGCCGATCAATGCTGTTCGGTCGCCGAAACCTTTGTCGACCATCCGATCGGTCAGTTCGACGGCAGCGTTGAGGTATTCGGGGTAGTCGAACCCGTCGAGCAACAGCTCCGGCCATTGGTCGAAGGGCGGCAGGTTGTCGCGTGTGAATGTGTCGACATGGGCGCTCGGTCCGAGATTCATATCGGCAACACCGCTGTCGCCTCGATCTCGACCAAAGCCCGCTGTTCGACCAATCCCACGACCTGCACTAGCGACATCGCCGGGTAGTGCTGGCCGATGATTTGGCGATAGGCGAGGCCTAACTCGCGGAGCCGGGCCAAATACTCGTTGCGAGAGGTGACGTACCAGGTCAGCCTGACCAGGTGTTCCGGGCCGGCATTGCCTTCGGCGAGCACCTCGACGATGTTGCGCAGCGCCTGGGCGGCCTGCTCGACGAAATCGTCGCTCTCGAATTCTTGCCGGCCGTTCCAACCGATCATTCCGCCGAGGAACAGTGTTCGGCCCGAGGCGACAACGCCGTTCGAATAGCCGCGTGCTGGTTTCCACGACTTCGGGTTCAAGAACTCGTGCGGCGAGTTGTCGGGCAAGTTGTCGGCGGTCAAGCTGGTATCAGTCATCAGTCACCTTCAAACACTGGTGTTTCACGGGCCACGAACGCCCGATAGGCACGCTCGAAATCGGCCGTCTGCATACAGATCGCTTGAGCTTGAGCTTCCGCCTCGATTGCCTGTTCGAGCCCCATGCTCCATTCGTGGTTGAGCTGAGTCTTGGTGATCCCGTGTGCGAAGTTCGGCCCGTCGGCGAGCCGCCGAGCCAAGTTGGCGGCCTCGAGTTCCAACTGCTCGGTCGAGTGGATGGCGTTGAAGAACCCCCAACGCTCGCCCTCGGCGGCACTCATCGAACGGCCTGTGTACAACAGTTCAGCGGCCCGCCCTTGGCCGATGATGCGTGGCAGCATCGCGCATGCGCCCATATCGCAGCCCGCCAGGCCGACTCGCGTAAAGAGGAACGCCGTCTTGGCCTCGGGTGTCGCAATCCGCAGGTCGGACGCCATGGCGATGATTGCTCCCGCACCGACGCAGATTCCATCGACGGCTGCAATGATCGGCTTGCCGCAACCGACCATCGCCTTCACGAGATCGCCGGTCATCCGGGTGAACGCCAACAATCCCTTGATGTCCATGCCGACGAGCGGGCCAATGATCTCGTGTACGTCGCCACCCGAGCAGAAGTTGCCGCCGTTCGGAGCGAACACGACGACGTCGACGTCGTTGGCGTAGGCCAGCGAACGAAATGTGTCGCGTAGTTCGGCGTAGCTCTCGAATGTCAGCGGGTTCTTGCGTTCCGGCCGGTTCAATCGGACCGTGGCGACCCCGTCAGCGACCGCCCACAGGAAGTGTTGCGGTTTCAGCTCAGCCATCGTTGTCATCATCAGCCCTTCGTGGAGTCAATCGTTGCAGGAGGTGGTCAAGCACGTCGAGTTCGTCCTCAGTGACGCCTGAGAACAGTGTGTTGACCCGCTCCTCGTGTTTGCTGGCGAGCTGTTCGAAGTGGTGGCGACCGGCGTCGGTGAGGCCGACCCGGTAGATCCGCCGGTCGACGGGCGATTGGTGGCGGACCACAAATCCGTCGTTCTCGAGCCGGTCGACCACGACGGTTGTGTTGCTGTTCGAGACGAGCAGCAATCGCGACAGTTCGCTCATCGTCAACGCCTCACCGGCGCGGTGGAGCGCAGCCATCACGTCAAAGCGAGGCAGCGTCGTCTGGTGCTCAAGGCGCAGGAACTCACGCAGTTGCGCCTCGGTCAGTCGGGTCACGCGCAGCAGTCTGATCCAAAGCCGCAGGCGACGTTTCGACAATCGGTCGCTCACAGTTCGCCACCATCGATGGCGATTGCCTGGCCGTTGACCGCGTCGGATCCGGGGCCGCACAGCCATAGGGCTGCGGCGGTGAGCTCGGCTGGTTCGATCAATCGACCTTGGGGATTGCTGCGGGTGAGTGCCGTCAACGCCTCGGCGCGGCTGCGGCTCGTGCGTTCGACGATGTTGTCGATCGTGCGCTCGGTCATCTCTGTGGCGAGGTAGCCGGGGCACAGCACGTTGGCGGTGATTCCTGTGCCTGCCACCTCTTGTGCCACGGCCCGGGTCAGGCCGACCGCCCCATGCTTGGCCGCCGAGTAGGCAGAGACGTACGAGTAACCCTTCAGACCGGCTGTCGATGCGATCGTGATCAGTCGACCCCACGGGCGTCCGTCGAGTTGTCGCAAACCTTGGCGCAGAGTCAGGAACACGCCTGTCAGGTTGACGGCAAGCATTCGCTGCCATAGGTCCAGGCTCGTCGAGTCGAGCGGTGCACTCTCGGCAGCGCCGGCGTTGGCGATCACAATCTCGACTTGGCCGGCTTCGGCGAACAGGCGCTCCACGGCGTCCTCGTCCGTGACGTCGGCAACGATTGCTCGAATGCCCGGTGTGCGAGCGGCGACGGTCTCAAGCGGTTCGGGTCGGCGACCGGCGATGATCACGTCGGCGCCGGCGGCGGCGAACCCGATCGCCAGGTTGGCGCCGGCGCCGGTTCCGCCGCCGGTGATCAGCACCCGACGGCCGTCCATCGTCATACCGGGCACGGTGCTACCCGGCACGGTCATGCCCGGATCGTCTCGTGTGATCGTTGTGCGAGCCTGATCGCTTGGTCTCGTCCAGGCAGGTAGGGAAGGGGCCACATCACGTCGTGGTCGCCCAGCTCGATCCCGGCTCGCAGCGTCCAATACGGGTCGGCCAGATGGGGTCGTGCGAGGCAGACGAGGTCGGCGCGGCCGGCCATCAAGATCGAATTGACGTGGTCAGGCTCGTAAATGTTGCCGACCGCCATTGTGGCGATATCAGCCTCGTTGCGAATCCGATCCGCGAACGATGTCTGGAACATGCGCCCATAGATGGGTACCGCGTCGGTTGAGGTTTGCCCGGCCGAGACGTCGATGATGTCGGCCCCAGCCAGCGAGAACATGGTCGCGATGGCGACCGCCTCGTCGGGTGTCACACCGGAGGCACCAACCCAATCCGTGGCCGAGATACGCACCGACATTGGCCTGTCATCGGGCCAGGTTGCCCGCATAGCGCTGAACACCTCGAGCGGAAAGCGCATCCGAGCTTCGAGCGTGCCGCCGTATTCATCGTGGCGTTGATTCGACAACGGCGAGATGAACGAGGAGATCAGGTAGCCGTGGGCGGCGTGCAGTTCGACCATGTCGAATCCGGCCCGCAGCGCCATTTGTGTGGCTGCCACGAACTGCTCGGTCACGGTGTCCATGTCAGAGCGGTCCATCTCCTTCGGCACAGCGTTGCGGGCTGACCACGGAATCGGTGAAGGTGAGATCAGCGGCCAATTGCCATCGGGTAACGGAGCGTCGATCTCGTCCCAGCCGAGCTGCGTCGAACCTTTGCGGCCGGAGTGGCCGATCTGGCAGCAGATCTTGGCGACGGTCTCGGCGTGCACGAAGTCGGTCAGCCGCCGCCAGGCCGCTTCGTGCTCTGGGGCATACAGGCCGGTGCACCCTGGCGAGATCCTGGCTTCGGGCGACACGCAATTCATCTCCGTGTAGACCAGCCCGGCCCCACCCTTGGCGCGCTCGGCGTAATGCACGAAATGCCAGTCGGTGGGGCAGCCGTCGACCGCCTTGTACTGCGCCATCGGTGAGACAACCACCCGGTTGCTCAGTTCCAGGCGCAAGCCGGAGGCAAGCCCGGACGATCGCCGATGTTCGCACCGTTCCGGCTGCGCAGCCTGGAACTG
>JANMTV010000243.1:0-14861 GCA_031390905.1 Ilumatobacteraceae bacterium | reverse complement strand
CTCATCGCTCATCGCGGTGTTGGAGTGGTGGGAATGTTGACTGGCTGAGTAGCGTTTCAAGTTCTGATGCGCCGAGTTGCCGTGATTTCCCTTCACACGTCTCCGCTGCTGCAGCCCGGTTCGGGCGACAGCGGCGGGATGAATGTGTATGTCCGCGAGATCGTGTCGTCGCTCTCACAGGCAGGGGTGGCCTGCACCACCTACACACGTGCCGATCGGGCGGGCTTGCCGTACGAGGTGTTGGTCGAGCCGAATCACCGTGTCGTGTTCATCGAGGCCGGCCCGCACAACCTTCCGAAGGAAGCCTTGTCTGAGATCGTCGACGAGTTCACCGAACGGGTACTCGACGATCTCGCTGCCAACGGCGGGGCCGATGTGGTTCACGCCAACTACTGGCTGAGCGGGGTCGTCGCCCACCGGATCAAGCACACGCTCGACATTCCGTTCGTGTCGACGTTTCACACGTTGGCTCGTGTGAAGGCCGAGGGCGGCGACCCGGAACCGGCGTGGCGTGACCGTGCCGAGACCGAGATCATCAACTGTGCCGATGCGATTTGTGTGAGCTGCGTCGAGGAGGAAGAACAGTTCCGGCGTCTCTATGGCGACCCGCAAGGGCGGATAGAGATCGTTGCACCCGGAGTCGAACACGCATTCTTTGCTCCCGGTGAGCGCTCGGGTGCTCGCGCCGCTCTTGGGCTGCCCATTGACGTTCCCGTGATTCTATTCGTCGGACGGATCCAGCCGTTGAAGGGGCCTGATGTGGCGATCCGTGCGCTACACGCCCTTGATCGTCGTGATGCGTTGTTGTTGATCGTCGGCGGTTCGAGCGGTCTGCTTGGTGACTCAGAGTTCGACCGGGCGCGTCAATTGATCGACGAGTTGGGGCTTGTCGACCAAGTTCGGTTCGTACCGCCGCAACCGCATCACATCCTCTCGACCTACTACCGCGCCGCCGACGTGGTGATCGTGCCGAGCCGAAGCGAAAGCTTCGGACTTGTTGCCCTCGAAGCGGCGGCCTGCGGGATCCCCGTTGTGGCCAGCGCGGTGGGAGGTCTGCTGTCGCTGGTCGACCACGGTGAGACCGGATTCCTCGTCCCGCGTCGTGACCCAGCGCTGTTCGCTCACGCGATCGCCCAAATCCTCGATGATCCTCTGCTGGCGGCTTCGATGTCGCTGGCGTCGGCGCGTCGAGCCAGCTGCTACACGTGGGGTTTCGCCGCCGCTCGGCTGCGTCGTTTGTACACCGATCTCGCGGTGCGGCAACTCGTCGCCTGTTCATGACCGATATTTATCTCGGTGACCGGTTGAGTGATCTCCGAGGCTGGATCGATCGTTGGCTGGAGGAGTTTGCTGTCGACAATCCGCTGATCGCTTCGATCGACCGAGGAACCAGCGATGACACCTCGTTCGGGGAGCCGCGCTGGTACATCCGAATGCTGGGCGAGGAGAAGGACTTCACGACGGTCTGGCTGACGTTGGGGCAACGCACGTTGCGTTACGAGACGTACGTCTTGCCCGCCCCCGAGGAGAACATCGAAGCGGTGTTGGAGCAGCTGCTGCGCCGCAACGATCAGCTCGTCGGTGCGCATTTCTCGATCGGGTTGGAGAACGCGATCTACCTGCGTGGCGAACTACCCGATACGGCGGTGACTGGCGACGAGCTCGACCGCCTACTTGGCACGCTGTACGCCACCGTCGAGGCGACGTTTCGTCCGCTGCTCCGGCTGGCGTTCGCCAGCCGATTCGCCGATTGAGAAATCTTCCGTTCGGCGTTTCCCTTTTCGCACGGTGACTGCCCCCATTCAGATGTCCGGGCGGCATATCGGGGAAGTCGGAACCTCCGGCCGCCCGGACAACTATCGTCGCCATCATGTCGTTTGAGCTGCCGTCGTTTGAGCTTGTGGTGATTGGTGGGGGGAACATGGGTGCCGCGCTGCTGACCGGGCTGTTGAACTCCGGCCAGGCCGAGCCGGGCGATATCGCTGTGGTCGAGACGTTCACCGATCGCCGCGTTGTGCTCGTTGACCAGTTCCCTGGCGTCACGATCACCGACGAGGTGCCACCGTGTTCGGCGGCGGTGTTGGCCGTCAAGCCGTACGACGTCCCGGCTGTTGCTGCTGCCGCTTCGGCTGCCGGTGCGAGGCGCTTGCTGTCGATCGCTGCCGGAGTCACAACGCAGACGATTCGGGCGGCGACGGGCAACGGTGTGGCGGTGTTGCGGACGATGCCGAACACGCCGGCGTTGGTCGGGCAGGGAGTCTCGGCTCTGTGTGGCGCTCCTGGAACATCTGCCGATGACCTGGCGTGGGCGGAGCGGATACTGGCCGGAGTCGGTCTGGTCGTACGCGTCGATGAGTCACAGCTGGACGCGGTCACCGGGCTCACGGGTTCAGGCCCCGCCTACGTGTTCCTCGTCGCCGAGGCGTTGATCGACGCCGGTGTGCTGGCCGGGTTACCGAGCGCGATGGTCGAACAGATGGTCGCCCAGTTGCTCGTCGGATCGGCTGCGCTGTTGGCCGAACGCGGCGACCCGGCTGGGTTGCGTGCGATGGTCACATCGCCTGGCGGCACGACCGCCGCGGGAGTCAGCGTGCTTGAAGACCGTGCGGTGCGGTCGGCGTTGATCGCCGCCGTGCAGGCAGCCACCGAGCGCAGCCGCCAACTCGGCGCTCAATGATCTCAAAGTTTCCTCATGTGACGCTTTTCACAGAGCGATCCATGTCGTACAGTGTCGCCCGGTGAGCGCACCGCGAAAGCTGTTGTGCGCGGACTGGGGCCGGTGTCATCGGGGGGTTGACATCGGCCCTCGTCGCGTCCCGGCCGCTAGCGTCGCTTGACGTGAACTCGCCCCGATTCGACACGGTGTCGTTCCTCACCGACTACGGCACCGCCGACGAGTTCGTCGGCGTCGTCAAATCCGTGATCCGTGATCTTGCTCCCCACGTCAGTGTGATCGATCTGACGCACGAGATCGCTCCCTTCGACGTGCGCGCCGGGTCGTTGGCGCTGGCGCGTTGCATTGGGTATGTCGCGGGTGGGGTGGTACTCGCCGTCGTCGACCCTGGCGTGGGGACGTCGCGGCGGGCGATTGCGATCGAGGTCGCAGGCGGCGCGGGTGTCGTGATCGGACCGGACAACGGACTGCTTGCTCCTGCTGTTGCGATGGCAGGTGGTGCCGAGCGAGCGTTCGAACTCACCAATCCCGAATTCCAACTCGAGGCCGCTGGTGCCACGTTCGCCGGACGCGACATCTTCGCCCCGGCGGCCGCTCATGTTTGTAACGGTGTCGACCTCGCCGAACTTGGACCTGAGGTCGACCCGATCTTGTTGCTGCCTGGCACGATCCCGCTTCCTCGCCAAGATGGTGATGCGCTCGTCACCGAAGTGTTGTGGGTCGATCGTTTCGGTAACTGCCAGCTCAACGTCGGACCTGACGATCTAATGCCGACGTGGGGATCGAGTTTGCAGCTGCAGATCGGTCGCCCATCAGATCCGGGTGGCGTGACCGTTCGTCGAGCGGTTCGGGCGACTTCGTTCGCGGAGCTTTCAGGGGGTGCGGTCGGGCTGGTGTTGGATTCGTACGGCATGTTGGCAATCAGCCTTGACCAGCGTTCCGCTGCCGAAGAACTCGGTCTCGGTGCGGGTGATCAGGTCGCGCTCGTGGCTCTCGACGACGTCCAGGGTGTCGAAACGGCCGTCACGCTGGGCCGTCGATAGCCTGCAATCATGCGTCCGGCCACCACACTCACTCTCGGTCTGTTGCTTGCGGCAATTCTGGTTGCCGGGATTATCTCGCTGGTTCGTCTCTGACCTCACCAATCGGCGTGTCGGCTGAGCATCGCCGGTCGGTGCCGCTCGGTCACTACGATGACGAGCCGTGGGGAATCTGGCTCAAATCATTGAGGGGCACGACGATCAATTGGTTGCGCTGATCTCGCGTAACCGGGAGACCACCTACGCCGAGCTTCGTGATCAGGTCGCCCATCTTCGTGGCGGTCTCGCAAAGGCCGGGGTGTCATCAGGTGACCGTGTGGCGATTCTGTGTGGGAACAACCGTCACTTCGTGATCTCGTATTTCGCCACGCTCGGCCTCGGTGCGGTTGCTGTGCCGCTCAATCCCGCCAGTCCAGCGGCTGAGATCGAACATGAGTTGCTGGTCGTCGAGCCGGTCGCCGTTGTCGTCGGGTCGGCTGCCAGCGCGGCATGGGCCGACGTCGATGTCGAGTCGATCCCGTCGTTGACAGCGGTGGTATTCGCCGAAGGTGAGGTGCCGCCGGGAGCGGTTGATCTCGCCGATTTGCTGACTGCCGATCCGGTTCCCCTGGTCGATGTCGAGCCGGGTCACCTGGCGACGATGATCTTCACGAGTGGTACGGCCGGTCAGCCGAAGGCTGCGATGCTGAGTCATCGCAATCTGCTCTCCAACATCGAGCAGGGGTTGTCGACCCGCGATCGGACCGTTGCCGGTGACGTCGTTTATGGCGTGCTTCCGCTGTTTCATATCTTCGGTCTCAACGTCGTGCTTGGTTTGTCGTTGTCGGTCGGGGCCACCGTGTTGCTCGTGCAGCGATTCGACCCCGCCACCGCCGTCGAGTCGATCGTGCAGCGCAAGGTCACGATTGTTCCCGGCGCCCCGACGATGTGGGTTGCATTCACCCACTTCGAGGAGTTGCCCGCTGATTCGTTCGCGTCGGTGCGGTTGGCGTTGTCGGGCGCCTCGAGGTTGCCGACGTCTGTGGCGCAACGGTTCGAGGAGCGATTCGGTGTCCAGATTCGCGAGGGCTACGGACTGACCGAGGCTTCGCCGATCGTGACGAGTTCGGCAGGGATGGCGGTTCGTTACGGCTCAGTTGGTCGGTCGCTCGTCGGTCAGGAGTTGCGGATCGTCGGCGATGACGGTGGAGAAGTCCCTGTCGGTGATGCGGGCGAGATCCATGTCCGCGGTGAGAACGTGTTCCTCGGTTACTGGAATGAGCCTGAGGCAACTGAGCGGGTGCTTCGGGACGGTTGGCTGCGCACCGGTGACATCGCGATGGTCGATGACGAGGGGTATCTGTACCTCGTCGACCGCGCCAAGGATCTGATCATCGTGTCGGGTTTCAATGTTTTCCCCGGCGAAGTCGAGGAGGTGCTGGCGAGTCACCCGGCGGTGGCCGAGGTTGGCGTGCTCGGCGTGCCCCATCCGCATTCGGGCGAGGCCGTCAAGGCGTTCGTCGTGCTCAAAGACGGCACCGATCTCGACGAGGACTCGCTGATCGACTATGCCCTCGACTACCTCGCTCGGTACAAATGTCCGACCAAGGTGATCTTCCTCGACCAACTCCCACGTAACGCAGCCGGCAAGTTGATCCGCCGCGAACTCGAAGGCACCGTGATCTCCTCCGGCTAGCGATCCTCAGAGCGGGCGTTTGGTGAGGTTCAGGCTGGCGGAGTTGATGCAGTAACGACTGCCGGTCGGCTCAGGACCGTCGGGGAACACATGCCCGAGGTGCGCTCCACATTTCTTGCAGCGCACTTCGGTGCGCAGCATCCCGTGGGCGCGGTCTTCGATGTATTCGACCTTGCCCTCGCCGAGCGACTGGTAGAAACTCGGCCAGCCGCAGTGAGCGTCGAACTTGGTGTCGGAGTCGAACAGTTCGGTGTCGCACACGACGCAGTGATACGTGCCCGGTTCCTTGCTGTCCCAATATTCGCCGGTGAACGGCCGCTCGGTGCCAGCGTGTTGCGTGACCTGAAACTGGGTGGGTGTCAGGCGCAGTTTGAGTTCTTCAACGGTTGGAAGTTCGGCGTCACTCATGATTCATAGCCTGCCGTATTTGTCGTCGTGACGCACGTCTGACACGCTTCGTTCGAGAATGTTCACGTGCGGCATAAACGTACGGCGACCGGTGTTGCATCGGAGTCCATTCTGCATCTCGACAACATTGGAGTCACTGAACCATAAATGGCACGTTTCGTATTGGGTCTCTTCTTCCTGATCGTGGCGATCATCACGATCGTCGTAGTCCGCATCACGAACAAATCGACCGTCGAGAAGACGACGCTTCGGTCGGGTGTCAGCAAGTTGGTGACGCTCGGTGCGTTCGGGGTCCTCGCCCTCGGCGTGATCCTGTTTCTGTCGTCGTTCTTCCGGGTCGTCCCGGCCAACACGGTCGGCATCCCGACGACGTTCGGCAAGGTCGGCGCCCCGTTCAGTTCGGGCTTCCATATCACCGAGCCGTGGACAGAGATCACCGAGTTCTCGACCCGCACGCAGGAACTTTCGATGTTGAAAGCCAGCGACGAGGGTGATCTGAGCAAGGACGATTCGGTTCGAGTGATCGCCGCCGGCGGCGGTTCGATGTCGGTCGACGTGACCGTGCGATTCTCGTTGGCGCAAGACAAGGCTGATGATCTGTTCAAGCAGGCCGGCACGCTGGAACTCGTCAAAGACCGCTTCGTGCGCCCTGAAACCCGTGAGGTCGTGCGTAACGTGTTCGGCAAGTACGACGCCGAACAGGGCTACTCGACTCAACGCGCCGAGATCGCCACCAGCATCACTGACCAACTGCGTGAGCGGCTCGGCACCAAGGGGATCCTGGTCGACAGCGTCAACATCCGCGAGGTCGAACCCGAAGCCAAGGTGCTCGAAGCAATTAACGCCATCCTCCAGTCACGTAATGAAGCTGCTCGGGCGTTCGAGGATCAGAAGAAGCAGGTGACTGAGGCCGACACCCGCAAGCAGGTCGCCGAACTCGACAAGGACGCCGCCGTCACCAAGGCCGAAGCAGAAGCAGCAGCGGTCAGGATCGCCGCTGAGGCCGAAGCCGAGGCCAACACGAAGATCGCCGAGTCGTTGACAGCCGAACTGATCGACCTGATGAAGACCCAGGCCTGCGCCGACGCAATCGCCAGGACGTCCGCCCAGGTCGTCAACGTCTGCTCTGGCGAAGCCACCGCAGGTAGCGGTGCCGGCGACGCCACCAGCGTGATCATCGACGCCCGCCCGTAAGGGATTTCCCTTCCGGCGATCTCGTCGCCCTCACTCCCACGATGCGACCAACGCAAATCTGGGAGTGGGGGTCGACCGCCTCGTCTAGCCTGCACAAGCCGCGCCCGGCCCGGCAAGTGACAACGATGCAGACTCTTTCGACACCAACTCGCTTTGTGCCCGATTCTGGGCTGCTGGCGCTGTCCGTGCTCGTCGTTGCGACGACCTGGGCGTTGGCGTTCGTCGACGAGCGAACCGGGCTAATCGTCGGGACAATGATCCCCGCGTCACTGGCGGCGATCTGTGATGCTCGCATCGCACGGCTACCGAATCGATTGGTCGCCATGACAGCGCTCCCCGCCGTGTTGCTTGTGATCATTGATGTAGGGCGTGGTGAAACGGGGGCGTTGGGCTACGTGGTTGGTGGTTCGATTGTGATGGCGCTTCCGATTCTGATGATTCACCTGGTGTCACCGTCGGCGATGGGGTTTGGTGACGTCAAGTTGGCTGGCGCACTTGGGTTGCCACTTGGAGCCACAGATCCACGGCTGTCGGTAAGTGCGTTGTGCGTCGCCAGCGCGGTCACCGGAGTCGCAGCGTTGGTAACCCGTCGAGCGTCGCTCCCGCTCGGACCTGGTCTTGTTATCGGAACGGCGATCGCCTGGGCAATCAGCCGCTGGATCGGAATGGAGTTGGCGCCGTGGCGATAGCAGAACGTCGAGACGGAGCTAGACGAACAGCTCCTCCAGCAGTGGCTGATGCATCACCGCGAGGGTTCCGACCCGGCTCGCGGCGACGCGCCCGAATCGCTGCTGGCTCAGCGCTGGCGGCCGTGGCGATCGGTGGCAACGTGCTCGTCTACTCGTCGCTCAACGATGAGACACAGGTGGTTCAGCTCGTCAACAACATCGCCGCAGGCGAACTGATCACGCTCGACGACCTGCAAGTGGTCGAGGCTGGCCTCGATCCAAGCATTCCCAGCGTGGCTGCCGCTGATATCGGACTCGTGGTCGGTCAGTACGCACGTGTCTATATCCCGTCCGGATCGCTGATTGTCCAAGAGTACGTGCAGCCGTCCCCGTTGGTCTCGCCCGGCATGGCTGTGGTTGCGGTCGGGATCGCATCGACCGATTTACCCGACGGCTTGCGGGTTCGTTCACACGTGCAACTCGTGATTGCCCCTGATCAGTCGGCGGAGCGGGTCGTTGTCGACGGTCGCGTCGTCGCCCGCTCGAACGAGATCGATTCGGCGACTGGGATGATTTCGTTGTCGGTCGAAGTCGCCGAGTCCGACGGCGCGACGTTGGCGGCCGCCACGCGGGTCAGCGTCGTGCTGCTTCCGCCAGGTGTTGATCCTGTTCTGTCGCCTTCCGTCAACGTTGGTGGCTGATGGGCATCGTTGCGGTTGCCGGAGATGCAGTGACGACTTCGACCATTGCTCTGGCATCGGCGTGGCCGGTGTCTGATGATGCGATCGTCGTCGAAGCCGACCCGTCGGGTGGAGATCTGGCGGCGTGGTTCGATATGCCGGTCACTCCATCGCTCTCGACCGTGGTCACTCGCGTGCTCGACGGCTCCTGGCCAGAAATCGAGCGTCACACCCGGTTGGCAAGTGCGGGCTTACGCGTGATCCCGGCGCCCGCCCGCTCGCTCGAAGCGCAGCAGGCCGTTGGCGAGTCGGCGAGATCGCTTGTTGCCTCGTTGGCCGCAATGCGGTCGCCGGTCACGATTGCGGACACGGGTCGATTGTTGTCGTCTCCATCTGCCCATCCGTTCGTGGGTGCCTCCTCGGTGACCGTCCTCGTGCATCGACAGGCTCCACAATCGGCCGGTGCGGCGGCGGTACGTCTGCAGCGTCTCGCCGATCAACTCGACTCGTTCGCGAATACACCGTGCAGCGTGGTCGTTGCGATTCTCGGCGCTTCACCGTTTGGGCTGGACGAGGTCGGAACGTTCCTGGCGGCCGCCGCGTTTGCAACACCAATCGTTGGCTTGCCTATCGATGATCTTGCAGCCGCCGTATTCGGCGGACGCACCGGTGTTTCCGAGCGCCGCCTCGCTCGACTGCCGCTGATGCGCGCCGTTGGCGACCTCGCGATCGTTGTCGAGCGAGCGTTGCACCAGCACGTTGACGGCCTGTCGAGGTCGGCGCGATGAACCGTGAGCGGTCGACGCTGGTTCGGTTTGTCACCGATCAAGTTGCCGCTCGCCTCGTCGAAGCGATCGAGAACGATGAGGCTGATCGACAGGACGGGCGCGGATTCGGTAAGTCGGGATTGGCCTCTGATCCCCGACGTCAACAAATGATGGTCGGTGCCTGGCTGAGCGAGGAGATCGCCACGGTCAATCAGGATCGCATGCACCGCGGTGATCCACCACTCGCCGAACTTGCCGACCGAGAGGTTCGATCGCGTGTCGTCGCCGAACTGACCGGGTCAGGCCCACTCGAGCCTTACATGATTGATCCGTCCGTCGAGGAGATCGATGTCAACTCGCATCTTTCAACGTGGGTCACGTTCTCCAATGGCCGCAAGGTCGATGTGGGTGCGCTATGGGATTCATCGGCCGACTTGACCGCTTATCAGAAGCGTCTGGCGCGTCGAATGTCCGGTACCGGCGAAGGTCGACTCGACACGCAATCGCCGATGCTGACGTTCCAGGGTGACGATGGCTCGCGCATCGTGATGGTGCTCGGCGGCCGCAACGAGCACGGCATTTCGACCCATCCGAGGATTGCCATCCGGCGCTTTGTCCTGCGTCAGGAAGGTCTCACGGGGCTGTCGCGGCGAGGCATGTTCCCGATCGAGTTGGTCCCGCGTTTGCAGGCAATGATTCGATGTGGATTCACGGTGTTGGTCAGTGGGCCGCCCGGGGCTGGAAAGACAACCTTGTTGACCGAACTGCTTGGTGAGGTGTCACCACGCGAACGGATCATCACGGTCGAGAAAAATCTGCTGGAACTTCGGCTCGAAGATGACTCGCGCCACCCTGATGCGCCGGCGTTGTTCACACGTCAGGCCAACGCAGAAGGCGAGGGTGAAATCACGACACGTCAGTTGGTAGAACTGACCCGCCGTCTCAACCCTGATCGAGTCGTGGTTGGAGAACTTGTTGAGGACGAAGCGCTCGACATGCTCGACGTGGCCTCGATGTGCAAGCGCGGTTCGCTTGCCACAATCCATGCCCACACGTCCGATGTGGTACTGCAGCGGCTCGCCTACTACGTGTCGAAGTCGAATACCAATCTGCCCGAGTTCGCCGTATGGAGTCTGATCGCCCAAACCGTTGACTTCGTCGTCCACATCGACCTCGTGCGCAACGAGCACGGCGACGAGCCACCGGTGCGTCGGGTGACGTCGATCATCGAAGTCGGTGGGCTTGGCGAAAACGGTGGCTTGGCAACCAGTGAAGTGTGGGGTATCGGACACGACGGGCAGCTCGCGCAGTTCGCGCCGCTGTCAGTTCGTCACCTTCAACGGCTTCGGATTGCTGGGTATGACGCACAATTATTCGCACCTGGTGGAGCGTGGTGAGCTGCACATGATTTCACTCGTCCTCCTCCTTTCGGTGCTATTCACGCTCGGTATCGCGATCGCGGTGCTGTCGCCCGACGAGACGTCGTCGATAAACGTGCGAACCGCTGGCAGTCAGCTGAATGTCGTCCGACTGTTGATTTCGTTCGCAGTTGGCGGTCTGATCGTGTTGATGTCGAGCTGGTTACTGCCAGGGATCGTGGTCGCTGTGGGTACCTGGTGGGGCGTCGGAGGGTGGCAACATCGGCAGAAGTCCAGTGATTCGGAGGTTGCCCGTCTCGATGCGCTGGCGTCGTGGATCGAAAGCGTGCGCGACGTGTTAATGGCGGGTGAGCAGCCGATCGGAGCGATTGTTGCGAGCGTTACTGCGTGTCCGCCGCTGATTCGCCCGCACGTCCGTCGCCTCGCTGCCGGCCTGTCGCGGCAAGACCCGGAGATCGTGTTTCGTCGGTTTGCGGATGATCTTGATGACCCAGTGGCCGATCTCGTTGCAGCCGGTCTCTCGATCGCTATCCGCCGCGGCGCTCGAACTGTCCCGGTGTTGACGGCTCTCGCCGTGCAGACGCGGGAGCAAGTTGGTCGACGACGGTTGGTCGAAGCGGAACGAGCACCGACCCGCCGTGAGGTGATGTCGCTGACAATGATCATGGGCGGTTTGGTGTTAGCGCTGCTCCTCTTCGGCCGCAATGAGTACCTCAACGCATACGACCGACCCGAAGGCCAGCTATTTCTCGCCTGTGCGCTGGGTGGTTACGCGGCGTTGATCGTCCGTGTCCAGAAACTGGCTACGTTTCCCCGGCCAGGTCGGTTCCTTACCGCAGGACCGGTCAACCAGTGAGCGGCCTCGGATTGCTGATCCTGCTCACCGGCGGCGGGGCGGTCGGGCTGTTGCTGCTGATCAGTGGTTGGCTGCAACCGGCACCTTCGCTGGCGCGCACGCTGGATCATCTCCAACGACCTGGTGACGCTCTGCCGACGGACGGTAGCGGTTCCGGCCGAATCGGGCAACACATCGCGAAGGTGCTCCGCATCGACGCCCGGCTACTTCCGTCTGAAACCCAACTTTCGCTGGCCGATCGATCCGCCGAACGGCAGTCGATCTTCATGGTCGGTGCGGCGTTGGCCGGTCTGGTCGGGCCGGCGGCGATGCTCGGGATCCTGCAAGCGGTCGGGTTGATCGGGATTGGCTGGACGATCCCGGTGGTCGTCGCCGTCGGGTGCACCGTGCTCGGGCCTGTCTTTGTGCATCTCGCCACGATCGAGAAGGCGGGTCTTGTGCGCACCGACATGCGGTATCAGGTGTCGGCCTATCTCGACGTCGTCACGATGCTGCTGGCCGGAAACTCAGGGTATGAGGGCGCACTTGAACAGGCTGCCCATGCCGGTGACGGCCGACTCTTCGTCGAGCTTCGTCGTCGAATGCGTGAGTCAGGCGCTCGGGGTGTCAGCCTCACGGACGCCTTGCAGCGCACCGGCCAGGACCTTGGTTTGGAGGAACTCGAGCAGATCGCCGCGACGGCATCGCTGAGCGCCGCAGAAGGCGCTCCAGTCGCTCGCACTCTGGCGGCCAAATGCTCAACGCTTCGTGCCGCCTTGTCGACCGATCAGGAGTCGGAGGCCCGGCTGCGCACGAGCCGACTCACCACACCGATCGTCGGAATGTCGCTTATCTTCATGGCGCTGGTGATCTATCCGGCGCTGAGTTTTTCGTAACCGCAACATCGACTACATCTGTTACACCTGCCACACCTACACCTGCCACACGGAAGGAACCACTCATGTCCGAATCCACACTCCTGGCGACAGCGGTCACCCATCAAGCGTACGCAACGTTGCTCAAGGTAGCTGGCTGCAACGACTATCAGGAGGACTTCGAGACCAGTGATCGTGGTGCCGTTTCGCTTGAACAGGTTCTGTGGTTTGTCGCAGCGGGTGTCAGCGTGGCGGTAATCGCGACCATTCTGTGGGGCAAGATTCGCGGTGAGGCCGAAAAGTCGATTACGCCGCCTGTAGCACCCTGACCACATCATGACCGATCGTGGGTCGACCTCGCTCACCACGGTGATGCTGACACCCGTGTTTGTCGTGATTGCATTCGCAGCATTTCAGGCGGCTATGTGGAGTCACGCTCGCACCGAGGCGCGGGTGATCGCACGTGACAGCGCTTCGCTCGTGGCCCGAAATAATGTCACTGAGGTGGCGGCGCAGCAATCGGCAAGGGCGATCCTCATGGCCGACACGGATCTTGGAGGCCCGACCGTGAGCATCTCGAACAACGGGCGATTCGTCACGGTCACGATCACCGGACACGCTCCGGGGATCATTCGTGGCACCTCCTCGCCTGTGACCGTGACCGAGGCGATTCCGATGGAAGGGTTTCGTCCATGAGGCGCGACCGTGGGTCCGCCGATGCGCTCGGCCTGGTGTTGATCGCGCCGGTGGTGATCGGACTGGCGGTGCTCGTTGTCTCGCTTGGTCGCGGTGTTGATGCCCGCGCACAGCTTCGTTCGGCGGCTGAATCGGGGGCGCAGGCAGCTGCGCTCGAACGGGCGCCGTTGGCCGCCCGGCGCGCCGGCGCGGAAGTCGCCATGGCGATGCTGACTAACCCTGACACGTGCAGCGATCCGACTGTCACCGTCGATCTTGCCGATTTTCGGGCTGGCGGGGTTGTCGGTGTGTCAGTGCGTTGCTCGGTTTCGAATCGTGGAGTTGAAGTCGTTCAGCCATCATCAAACGAACAAGCCGTCGTGGCATACGCCACGATTGACTTCTTTCGAGGCCAACCGTGACAGACCTTCAGGTGACTCGATTGCGCGGCGAGCGCGGGACTGCGATCGTCACCGCTCTTGTTCTGCTGTTTTCGTTCACGGCAGGTGCGGTGATCTGGTTGGCCCGTGATGTTGATCGTGTCGTATCTAACCGTTCGGCTGCGCAGTCGATAGCGTTTCAAGCGGCGCGGTCTGGCGCTCAGCAGGTGGTCGTCAACGACCTGCGGGTTCGCACCGAGGATGCCGTCGTGATCGATCTGGCACGCGCCCAGACCGAGGCGCATCGCACCGCCAACCGATTGTTCGACGAGTATCACGTTGACGGATTGGTCACGGTCGTGCGGCTCACCAATCCGCATAACGTCGTCGTTGAGCTGACGATTCGCGATCCCACCGGTGACGTCACCGGAGTCGGGTCGGCAGAGGCGCAGCGCGGCTGATGGAAAGCACCCAGGAACATTTCCCTTTCGGCATTTCTGTGGCCCCCATTGGCACGGGAGCATCGTGAGGAGGGCCGATGGCAACGCGTGACACTGGGACAAGCCCGATGATGTTGGTGAGATCGATCCTGCTCGTAACCGTGCTGGCTGTCTTTGCTCCGTGGGCATTGATGACTGCCGCTTGGGCGCGGTTCGGTGGAGGCCTGCCTCTGCATGGCGTGCCGTCGCCCGCTGACTGGGAGTCCGCTCGAATTCGTGACGCGTTGCGGGATCGTTTGACTGACGACCTGATTTCTGACGTCGTGATTCGGTTGGCGCTGTTGGTGCTGTGGGCGGCGCTGATTGTCGTGCTGCTCACGGTGATTGCCGAGTTCGCTCACATGGTCCGCCACAAGGGCCTCCCGCTGCCCGATATCCGTGGGCTCGGTCTCACGCAGCGAGCGGCGCGGATGATCGCCGCCGGGCTGTTGGTGATTGTTCCGATGCTGTCCCCGGCCCGCGCAGTAGCACGTGGTGGCTTCCAACTTGTTCCAACGCAGCGGGCACCGACGACGATGATGTTCGATCAAGTATCCGTGTTCCTCGGACCTGCTCCCGAGCAGGTCGCACCATCACCTAACGAGCACGTGGTTCGTCCCGGTGAATCGATTTTCGGCATCGCTGAACGGTTGGCCGGTCCGAATCCGAGCGATGTCGCTGACTATGCCGAGCAATTGCTCGACCTCAATCTCGGGCGCCACATGGGCAACGGGCAGCGGTTTACGAACGCCGCCCTGATCGACGTTGGCTGGGTTCTGCATCTCCCAACTGCGGCCGGAATCAGCGAACCGACCCGGCTCCCTGGGTCGGTGCACATCGTCGAGAGCGGCGAGACCATGTGGTCGATCGCTGATGATGAACTCGGTGCGGGCGAACGATGGCCCGAGATCTTCGATGCAAATGCTGATCGAACGTTTGATGATGGCCGCACGCTTGACGACCCGAGAATGATTCATCCTGGTTGGGACCTGGACGTGCCGGGTGAGCCAGTCGTTGTTCCGGTAGTTGTTCCGGTAGTTGTTCCGGTAGCTGTTCCCGATGCCGCTCCACTGGTCCCTGAACTGGACGTCGTTGCGGCACCTCACCGGGTCCCGGTGACGGTCGAATCAAG
>JANMTV010000158.1:0-2370 GCA_031390905.1 Ilumatobacteraceae bacterium | reverse complement strand
CTCGGCGTGCTCTACGGATTGCGGCGTAGCGAAGTACTCGCGCTTCGTTGGGATGATGTCGATGTCAAGGCGAACACGTTGCGGATCGACGAGAGCTTGGTGGCGACGAACACCGGGTCGGCGTGGAGCAACGCCAAGAATAGGCGATCTCGGCGAGTGATCCCGATCGACGCCGAGACGATGCGCGTGGTCGGCCGCCGCCGCGCGGAACAGGCTGCCGAACGGCTCGCCGCTGGAAGCGAGTGGGAGGACAACGATCTGATCATCGCCACCCGTTTCGGGCGACTGGTGTTGCCACGATCGTTCGACCGATCCCTCGCCCTCGTCATCGACAAGGCCGGACTTCCGAGGTTGACGAGCCACGGTTTGCGCCACACCGCGGCCACCCATATGGTGCAAGGCTCGAACGACCTCGGTGAGTTGAGAGCGATAGCCGACATCCTCGGCCACAGCCCCGAAATGCTGATGAACACCTACGCCCACGCCCTACCCAACAGCCAAGCCGCAGTCATCGACAGACTCACCCGGCCGGCTCGTTGACGGTTCACTCCGCGACCGACGGCCGACGGATGGAACGACCGAGTGGGGCGGAATCGACGTGGCGCCAACTCCTCGGCGGGTAATCGCCATTTCGACACCTGGTCAATACGTGTCCGTGTCGTACACCGAACGTCTCGCCATTTGACGGTGAACGAAAACCCGAACTGATAGCTGGCCGGTTCTGACCCGCCAGCCAGTTTGCGGTACACGTAGGTGCGCTCAGCAGTACCGTTGGGAACCGATGTGACCAGCACCCACTCCGACGGTGGGGTGATCACCGGAGTCGTCGAGTTGATCACCAACCCGGCGATCAGTCGCGTCGACTCAAACCCGACTCATCGTATAGCCGGTCCTCACGACGCCGGGCCGGCCCCCTCGGACTCCATAGATACCAGACGAGTAGTGTGGTGCCCACACCAGCAATCGTGACCGCCCATACATTTCCGACGATCGCGGCGGTCCACAATGCGACTAGAGCGCCACTCGCGAGCGCGAGCCGGATTGGATGGGTCAGAGCGAATCTCGTCAAGCGGCCCTGCGCGTTGGGAATCTGCTTTCCACTCAGCACGACAACGCGCCATTCACGGTGTTGTCGAACGCTGCGCTGATCGCACCTGTCAGTGCGCTTGCAATCGCCAATCCTGCCGCGCCGAAGGCAGCACCAACCCCACCACTAAGTAATCCAAAAGTGGTACTAACAGTGACACGCTGCCCTCTGCAGGGCTTCGGATCAACCGCCTGCGATGCTACGCCCGCGGCCAGCGACACTATTCCCGCATACGCTGCCAGCGAGGCACCGCCGGTCAATGGTGCCAATACGATCGCAACGACCGCTGCGGTAATACTTACGATTTGGAGCAGCCCAGCGCGATGGGTTCGTGCTAATCGTCCGAGCGTTCGACCGGCACGACCAGCAGCCCTCGCACCGCCGGAGATTGAGCGACCAGCGCTTCTACCTAAGTCCTTGATGGCCTTCCCGAAGTTTGGAAGACGAGGCAGCCCAAGTCCGAACTGACCAGTTAAGTCCATCTCGTTGATTGGGTCATCCACATACATATAGGCGTTTGCGTTCCCGCCTTCGACAGGATCCACTCCCATGAACCGGCCAAGCACTGTGCCGTAGGGTCTGGCGCCCATTTCGATCATCGGCGCGAGTCCGGTTTGGTGTTCGAGGGCGCGTTGGTGTTGGCCGAGCCATCCGTTGTCGTATTCGGCGGCTTGGTTGTCGACAATCCCAGCCAACGGGTTACCGAACGGGTCATACGTCAACGTGACACCTTGTTTGACACCAGACAGGTTGGCGACCGCTTGGGTGTCACCGTGAATGTTCGGGTACGACCACACATCGCCGGTCGGGCCACGATCCTGGACCATCACACCACCCGGCAACCCAACCGTCCGTTCGATCACGACGTTGCTGGTGTCCATCACAACATCACCGGAATCACCACCAGCAGAATAGCTATTCCGATACGTTGTCACCGTCGTTACCGGACCACCAGCGGGTGCCGCTTTCAACACCAACGTGAGATGTCCACCAACACCCACCGATGCTGACGTCACTGTTGCCGTACCGGACGCCCCAGCGGTCGCTTGTGCAGCATCACCGATCGAGATGGTGACTGAACCGGTGCCCGTCGATGACGTGTCAACCCGTTCGGTGACACCCGCTGGGGGTGTCAGTGTCGTTTCTTTTTTGACACCCCACACCCTGACCCCACGCGTGTTCGCCGAGAGTGTCGTGACCGACGGCGCCACCTGTGCTGTCACCGAGGCGTTCGTCAGGGGAAGGAACACCTCGACCGGTGTTGAGATATCGACACCGGTGTA
>JANMTV010000143.1:0-4425 GCA_031390905.1 Ilumatobacteraceae bacterium | reverse complement strand
GTCGGCGTGGTGGTCGGCGTGGTGGTCGGCGTGGTGGTCGGCGTGGTGGTCGGCGTGGTGGTCGGCGTGGTGGTCGGCGTGGTGGTCGGCGTGGTGGTCGGCGTGGTGGTCGGCGTGGTCCGAACGGGCGCTCTCGATTTGTCGCTCGGCACGGTGACTGCAACGGTCGAGGTGCTCGTCGACGAGTCGACCGAAACGATCGGTTCCAGATGTCCGGCGACGACTCGATAACGGCCCGGACCAAAGCGATCGGACCCAACCACTACTTCACCCGTCACTCGGACCACGACCCCCTCGGGAACATCGTCCCCAGATTTCGCGTCCACAGTGCTCCCGTCAGGGAACTCGAGCACGACACCATCTGCGCTCGAAACCGTCACCTCACCATTGCTGCGATCCGTCGCCGCGAACACCACGACGAAGAGCACCAAAGCTGCCGCCGCGCTCACAACGATCGGCATCGCGCGACGACTCCATGATCTTGTCTGGTCAGTTTGCTGCAGGGTGGCCGTCATCACCCGCAGCTCGATCGATGCGAGGCGATCCTCGGTGAGTGTCGAGGGTTGACGGCGCCCGAGTTGTTCCAGTCGGCTGAGTACGTCTGGCCGATCGTTCATGTGGTTTCCCCTTCCAGTTGCCCGAGGCTGTGTCGCAGGGCGCTTAAGGCGCGGTACTGCAGCACGGCGAAGTGGTTCCGGCTCACCTGCATCGCTTCGGCGGCTTCGTCTGTTGTGAGATCGGCCAGGAACCGCAATGAGAGCACCTGCTGATGTCGTTGACCGAGCATCGACAGGGCGACCAGCAAGGCCCGCTCATCTGGCGGGTCGGACGAATTCGACTCGTTGACGGTCATCGGAACCTCCCTCACAGAGGCCAGGTGCTCCCGGCGTTGACGGCGACCCTCGGATCGGTAATGGCTGGCGACGGCATGAGTGGCGATCCGAAACAGCCAGGGGCGCAACGAGCTTCGGGTCGGTTCGAACCTTGGCAATGCGGACCAACAGTGTTCGAATGTCACAGCGGTGAGATCGTCGGCGAGTGCGTCGTTTCCGGTTCGGCGACGAATGAACCGATGCACGTCTGCAACGTGCCGACGAAACAGAACGGTGAACAACTCGGGTTCGGTCGCCGCACGCGCCGCAAGCGTCGCGTCATCTAGGTCCTCCGACGACGCGACGCTCACGATCGGGCGTAACCGATCCGGTTGCCAGCGATTCCTCAGGGGACGACGACCTCCGCAGTTCGCGTTGCTCGAATCAGCCGAACGGTGTCAGGTCTACTCTGGGCGACCAGCCGCCCCGACGTCGACGTAGCGACTACGGCGTACGTCACCTCCGTCGCATCAGCCGGCACAGGGTCACGATAGGTGGTTGGGCCGGTCGGTCGGAACTGTTCGACAATCTCACGAGCCCGACCATCAACCGATCGCCACAGCGTGACAACCGACGCCGCCGGGCTCAACGGTGCACGCCATTCACAGACAATCACTTCGTGTTCAGGACCAAGTTCACATTCCAGGCGAAGCACTTCGATCGCTTGGCCCGTTCCCTCGCCAGGGATCCGTACCCAGCTTGCGCGACTTTGGCCGACCACTCGCCCATTGGCGTTGACAGCCTGAACGGCGTACGCGTACCGGTGCCCGACACGAACCTCGACGTCGGTGTAGCTGCCGACTTCGATGTCATCCGTCCGGAAGATCGCCACCCGTCGGGTGTCGACGTCGGGATCGAGTCGAAGCAACCGAATTCCGACTGCCGCGTCCGAGGTCGGCTTCGACCATTCGCAATGAACGACCGGTGTTGGTTCAGTGGTCCGGACAACACACGCCAGCCGGATCGGCGCCGGTCGGGCCGCCTCGACCTCCGGACCACCTGGTATCGCTACAGCCAATGTCGCAATCGTCGTCGCGATTGTTGTCGCGATCATCATTCGACGCATCAGTGTTCCTCCTGTTGGTTGGGGAATTGGTTGGTTTCACCCCTTCAACGCCGCCGACCGCTTGGCGATGACACCGCGCACGAGACACGACGACCAGGACACGAGGACCAGGACGCCAGGATCGAGATGAGGCAGAGTGGAGAGGTGACCGAACCGTTTCCTCTCGAATTTGCCCGGTCGTTGGCGAAGGCCGAACTGCACGTGCACCTGGAAGGAACCGTGGATTCCGAGTCGGTGCTGGCGCTCTCGGAGCGGCACGGGGTTGCGCCACCGGCTGACGATGTCGATGGCGTCGACGACTGGTATCGGTTCGACAACTTCGACGATTTCCTGGTCAGGTATTTTGCCGTGCTCGGTCTGTTGCGAACGCCAGGCGACTTCGCATTGGTAGCCGAGCGGTACCTCAAACGTGCACATGAGCAAGGTGTTGTTCACGTGGAATTCCATGTCAGCGCGTGTGGCCACATCATCGAGAACCAGCGCAGGTGGGCACCGATCCACGAGGCGATCGTGGCCGGTTGTCGTACCGCCGAGCAGGCGACCGGCGTGTCATGGGGGCTGATCCCAGACATCTCCCCACACCTCGGTGCTGCTGCCTGCGAGGTAGCGATCGACGAGGTGCTGGCCGGATCGTTGGACGGAATCGTGGCAATCGGGATGGGTGGTCCACCGGACAACTGGCGAACGCAGGACTTCGGGCAGATCTTCGGCAAGGCCGCAGCGAGCGGATTGCATCGCGTTTCGCACGCTGGCGAGTTCGGTCGATCATGGGAGGTCAGACACGCCATCGAGGAGTTCGGCGCCGAGCGGATTCAGCACGGCATCGGTGCGATCCACGATCCTGCAGTCGTCGAGATGCTCGTCGAACGCGGCATCGCATGCGACGTCTGCCCTGGCTCCAATCTGGCGTTGAAAGCCGTTCCCGATGCGGCCAGCCATCCGCTGCTCCGGATGCTCGAGGCGGGGATCACCGTGACGCTCGGCAGTGACGACCCGCCGATGTTCCAGACCACGTTGCTCGACGAGTATCGAAGAGCGTGGGAATGGTGCCAGCTCGATCGCGACGGGCTCCAACAACTGGCGACCAATTCCCTTCGATCCAGCTTCACGGCGGTCAGATAATCATGGACTCAGCGAATCATCTGACCATCTGGCGATCAGGGAAGGCATCCGTCGGGTGTGCGCCGACTTCCCAGACGACTACTGGTCGCGTTGCGACTCGGGGCACGAGTTCCCATGGGAGTTCTACGCTCGAGTGGCGGCAGGAGGCTGGGTCGGTATTGCCACACCGACCGAGTTCGGCGGAGGTGGCCAAGGCATCACGGAAGCAGCGATCATGCTCGAGGAGATCGCAGCCTCAGGCGCCGCGATGAACGGTTGTTCGGCGGTGCATCTGTCGATCATCGGGATGCAACCTGTCCGCCGATACGGCTCCCCCGCGATGATCGCCGAGTTCCTCCCACGGGTAGCGACCGGCGATCTGCATGTCGCCTTCGGAATCACAGAACCCGATGCCGGCACCGACACCACTGCAATCCGAACGCGGGCTACACGCGACGGCGATGACTACATCGTGACCGGCGCAAAGGTCTGGACGTCGAAGGCGCATGTGTCGGAACGCTGCCTGCTGTTGGTACGCACGACACCGCGCGAACAGTGCCAACGCCCAACCGACGGTATGTCACTGCTGTTCGTCGACCTCCGCTCCCCCGGGATCACGATCACCCCGATCCCCAAACTCGGAAGAAACGCCGTCGCCTCCTGCGAAGTCACGTACGACAGTGTGCACGTGCCTGTTGGTGACCTGGTCGGCGAAGAAGGTGATGGGTTCCGGTACCTGCTCGACGGTCTCAACCCCGAACGGATCTTAGTGGCAGCGGAAGCGATCGGGATCGGTCGAGCAGCGCTTCGGCGGGCGGTCGCCTACGCTAACCAACGAGTCGTGTTCGATCGTCCGATCGGCAAGAACCAAGGTGTCGCCTTCCCGCTCGCCGATGCCCACATGCAGCTACACGCCGCCTCGCTCGTCATGCAAGAAGCCGCATGGCGGTACGACAACGGCCTACCGTGCGGCGAGCAAGCCAACACCGCCAAGTACCTCGCCGCCGAAGCCGGTTTCAACGCCGCCGACCACGCGCTACAGACGCTCGGTGGATTCGGTTACGCCACCGAATACCACGTCGAGCGCTACTGGCGAGAAGCCCGCTTGTTGAAGGTCGCCCCAGTCAGCCAACGAATGGTGCTGAACTACATCGCCAGCAAAGTGCTAGGGCTCCCCAAGAGTTACTAGAACCCTTTCGCACTCAAGCTGCGTCGGCTGCTCGCAGGCGCGAGCGATGAAAGACCCCGCCGGAGCGAGGTCGAAGGTCGCCGCCGGCGGTCGGGGTGCGACCGCCGACCTGTTTGCCTCAATGAAGGACCCCGCCGGAGCGAGGTCGAAGGCCCGTTCGGCGTTCCACCACGCGAGCACGTTGCCGTCGCCTCAAT
>JANMTV010000142.1:0-3484 GCA_031390905.1 Ilumatobacteraceae bacterium | reverse complement strand
GCGAGGTCCGGCCGGACCCTCGCGAGAGCGATGTGTTTCTGTAACACAGGCGAGTACATGAAGCTGGTGGCGTAGCCAACTCGCTGCACATTGTCGTCGTACACCATCATGTCTTCGTGGACGGGCGTGTGATCCTTGGGTGGGATCATCCCGGCCTCGGTGTACGACGACAATGTGCAGCGCGTTGGCTACGCCACCAGCTTCATGTACTCGCCTGTGTTACAGAAACACATCGCTCTCGCGAGGGTCCGGCCGGACCTCGCCAAGCCGGGCACCAAGTTGAACCTCGAATTCACGATCAACCATCGATACGTACAGGTCGGCGCTCACGTTGTGCGGACACCGTTCTTCGTCCCTGACCGTAAGACGTCCATGCCCGAACAGATGGTGGTTGACACCACACGTTCACCAGGAGATCCGTCATGAGTTCGAAGACTGAGTACGACGCGATCGTCATCGGTGGTGGTCACAACGGTTTGGTCAACGGTGCCTATCTCGCGAAGGCGGGCCTCAAGACGCTGATCCTCGAACGTCGTCATCTGATCGGTGGGGCGGCGATCACCGAGGAACTGCGACCTGGCTTCAAGTTCACGACGTTCTCGTATGCGCTCGGTCTGCTGCGACCCGACATCATCCACGAACTCGATCTCGTCAAGCATGGGTTCATGCCGTTGTTGATGCCGAATTCGTTCGCTCCGATGGAGAACGGCGACTCACTCGTGATGGGTCAGGACCGCAACGAGAACATCAAAGAAATCGCCCGCCATTCCCAGCGCGACGCCGACGCATACGACCAATACAGCCACGACCTCACGATGGTTCTGCGGGCAGTCAAGCCGCTGTTCGACAAAGTGCCGCCGAATCTGTTTGACACATCGCCAGAGGGTCTTGCCGAGATGGCTGATCTCGCCAAGCACCTGCGCGGCATCGAACCGAAGGTGCTCCACGATCTTGTGCGATTGCTCACCGGCAGTGCTGCTGACTTCCTCGATGACTACTTCGAGTCTGAAATTCTCAAGGGCTGGCTGTCGTCGTCGAGCATCATTGGCACCAAGGTCGGCCCGATGTCGCAGGGCTCCGGGCTCGTGCTGCTGTTCCACAACATGGGTGAACACGACGGACACCTCGCAACGTGGGCGTTCCACAAGGGCGGCAACGGCGGATTCACTCAGGTGCTCGGGCGTGCGGCACAGGCGCTCGGGGCTGAGATCAAACTCAACGCCGAGGTCGAACGTGTGGTCACGGTCAATGGGCGAGCCGTCGGTGTTGCTCTCACCGACGGCACCGAGTTGATGGCCAAGGTCGTGGTGTCGGCCGCCGACCCGCGGCGCACGTTCACGAAGTTCGTCGACCCGCGCGAACTGCCCGCCGACCTCGTCGAGAATCTTCGCCGATTCCGTTATCAGGGCACGTCGTCGAAGGTCAACTTTGCCCTCGATGGGCTCCCCAAGTACCCCTCGCTCGGCGACCGCGGCGACATGTTCCGGGGCTTCACCAACGTGGCTCCGTCGATGGAGTACCTGGAGCGAGCGTTCGACGAGGCCAAATACGGTTGGTACTCGACGCGGCCGTATATCGACGGAGCGATCCAGTCGACGATCGACCCAGACATGGCGCCCCCAGGCAAGCACGTCATGTCGTGCTTCATTCACTACACGCCGTATCACCTGAAGGGCAGCGACTGGGGAACTGAGCGCGAAACGATGGCCGACAATGTGCAGAACACCTTGGAATCGTTTTTTCCCGGCTTCGCGGATCTCGTGCTGCAACGCGAGGTCGTGACGCCGCTCGATATCGAGCAGGTCGCCGGCCTGCCGGAGGGCAACATCTTCCACGGTGAGTTCTTGGCTCCGCAGATGTATTTCTTTCGGCCCGCGCCGGGTTGGAATCAGTACCGGACCCCGATCGAGGGCTACTACCACTGCAGCTCCGGCACCCACCCTGGCGGCTGCGTGACCGGCGGCCCGGGCCAGTTGGCGAGCAAGCAGATCCTGAAGGATCTGGCTCCTGCCCGCTGAACGACCTTCCGGGGTCACGTCGGCGAACTGGATCGAGCCGCCGTTCAATCGGTGGGCGTTCAGGCACGTCCCCGACTTGACCAGCACGGTGCCGATCAGTCGCGGGAGCGGCTCGGTCAACAAGCTTCCTGACCGGCGGATCGGCCTGTATGACCTGGACCCACTGGACCACCTCACGTTCGAGTTCCAGGGAAGTATTCGAACGATCGAGCAGATGCTGGTCGAGACGTATACCGATGCGTTCGTCGTGATTCAGGACGGTGCCATTGTCCGTGAGCAGTACTTCGACGGGATGCGTCGGTCTGACACGCATCTCTTGATGTCGGTCTCCAAGTCCCTGACCGGTGTGCTCGCAGGGATTCTCATCGAACGCGGGGTGATCGATCTCGACCTAGACGTTCCGACCTACGTAGCGGAGCTGCGTGGGACAGCGTGGGACGGCTGCACGATCGAACACCTGCTGAGCATGCGGGCCGGCACCCGCTTCACCGAGGACGACTACGACGATCCCGACAACGATGGTCGTTTGATCGAATTCGTTTCGGGGTACATGACGCACGATCGAGTGGACCTTCCGGCGAATACTGCCGAGTGGATTCGGCAACTGCGTAACGACGGCGCGCACGGTGGCAACTTTCGATACCGTTCGATCCTGCCCGACGTGCTGGCGTGGGTGCTCGAGGCTGCGACTGGTTTGACATTTGCGAAGTTGTTCGCTGACCTTGTCTGGAGCCGGATCGGCGCCGAACACGACGCAAACATCATTGTGGATGCGGTTCGTTTTCCGGTCGTCGAAGGTGGGATCAGTGCTTCGGCGATGGATGTTGCTCGGTTCGGGTTGATGTGCTTGCAGCGGGGTTCGGTCGTCGGTACCCAGGTGGTGCCGGCGAGTTGGATCAACCGACTTCACGGACGCGACGACGAGTTGATCGAGGCGTATCGCGATTCGTCCGACCCACGCTTTCCGAGTGCCTGCTATCGCGATTTCTGGTGGGTGATGGACCCGGACGTTGGGATCTACTCCGGCCACGGAATCAACGGCCAAACTCTGCTCGTACACCACCCGTCGAACGCCGTGATCGTCAAGTTGTCGACGTGGCCAGACCGCATGGACGAAGGCCTGGCCGAGATGACCGAAACCGCACTACTCGCCATCTGTGAGGAGCTGGCTGGACAACAACGCCCTAAATGGAGGTGAGGGACCGGCGGCCCACTGCTGGTCAAGTACCAGATTTTCGAGTGCGCCCGGAGAGACTTGAACTCCCAACCGTGTGCTCCGAAGGCCGAATCCGGCGCGACCATCTCGTATTGAATCGTACTAGATCATGCCTTCTAGCTGGTGTTCAGCGGAAGCGTGCGGACGTGGCAACACGAGTCGACATCAGCAAGCATCAGACGAACTGATACAAATCCGATACCGATTCAACGTTCTGACAAACGATCAAACCACCTGCCGATGCCGTGAC
>JANMTV010000120.1:0-22023 GCA_031390905.1 Ilumatobacteraceae bacterium | reverse complement strand
GATGTTCAATCGTTTCGCAACCGGTGCCGTAAGCGCGGTGACGTGCTCAGGCGGTTGCGACCTTTCGACGGGTTGATTGACCTCGGTAAGGGTGGATCCTGGGGTATTCATGGTGTCTCCGTGGGAGTTGATTGGCTTCATTGCGAAGGCGGCGAGCAGGCCGGCGCCGACGACGACCGCTGCGGCGGTGAACGTTTCGGCGATCGCCTGAGCGGTCAGGGTTTCTTGGGCTTCGGTCAATGCTGCTTCGAACCCGGGGTCGGTGATCGAGGGGAGATCGATGGTGGAGCGCAGGGCGTTGAATCGCGCTAAGCCCCATGCCGTGAGTGCCGAGAGCCCGACGCTGAGACCGAGCAGCCGCACGACCATCACGAGTGCTGCGGCTGTGCCGCGTTGGTCTGCCGGCGCGGCATCGACGACGGCGCTGGTCGTGGGCGCGACGGTGAGTCCGAAGCCAGCTCCGAGCAGTGCCAGCTGAAGGGTGAACACGGTGTACGAGGTGTCGGCGTTCCAAGTCGCACCCATCCACACGTAGGCGCTGGTCGACATCGCCAAACCGGCGAGAACCGGCGGCTTGAACCACGTGCGTTCGGTGACTCGTCCACCCGTGTACGAAGCGATCGCCATCGCGGCCGTGAGAGCCGACAGTATCCAGCCGGCAACAACGGCCGAGCGCTCAAGGTCGAGTTCGATCGAGTTGATGAACAACGGCACGTCGACCATCGCGATCACGAGCCCGGCACCGACCACGAAGTTGACGAACAGCGCTGCCATGAGGTTGCGGCCCCTGAACAGACGTCGGTCGATCAGCGGATCGGTCGAGTTGCGCTGTTGCCAGCCGAACAGACCGCCAGCTACGAGCGCCACGAGGTACAGCCAGCGGAGGTCGGGGCCCGATCCCGTCAGTTCGTCGAGGCCTTTGACACTTTGAATCTCAGCCGAGCCGAGCAAGGCAATGTTGAGAGACACCAACGTGATCGTCAGTAGCGTTGCCCCGGTCCAGTCGATCGGCTTTCGTTCGGGGGGTCGGTCGTGACCTTCGAGCGCCCACCACGAGGCAGTCAAACCGATGACGGCCAAGGGAATGTTGAGCCAGAACTGCCACTGCCACGACAGGAACCGGACGAGCATTGCGCCGTACAGCGGACCCCAAACCCAACCCATCGTTTCGATTGCGCCGAGTGTCCCGAGGGCGCGTGCCCGCTTGCCTTCCGGGTAGACATCGCCGACAACCGCCAGGGCGACCGGAACCATCGCGCCTCCGCCGAGGGCGGTCAGCACGCGTCCGAGCAGGAACCAGGTGAACGAGGAGTCGAGCGACGTCGACAGAGGAATCACGATGGTGCCGACCATGAACACCAGATACGCGCCCACGAACGTTCGGCGCCGGCCGATCACGTCACTGATCCGACCGGCGATCGGCATGATCGCCACGAAGGCGATCAGGTAGGCGTTGACGATCCAGGCAGCGTCATCGAGACCGTCAGGTAGGACGAGTCCGAGGTCACCGATGATCGGCCGCAACATCGTCGAGACGACGGTGAGGTCGTCGGCGGCCACGAACACGCTGAAGCCGACGACGGCGAGAATCGCCGCTGGAGTCGGCCGACGCTTGATCGTTGTGGTGTCGTTCATGACTTGACGTTCTCCGGTGGATTGATCGTGAACGTCTCGCCGTAGTTCGACAGGGTCAGCGCCCAGTTCGATTCGACATCTCCGACCACGGTGCTGAATTCGGCCGCGGTGACCAACTTCGACTGGGGATGAATCCAGAGGTCGACCGGCACGTCCTGACTTCTGACGAGCCCGACGGTGATGTTGCGGACTTGGTCGGCGGGCGCCGTGCCGCGAATGTGGTAGCGGTCGCCGCCGCGATCGTCGATACCGATCAGTTCGACCTCATCCAGGTTGGCGAGTAGTGGATTCCACCCGTTGGTCGGGTCGAAGAAGCGTGAAGGATCGATGTCGTATCCGTCGGGCAATGTTTCGAAGTCGCCGGTGACCGGGTTCGAGATCCACACCTCCTCGTCGATCGCCACCGCGCCGAGCTTTGTGGTCAGGTTGTCGTTGATCTTGACTGTCAACTCGGCTTGAGCTTGGTTCGGCACGGTGAACCGACCGAGCAGGCTTTCGAGGGCGATCCGTTCGAACTGGTCGATGAAGATCGGCGCACCCGTCCGGGTCAGGGTGAACTGCACACTGGTGACTCCGGCCATCGCTACCGACGATGCGGTAACGATGCCCTGACCATCGGCGGCGGGGTCGGCGACCGCATCATCCGATGCCTCGTCGTTGAGGTTCCCGGATATCTCGGTCTCTGTCGCGCCGCCAAGCTTCCCGCCGTCGCCCTCGTTGTGGCGGGTACCGGAGTTGACAGCCACCGCAATCGTGACGAGCAGCGCGAAAACAGCCAAAGCGACCGCGCCGATCGCAAAAGCAGCAGATCCATCGACTTGCCGTCGGTCTGTCATTGAGTTGTCTCCTGCCATGCCCACGGTGATCCGCGGTACAGCATGACACTGCTCCAACGCGCCGAGCGTCGGCGCTATTCCAGATCAGGCGGTGACGGTGATCGTGCCCTGCATCGAGGCGTGGATGTTGCAGTGGTAGGCGAACGTCCCGGCGGTGTCGAATGTGAACTCGAACGACTCGCCTGGGGCGATCGAACCCGAGTCAAAGGTTCCATCCTCCGAGGTCCAGGTGTGGGTGGCGGAGTCGTTGTTGGTGACGGTCACGGTTGTTCCGACGGCGACTTCGGTTGCTCCGCTGAACGCGAAACCGGCGATCGCGATCGCGGCCCCGTCAGTGGCTGCCGCCGGCAGAGCCGATTCAGATGACTCACTGGCGGCGGTTTCAGTAGCAGCGGTTTCTGCTTCGCTGGAGGAATCATCCCCTCCGCCGCAAGCGGCGAGGGTGAAGAGGAGTCCGACGCTGATGGCGAGGACTGTACCGCGGTTGGTTCGTTGTGTGTTCACGTCGATCATTACGCCGAATATCCGGATTTGGTTCGCACAAACCTCAGCGGGCGAGTCCGAAGAACTCGTCGTTGGGGCGGATTCCGGCGAAGTTGGCATAGCGGTTCGACAGAGCGAACAGCGAAGTGATCGCACCGATGTCCCAGATCTCGTCGTCGGTGAAACCTTGTACTCGCATGTGGTCGAGTTCGTCGTCGGTGACCGCTGCCGAATCCTGCGAGACCAGCAAGGCGAACTCGACGATTGCCCGTTCGCGCTCCGACAGGTCGGCCTTGAGCGGGTTGACGGCGACCTGGTCGGCGATCAGCGGATTCTTCATCCGAATCCGGAGGATCGCACCGTGGGCGACGACGCAGTAGAGGCAGTTGTTGATCGCCGATGTGGCGACGACGATCAGTTCGCGCTCGGCCTTGGTCAGGCCGTCCGACTTGTCCATCAACGCGTCGTGAAACGCGAAGAACGCCCGGAATTCATCGGGTCGATGGGCCAAGGCAAGCAACACATTTGGGACGAACCCCGACTTCTCGGACACGGCGAGAATCCGCTCGCGTATGTCGTCTGATAACGAATCGAGTTCAGGTACCGGAAACCGAGAGATCGGGTGCTCGCTCATCAGTCGATCTTCGCGCACAGACGACGGAGTGCGATGGTCAAGTCCATGAACGCAGCCCTCGACGTAACATCGTTGCTCGACCCCGAGATTGCAGCCGTTCTCGGTGCGCTGCCGATTGATGTCGGCGCGTTGCTGGGTTCGTTGTCGAACGAGACGATCGTCGATGTGCGGGCCACGATGTCGATGATGCCGATGCCGGAGTTGTCGGATCGCGTCGAACGAACCGATCACGTCATCGACTCCTCAACCGGCGTCGTCGTGCGGGTCCATCGTCCGATCGGTGGTGCACATTGTTCGGCTGCGTCGGTGTGTCGGTCGGCTACCGACTGGCACCCGAGACCCCGTATCCCGGCCCGCTCGACGACTGTTATTCGGGGCTGCGTTGGGTGCACGACAACGCAAGCGCAATTGGCGTCGACCGGTCGCGGATCGGTTTAGGAGGCAATCGCGTCGGCGGCAACCTCGCCGCAGGGTTGGCACTGCTCGCACGAGATCGCGGCGAACTCCCGGTCGCGTTTCAACTCCTGATCTATCCGATGATCGACGATCGCCAAATGAGGGTCTCCAGCCAATGGCTCGATCCAATCTGGCCGCCGGCCGCCAACCGGTACGGGTGGACTGCGTATCTCGGTGTCGCCAAGGGCGGGCCTGACGTTCCGATCTATGACGGCTGCGGCGCGTGCGACCGACCTGGCTGGCTTGCCGCCGACGTTGATCTCGGTTGGCGCGATCGACGGGTTCTCCGACGAATACTTCGGCTATGCCGTGCGCCTCCGCCACGCCGGCGTTCCGGTCGAACTGCATCTGTATCCCGGTGCCCCGCACGGATTCGACAGCCTCGCCCCGACGTCGCTGATCGCGATGCGGGCTAACGCCGACACCGAGTCCTGGCTCCGCGGACAGATCCGCGATGAGCGGTGAGGGGCTCTGAACCGCGGATTGCTCATCACGGCCAGCGGCTGATCAGCCCGATGAGCGTTGTGCGGTGCCCGGCCCCTCACCGGTCATCGCGGTGGGTGGCGGGGGCTGGGGTCTGGCGATCGCGGCGAAGGTGACCGCTGCTGCCGCTCCGACGTTGAGCGAATCGACATCGCTGCGGATAGGGAGTCGAACGCGGCGCGTGGCGGTCTGGAGGACACGAGCACTGAGTCCTGGACCTTCTGCACCCAGCATCACCGCCAACCGCTTGGGCGAGTCGAGCGTCCAGATGTCGACGCTGTCTCGGGCTGGTGTCATCGCCCATGTTTCGAACCCGGCATTGTGCAGTTCGGTGACTGCGCGCCACAGATCGTCGACTCGACAGGTCGGCAGGAACAGGATCTCGCCCATGCTGACCCGAACCGTTCGGCGTGTGTACGGGTCAATGCAGGTGGGGTCGAGCACGAGTGCATCGATGCCCAATGCCCGTGCGGATCGGGCGATCGCTCCGAGGTTCTCAGGATCGTTGAGTCCCTCCAGAACCGCGATTCGACTCGCAGTCGTGAGGATTTCGGCGAACGACGGGCTCGGCTGGCGGTCGGCCGAGGCGATCGCTCCGCGGTGCAGATTGAAGCCGGCGATGTCGTGCAGCAGTGCCTTGTCGACGACGAAGACCGGTACGTCGAGCGGATCGAGCAACTCGGTCAAACGGTCGTACTTCTGTTCAGTGACAAGCACGGATCGCAGCCGATGGCCCGAGACAAGCAGTCGCTCAATCGCCAGTGGACCTTCAGCGATGAAGAACTCGTCACCCTCGATACGGCGGCGAGTGACCTGGTCTGTGAGGTCCCGATAGTCGCTGAGCCGTGGGTCGGAGGTGTCGTCGATTCGCTCGATCACGTGACTCAGTGTGCTCGATGCCATGAACGAACAACCGATTTGCGCGAGAATCGAACAGATGTTCTGTCAACGATCACTCTTCGGGACGCTCACTCCCGAGTACGACGTCTCGTTTAGCGAGCTGTGTCGGCACAACCTTGACGCCGCGTCGTGGGTCGATCATGTGCCCGGTTGGCTGAAGGGATCCGACCAGATCTATGACGACCTCGTCGACACGCTGCCGCTCCGACAACGAACCGGCGTGAAGATGTACGACCAAATTCTTGACGAGCCGCGCTTGTCCGCATGGTGGAGCGCCGATGCGGGTCGGCCGGAACCACTCTCGATCTTGCGTGAAGTTCGATTGCTCTTGGCTGATCGATATACCGAACCGTTCGATTCGATCGGCTTCAACCTGTACCGCGACGGCAACGATTCGGTCGCGTGGCACGGCGACCGTCACGCTCACATCGTGACCAACCCAGTGATCGCGATTCTGAGCGTCGGTGCGCCACGGCCGTTCCGAATCCGCCCACGTACCGGTGGTAGCTCACTTGCATGGGAGCTCGGCAATGGCGACCTGTTCGTCATGGGCGGGGCCTGCCAACACGAATGGCAACACACGGTCCCCAAAGTCAGAGTGACAACCGGCCCGAGGCTCTCGATCACCTTCCGCTCGGTCTAACCAAGGTGGCTAGGGGATGTAGGTAATTCGAGTCACGGGAGGGCGAACATTTGGCGGCCTCGTGGGTTGAGGTCGGCGGTCGAGGCTCGGTTAGTGAACTGCATTTCGAAGCCTTCGTTGGGGAAGTCTTTGGGGCTCTCACCGAAGTTGAAAAGTTCGACCATGCCGTTCGCATACTCGTCGTTGCGCGGGCAACTGGGTGTAGCGGCGATGTACATCACGTTGCCCGAGCGGGTTTCGTTCGAGGCGGCCCCAACCGAATGGATCACGTCGCCGTGCCACCACACCGTGTCGCCGGGATGGACGGTCGAAATCGGCGAAAGGGCCGGCATCAGAAGATCATCAGCTCTGATTCGGCGCGCTGACTCGGGTTCGTCGGGGAGTAACCCGCAGTCGGCGGCGAGTCCCTTGAGCACGAGGTAGCTGGTCGCGGCGGGAATCGGAATGGTGTGCAGCACACCGTCGGTCGGCCACATCTCTGAGAGCGCAGTCCAACCCTGAAACGTGCGGAAGACGTCGGACGGTAGCCGGATCGGACCGAGCGGATCAGTGCGGTAGGCGGCGTCATACGGGTCGTAGCCGACCACGTTGCCAGCCAACACGTGGCGGTTGACCAGCAGGTTCTCGGGCAGCCGCCACCCTGCCGCCGAAGCGGAATCCGTGTGAGGGTTGAGCCCTTTCGAGCTGGCACCTGGCTCTCGTCGTCGAATCCGATCGGGGTATCCGATGTCGTGAGTTGGATCGAACCAGGCGCGGCCCTCCGACTTGTGCCTCCAGAATCCATTGAGGAACTGTCGGACCGTCGCCATGTTGTCGTGTTGGCGCGCCTCGATCTGCGGTCGTGACCAGTAGACACCGGCAATCCGACTCCCTGTTGATGCGCCGACCGGGTCGCGTTCTGCGTACCGATTCCAGAACTGATTGGTGTCGAGGTACTCACCGAGCTGACGATCCCAATCCTCGGCAAGTGCTCGATCGAACGTACCCCGGACGATCACGCATCCACGCTGTCGAATCGTCGCTCGTAGATCGTCGTCGACCGTGCCGGATGCAACGTCACCAAATGGAACAACAGGGATCACAACGCCGCCGCCATCGCGTTGATCGACGATCGAAGCAACCTGCGCGGACATCAGCGATCGGTACGCGTCGAGCAAGTTTCCGAGATCGGCAGCGGTCAATCGAAACTGGTCGAGAACTGCTTGAGTTTCAGTGTCGAGCATGGCTAATGATCTATCGGTTACTTGGCGAAGATCATGTCGTCGTCGGCGAACGCTTTGAACTCGAGCGCATTTCCGGCCGGGTCGAGCAGGAACATCGTCGACTGTTCGCCTGGCTGACCGACGAAGCGAACATGCGGCTCGATCACGAACCGAGTCTCGGCGGAGATCAATCGATCGGACAGCAGCCTCCATTCGTCGGGCCGGAGAAGTAGCCCAAAGTGCGGAACGGGAACGTCGTCGCCATCGACTGGATTCGTGGTCGGTCGGTTCGGTCGCGACGCAACGAGGTGGGCAACGACCTGATGACCGAACAGATTGAAGTCGACCCAGTGATCGTCTGATCGACCCTCGGGACACCCCAACACCGCGCCGTAGAAATGGCGTGCGGCGGCCAGATCATCAACCGGAAAGGCAATGTGAAATCGGGGTCGTTCGTCCATGAGTACCACCGTACGAACCAGACCTGCTACGAATCGAACCATGATGCAAGACGTGGTCGTTGTCGGCGGCTCGCTCGCCGGCCTGCGTGCCGTCGAGTCACTGCGTTCCGGAGGATACGAAGGTCTGATCACGGTGATTGGTTCCGAACCGCGCCTGCCATACGACCGACCGCCGTTGTCGAAGCGGTTGCTGTCCGGCGAATGGGAACCTGACCGGATCGAACTCCGAAAACCCGACGAACTCAAGTCGCTCGATGCCAAGTGGCGTACGGGCATCTCTGCGGTCGGTCTCGACACAGCGAGGTCAGTCGTCCGGCTCTCGGATCGCAGCGAGTTGTCGTTCGACGGTGCGATCCTTGCTACCGGGGCGGCTCCCCGGCGCTTGCCGGGTCAGGATGAACTGGCCCGCGTGTTCGTGCTGCGGTCGCTCGACGACGCCCTCGACTTGCGCTCGCGGCTGGTTGGTGGCGACAAACGCGTGGTGGTGATCGGTGCCGGATTCATCGGACTTGAAGTCGCCGCTACTGCGCGTCAACTTGGCAATGACGTGTTGGTTTTGGAGGGTGCGCCCGCCCCGCTGATCCGCGGACTCGGGGCCGAGATGGGTGCTGCGGTGGCCGCTGTTCACGGTGATCACGGCGTCGAGATCCGATGTGACGTCGGCGTACAGGCACTCACCGATCAGGGTGTCGTGCTTGCTGACGGAACGCTTGAGCGGGCCGACGCGATCGTGGTCGGAATCGGCGTCAGCCCTGCGACCGACTGGCTTGCCGACTCAGGTCTCGAACTTCGCGACGGCGTGGTGTGTGCCCCGACACTCAACGTCGGAGTCCGGATGATCTTCGCCGCTGGCGACATGGTTCGCTGGCATAACGAACTGTTCGACGAGGAGATGCGCGTCGAACATTGGACGAACGCCGCCGAGCAGGGAGCGATCGCCGCTGAAAACTTGATCGCCGAATCAACCGGGCAGCCCTTGAAGTCATACTCCCCGGTGCCGTTCTTCTGGAGTGAGCAATACGACCGCCGGATTCAGTTCCTCGGCCGAGCAGGCACCGACGACGAGGTGCGGGTGGTTGCCGGCTCCGTCGAAGACCGGCAGTTCGCGGCGTTGTACGGCCGTGCCGGTCGCTTGAGGGGCGTGCTCGGAGTCAACATGCCAAAGGTCGTGATGCAGTTCCGCAAATTGCTGCAGGAACGGATCTCGTGGCAAGACGCGATTACCCACGCCGCCAACCTGTCGCGATGAGCGATGAGCGCTCAGACGACGCACATCGCTCACAGAGTTCGTGGACCTGAGGCACGATGAGCAATCTGCGGTGCCAGACCCCTCATCGCTCATCGCGACTGGGTTAGCCGATTTGGATGTCGCTTCCCGACATTTGGATGTTGCCGGCGAGGATTGATCCGCCTCGCAGTTTTGATCCGTTGATGGCCACGACGCCGTTCGGTGCGGCCAGCACCCCGGTCCAACTGATCGAGTTGCCGGACAGGTTGATCGCCGAATTCCACCACGAACCGCCGCCGGCCAGAATCGTCGGCAGGTCGGTGCGTGTCGGCGTGATCACGGAACCGCCGGAGATCGTGACCGATCCGGTGGCCACGATCGTGACCCCGACCAGGTCAGGGGCGGAGCCGGAGATCACGACGTCACCCTTGACGTAGTGCAGGCCTTTCGTGGCTCCGGTGGCGCCGATCGTCCACTGACCGTTGTGTGACACGTATCCGGTCACGGTCGAGTACTTGGCACCGGGAGCGAAGTCCGAAACCTTCCATGCATACGTCGGCTCGATTCGCGGTGCGCTGTAGACAACACCACCGGACGTGACGTTCGAACCGATGTCCTTGGTGCCGCCGTACGAGATCTTGCCGCTGACGTTGACGGTGCTGCCCTGAACCATCACGTTGCCATTGGATCGAATACCGCCGTTGATGACGATGTTCGAGCCTGACAATTGCAAACCGTTGCCGCACGAACCGCCCTCGGTCGAGAACAGGCCGAAGCCGTTGGTCAGCGGTCGCACCGGTGCTGGTGGGGGCGGGGGAGTTGTTGTTGGTGTCGTCGTGGTCGTCGTGGTGGTCGTGGTGGTGGTTGTCGTCGTGGGCGCGACGGTTGTAGTGGTCGTTGTCGTGCTGGGCGCGACGGTTGTGGTGGTCGTTGGGACGACGGTGGTGGGTGCGACGGTCGTGGTGGTCGAACTGGTGGTCGGCGCCTCAGTTGACGATGTCACCGGTTCGGTGGTGGTGGTGGATGCTTCGGTCGTGGTGGATGCTTCGGTCGTGGTCGGCGTCTCGGTCGTCGTCGGCGTCTCGGTCGTGGTCGGCGTCTCGGTCGTGGTAGTGGGTGCTTCGGTCGTGGTTGACGGTTCAACGATCACTTCAGGCACCTCACACAGGTTGGGTTCCCCTGGCGTGCCCTTCTCGCCAAGCGTTCCGTACGACGTGACTGAGGTGCACCAGTTCGCCATCGTGGCGTTGTCGCTACTCAGGTCCCGCGTCGAGGCCGAGGCCCCGACCGCAATCGGCAGCGGTAGGCCGGTTGTCCAGGTGATCCGATCGACCCACACCAGATTGCTGTCGAGCAGCGTGATCTCGTCGGAGTCTTCGCTGAGCGGGAAGTCTGCACCGTATGAGTAGTCAACGGGAGCATCGCCGTTGAGTTCAGCCGCCACATCTCGACCGAGCGTGACGGACTCACCGGGGGCAACGATCAGCGGCTGCGCGGCGGTGATGGTGTGATGGTCGAGGTCGTCGTCTCGCAGGCGCCATCCGTTGAGGTCGACCGGTTGATCCGATTGGTTGGTGATCTCGATCCATTCGCCGACGGTGTCGCTGACGGCGGTCGGATCGGCGTGGATTTCGCTGATCAGCACATCGACGTGGGCGATAGGTGTGCAGTCGTTCGGCATTCCGGGTGTGCCGAGATCGCCGAACCCGAACTGTGGTCCCGAGACGCACCATCCGGCTTCAGTCAGCGCCATCGAGGCTCCGTTCGGGCGGATCCATGTGTCGCCGGCATCGAAGCGGACCTGATTCACGAACTGGCCGTACTGATCCATCAGGATCACTTCGTCGTCGAGATTGGAGAGCACGAAGGCATCGCCGTACGAGTACGCAACGGCGGAACCGCCGTTGAGGCTGAGCTCGGTCTTGCGTCCCAACACGATGTAGCCGTCGGGCTGGATCACGATCGACTGACGGACCACGTGACGATCTGATTCGTCGTCGGTGAATGACCAGCCGAGCAGATCGACTGGTGTGGCGGACGTGTTGTGCAGTTCGACCCACTCGCCGTCGCTGTCCGTGACGACCGCTGGGTTGCGCAGGATCTCGCTGATCACGACCGCTGGCGGGGCCGGCGGTGCTTCGCAGGTGCCGAGTGTGCCGGGATTGCCGAAGTCGCCATCTGACCAGCGGGTGGTCGAGGCGCACCAATTCGGCCCGCGAGCGTTGTCGGCCGACGGGAAGCCGAGTGTGATCGAGCGCCCGGCGGGGATCGGGAAGAGCGTCGCCGCCGACCAGTCGACGCGATCAACGATCGATCCGACGGTGTCTTTGATGACGATCCGGCCGGAGGCGTTGTAGAGCGGCAGTGACGGGCTCGTCCCGTACACGTATGCGGGTGCCAGTCCGCCGTTGTCGAGCGGGTTGGTGCTCGCCGCCAGCACCGCAATCGAACGCGGTTGAATCACAAGGCCACTGATCGTGTGGACCTTGTAGTCGCCGGCAGTAACGGTCCATCCGGTCAGGTCGATCGGGGTGTCGCCAAGGTTGGTGAGTTCGAACCATTCGGCGGCCCGCTCGCTGGCTGGCACCTCAGGGTCAGACATGATTTCGGTAATCACGATCGGGTTGGAACCCGGTCGAACACACCAGGTGGCGGCGTTCGGTGTTCCGAGGTCGCTCGCTGCCCACGCCGTAGTCGCTTGGCACCAGTTCGAGGCGAGGGCGTTGTCGGTGGCTGGATCGATGAGTGACATCGAGGCGCCGTCGGGATCGGGGAACGTACGCCCGTCGTCCCATGCCGTGCGGTCGACGAGTACGCCGCTCGAGTCGGCGAGAGCGAGTTCGTCCACGTCGTTCTGGAGGCTGATGTTGGCGCCGTAGACGGCGTCGAGTGTGACCCCGCCGTTCTTCGTGGCGGAGTTCCCGAGCACTGCGTACCCGTGCGGCGGCACCGTGACCGGCGTGTCGATAATGGCGCGGTCGTAGTCGTCGTCCTTGATTGTCCACCCGGTCATGTCAACCGGCACATCGCCGGGGTTGTAGACCTCGAACCATTCGCCGGTGTAGTCCGACGACTTCGAGGGGTTCTGCATGATCTCGGTGATCACGACCGGTGCCGGCGTGAGCCCGCAGTTGTTCGGCGCGCGCGGGCTGCCGAGGTCGCCGCGGGTCATGATGTTGGTCGAGGCGCACCAGTTGGCACTCACGCCGTTGTCGAGGTCGAGGCTGCGGAGGGCGAGGGACTTGCCGTCGGGAACGCTGATGCCGGATGCTTTGTACCAGTCGACGCGGTCCTTCTCGCGGCCTTTTGTATCAGACAGGATCAGGCGGTCCGAGGTGTTGTAGAGGACGATCTTGTTGCCGTAGACCCAGTCAGAGGCGGCTCCACCGTTGGTGAACGGGTCGATCGTGCGGGTCAATACGAGACTCTCGCCCGGTGCGATATTGAGACTCGGCAAGACAGCGTTTTCCGTCCGTCCGTCGGTGAACTTCCAGCCGGCAAGGTTTGCGGCCTGGTCACCTCGGTTGCTGATCTCGATCCATTCACCACGTGAGTCGGAGGTGTCACGGGGGTTGATCATGATTTCCGAGATGATCACGTCGGGGCCGGTGCTTGCACCCGCATTACTGCCGATAAACGTCGTGGTGCCGATGCCGGTGGCGACGGCCACCGCTGTGTAGACCGCGATCCTCCCGATATGCATGTCGCTGTTATCGGTCCGTTTTTGCACCAACCTATGTCAAGACAACGTTAAATAACGTTGTCACAGCTCGTTTCGGACGGCGCGGCCGGCGGCCATCACGAAGCCGACTTCGGTCAGTGCGGAGATGTCGTCGAGTGGGTTCTGGCGGAAGGCAATCACATCGGCGTGGGCGCCGGCGTTGAGGTGGCCGAGATGGCGTTCCTGACGGAGCAACTTGGCGGCGTTGACTGTTGCAGACCTGATCGAATCGATCGGCGTCATCGCGCACCGCTCAACCATCAGCACACATTCGTGTGCGTTCATCCCGTGATGGTTGCCTGGTGTACCTGCGTCCGTGCCCATTGCGATCGGTACACCGAGTTCGTGGGCTCGCGTGATCGCGGCGATATGCAGGTCGTTGAATTCCTCCATCCGTAGCCGCAAGTGAGTTGGCATCTCGGACACGACCTGTTCGTCGCGGAACAGCAGTTCGCCGGCGCAGATCGTCGGAACGGCGAACACGCAGCGTTCGGCCATCAGCCGGAGGGCGTCGTCGTCAGCGAACGTGCAGTGCTCGATGCTGTCGACGCCCGCTTCGACGGCGTTGACGATGCCTTGCAGGGCGTGGGCGTGAGCGGCGACGTGTTTGAAGTTGTCGTGGGCGACTTCGACAGCGGCGCGTAGCTCGTCGAGTTGGAACTGGATCGCCCTGGCGTCTTCGCGCTCCGACGACAACATTGCCCCGGTCGCCATCACCTTGATCAGATCGGCTCCGGCGGCAAGTTGACGGCGGGCCGCGGCGCGCACGGCGTCTGGCCCGTCGCAGACCTCGTACATACCTTGGTAGTAGCGGACGGTGTCGGTCGTGATCGACAGCAGTCGTCCGGCGAGGAACATCCGCGGTCCGGTCAGGTCACCCCGTTCGATCGACGCTCGCACGGCCATCTCGACGTAATTCCAGCCGCCGACATCGCGCACGGTGGTAATGCCACTCAGCACGGTTCGCTCGGCTGAGCGCACGGTGCAGAGTGTCGCCTCGGCATTGGTGCGGTCTGTGAACGCAAGTGGATCGGCGACGTCGGTCGGCATCGTGAGGTGAACATGGCAATCGATCAGACCGGGGATCACCCAGGCATCGGCAAGTTCGATGACCGTGTCGGAAACCTCACGTTTCGGCGCTGCCCGTGTGTCGACGATCGTCGTGTCATCGATGGCGAGGTCGCGCCGCTCGAACCGCCCCGACTCGACGTCGAGCACGTTCGCCCCCACGATCCACTGCATGCCCATCACCCAAGTGTTACAGCCGAAGTGTTACCGATGGTGTCAGACCCCATCTGTAACAGGTCTACGCTTGTGACTATGTCGCATCTTTCAAATGTTTGGTTCAAGGTGACGGATCTTCAGGTCGCCTCGGGGCAGGGGTGTCGGGTCACCACAACCGACGGTGGCGAATACCTCGATTTCGCCGCCGGGATCGCCGTCAATTCGACCGGTCACAGCCACCCTGTCGTTGCCGCCGCGATCGCCGCCCAGGCGCAACGCTTCATCCACGCCCAGACCAACGTGTTCACGCACGATCTGTTGGAACCGCTGGCCGACAGGCTGAACGCGATCACCCCTGACGGGATCGACACATTTTTCTTCGCCAACTCCGGTGCCGAGATAACCGAGGCCGCCGTCAAGCTCGCCAAGCAGGCGACCGGCCGCCCGCACATCGTTGTGTTCTCCGGCTCGTTCCACGGCCGCACCCACATGGCGATGGCGATGACCACCTCGAAGACCGGTTACCGGGCCGGCCATGCGCCACTGCCGGGTGGTGTGTTCGTCGCCCCGTTCCCGGATCCGCTGGCGGGAGATCACGACGCCGAAGTCGCCGCAGCGTTACGCCAGTTCGACCATCTGTTGCTGTCGCAGACGGCCCCGTCCGAGACTGCGGCCGTGATCATGGAACCGGTGCTCGGCGAGGGCGGATACATCCAGGCCCCGAAGTCGTTCATCGAGGGGATCGCAGCGCGCTGCAAGCAGCACGGAATCCTCTTCATCGCCGACGAGGTGCAATCAGGTTTTGGTCGCACCGGTGAGTGGTTCGCCGTCAATCATTACGACCTGCAACCCGACATCATTTGTATGGCGAAAGGGATCGCCTCGGGCTTCCCGTTCTCTGCGCTGGGTACGAGTCGCGCCTTGGATGACAAGTGGCCGAAAGGCAGCCACGGTGGAACCTACGGCGGCAACCCGATCGGCTGTGCTGCGGCGCTGGCGACGATCGAGGTGATGAGTGACCCGGCGTTCTTGGAGAATGTGCGGGCGCGTGGCGAGCAGTTACGCGAAGCCGTGTCGGCGTTGCAGACTGACCATCCGGTGATCACGCAAGTGCGCGGACCCGGGCTGATGGTCGGCACGAGTTTCGCCGATCCGTCGCGGGTCCCGAAAGTGATCTCCCACTGCTTGCACGAGGGCCGCGTGATCTTGATGAACGCCGGGACCTACGGCGACGTGATCCGCTGGATGCCGCCCCTCGTGGTGACCGCCACCGAGATCGACGAGGCTGTGCAGGCCTTCGGCTCGGCGCTCAAGGCAACCGCGTAGCGGTCTCGTCGGTCGGCTTGGAACGTGCCTCGACTTGACGCCACGCGGGTTGCTGCCTGGCGTGACTTGCAATCGATCACAGTCGAGATCACGAGGAGAGTCGACGAGGATCTTCGCAACGAATGGGCCGTGCCTCTCGGCTGGTTCGATGTATTGGCCGCGTTGCGTCAACTTGGTGGGCGGGCACGCCCGCAAGATGTTGCGGCGGCGATGCGGATTCCGGCGTCGAGCCTGAGCAGGCGTCTCGATCGCTTGGAGGAAGAAGGCTGGGTCAGGCGTCATCGCGGGAAGGAACAGGATGGACGCGCCGTCGAAGTCGAGTTGACCAAACGCGGCCGCGCCCTGTGGCGCGAGATGAACGTCAGTTACCGACGAGCGATCCAAGCAAGATTTGCGGGCATGCTCGGCGACGATCAGATCGAAACGGTGGCCGAAGTCAACAGCCTTCTCGACGACTCCCTCACAGATTCCGGGTGACCCACCGGATGACTTCGTCTCCGCCGCGGTGACTGACTCTGTCAGTCGTACATCGACTCGATTTCGGCTTTGTACTTGGCGTGGATGCCTCGTCGCTTCAACTTGCTCGTCGGGGTGAGCACGTCGCTGTCGGGGAGCCATTCTTCGCCTAACAACACGAACTTCTTGATCTGTTCGACTTGGGCGAACTGTCCGTTGATCTCATCGACTCCGGCTTGGACCGCGGCGATCACGTCCTCGTCGTTGGCTAGATCGGCGAGCGACATGCTCTCCTTGCCGTTCTGGCGAGCCCACACCACCGCTGCCTCCGAATCAAGCACGAGCAACGCCGAACAGAACTTCCTGGCATCACCAATCGCGCATGCCTGACCAACCAGCGGGATCATCTTCAACGACGCCTCCAGGTTGGCAGGGCTGATGTTCTTGCCGCCACTCGTGATGATCAGTTCCTTCTTGCGATCGATGATCCTGAGGTAGCCGTCGTCGTCGAATACACCGATGTCGCCCGAGTGGAACCATCCGTCGACGATCGCTTCAGCGGTCTTGTCGGGCTGATTCAGGTATCCCTGATAGACGTTGCCGCCGCGGCAGATCACCTCACCGTCGGCGGCCAACTTGACCTCGCACCCAGGGATTGCCTGACCGACGTAACCCGGCTTGTTGGCGTTCGGCGAGAACGTCATCGGACCGGTGGTTTCCGATAGCCCGTACACCTCCGAAAGTGGGACACCGATCGCCCCGAACCACTCCAGGATCTGTGAGGGAATCGGTGCCGCCCCGGTGATCGCCGCCTTGACCTCGTCGAGGCCAACCAGTCCCCGCACTGTCGAAAACGCGATCGCGTCCAGGAAATTCCAGGTCTCGATCTGCTCCGGCGTCACCGTACCCGCTCGCTCGGCGCGCTTGATCTCGATCCCAGCTGCCACACCATCGTCGAACTGCTGCTTCTTGGTCGGATCGGCGGACAGCGCCGCATTCACGCCGGCATAGATTTTCTCCCACACCCGAGGTACACCGAAGACGATCTGTGGGTGGACCTCTTTGAGGTATCCCATGAGCAGTCCGGGGTCAGGGCAGCAGTAGACCTCGAGCCCGGCGATCAATGTCTGATAGTGACTGGTGGTCCGCTCGGCGATATGGGCCATGGGCAGGTACGACACGACGCGCCACCCAGAGAAGTTCTTGTCGTCGATGCACTCCTGCAAAATGTCGACCGTATAGACCACATTGCGCTGACTGATCATCACGCCCTTCGGTGGCCCCGTCGTTCCGGATGTGTAGATCAACGTCGCCAGGTCGTCAGGGCTGGTGTCGGCAGCCAACGCGTCGAGATCAGCCAAGCCGTGACTCATCAGTGCACTCACCGGGAACACGCCATCGGGCAGATCCCCTTCTGGTGGGTCGATCACGAAGATTTGTTTGAGCAAGGGCAACTCGCCGCGCACCTTCAGAATCCGATCGAGAAATCCGCCGTTCTCGACGATCGCAACCTCGGCCTCTGCGTGATGGGCAAGGTACTGAATCTCCTCCGGCGACGATGAGTTGTAGATCGAAACTGGCGTCGCCCGAACGAACTGTGCGGCCAGGTCGAGCCAGTGGAAATCGGGGCGATTGCGCATCATCAGCAGCACCCTTTCCCCAGGTGTCACGTCGTTCGCCAGCAGCCCAGCGGCCGCACCGGCCGTGAGGTCACGCACGTCGCCAGCCGTGAGGGTCGTCCAGCCTCCGTCCTCGTTCATTGAGTTCAGCAGCTTGATCGCTGGGCTCGTCGCCGACAACTCGACGAACTTCTTCGGCACCGTCGCTCCAGCGACACGTGCATCAACCTCGGCAATGGACGAACGAACTGTCATGGGCTGAAGTCTCGCGCAGATCGTGGGGGGTATAGATCAGCGGCATTCTTGCTCCGGTTTCGCCTGGCGGACGGCGGACGTGCAGACTGCCTGGATGAGGACCGCAGTCATCGTCGATGCCATTCGAACACCGGGCGGCAAACGCAACGGGAAGTTGAAGGATTGGCATCCGGTCGACCTCGCCGCCGAGGTCCTCAATGCGCTTCAGCAACGTAACGATCTCGACCCGGCACTCGTTGATGACGTCGTACTCGGTTGCGTGATGCAGGTCGGCGAACAGGCTGTCAACGTTGCCCGCAACGCCGTGTTAGCCGCCGGTTGGCCAGAGACCGTGCCCGGTACCACGATCGATCGCCAGTGCGGGTCGAGTCAGCAAGCCGTCCATTTCGGCGCGCAAGGCGTGATCGCCGGTGCGTACGAAATTGTCGTCGCTGGCGGGGTCGAAGTGATGACCCGCGTGCCGATGGGATCGTCGATGGCCGACGGGAAGTTTGGTTACCCGTTCGGCCCGTTGATCGGTGCCCGCTATGCCGACCAGGGCGGGCTGGTGCCGCAGGGCATCTCTGCCGAACTGATCTGTGACAAGTGGGGCCTGAGCCGCGATGACCTCGACAGGTTCGCCGCCCAAAGCCAGCAGCGTGCAGCCGTCGCCACGAGCGAAGGACGCTTCGAACGTGAGATCTTCCCGGTGCTCGGTGCAGATGGGGCGCTCGTCACGCGCGACGAGGGTCTGCGGGAGACCACGATGGAAACGCTTGCCAAACTCAAGCCAGCCTTCAAGTCAGAAGATGAGGGTGGTCGGGTGACGGCAGGCAACTCGTCACAGATCACCGACGGTGCATCCGCCGTGATGATCATGAGTGACGAGAGGGCGGCCGCACTCGGCCTGACACCACGCGCCCGTTTTGTCGACTTCGCGGTCGCCGGCGCCGACCCGCGCTTGATGCTGACTGCCCCGATCCCGGCCACTGCCAAAGTGCTGGCACGGGCAGGGATGACGCTCGACGAGATCGACCTGATCGAAATCAATGAGGCGTTTGCGTCGGTCGTGCTGGCGTGGGAGCAGGAGTTCCACCCCGACATGAGCAAAGTCAACGTCAACGGCGGCGCGATAGCGCTCGGCCACCCGTTGGGTGCATCCGGCACGCGGCTGATGACGACGCTGCTCAACGAACTCGAACGCACCGGGGGTCGATACGGCCTGCAGGTGATGTGCGAAGGCGGCGGGATGGCGAATGCCACGATCATCGAACGCCTCGGCTAGTTCCCGGCTAGCGGCTTTTCGACTTCCACAGGGCTGGGGATAACTGGGCGGTAAGGTAGGTCGGTGATCGCTGTTACCGTTGGTGGGGTTGTGTGGATCGCATGCGGCATCTTGCTCGGTGTGGTGATCTGGCGAGTCGGTATGGGGATGATGGGCTCGATGGCACGACCGATTTCGCCGCCTCCACCGGCCGGGGAGATGCGCAAAGTGAACGTGAGGTATCGCTGTGATGTCTGCGGGGTGGAGTTGAAGTTGACACTTGCACCCGATCAAGATCCGCCGCCGCCGAGGCACTGTCTCGAAGACATGATCGTCGTCGCTCCACTCTTCGACTGAGTTTCCACAGATCTGTGGATAAGCCTGGGGTAAACTACACCGATGTGATTTATGCGGGTGTGGACAGTGATACGCCGTTATCGCCTGTCGATAGCGGTCAACGCCACTTGGTGGCAGTGAACAGCCCACCAAGAATGAAACCGAGACCAACCAGCGTGAGCCAGTTGTTACCGCTCCACACCAGGTTGCGAAGCATGATCACGATCGCGCCGGTCACCAGCAGGCCAACCATCAGGTATGGCACCCATGGCTTGCCGAGCTTCATTTCGATCGGCACCGGTGGCGTATAACGCGACGACGAATGTACGCCCGCCTTGTTTGACTCTGGGTTGGCGAACTTCTGCTCGCCAGGCCGAGTGCCCTTCGGGGTCGTACGACCGCCACCAGTCTTGTGCTTCGGAGGTGCCACGATCAGCGAGTCTAGACGTTTGATCGTGCCGACTGGCCGACAACGCGGCGCGTGATCGCGTCTCCGCGCCCGATATCGACGACAGATGTCAAGATCGCGTGCACTTACACTAAAGGTGTGGCTCGCATCCTGGTGATCGATAGTTACGACAGTTTTGTCTACAACCTTGTTCAGTACCTGGGTGAGCTGGGGGCTGAACCGATCGTGCATCGCAACGACGCGATCACGGTCGCCGAGGCTTTGGCGCTGGCACCCGATGGTGTGTTGCTGTCACCTGGGCCGGGTCGACCGGAGACATCGGGGATCATCTGTGACGTCATTCCGGCCTTTGCCGCAGCAGGAATTCCACTGCTCGGAGTGTGTTTGGGACACCAGGCGATCGGCCATGTGTATGGCGGCGACGTCGTGCGCGCTCCGCAGTTGATGCACGGCAAGACCTCGCCGATCGAGCACGCCGGGTTGGGTGTCTTCGCCGGTCTGCCGTCGCCGCTGACCGGCACTCGATACCACTCGCTGGTGATCGACCCGGATTCGATGCCGGATTGTCTCGAGGTCACCGCTCGAACGGTCGACGGGATCGTGATGGGTGTCCGCCACCGTGAACTCGATGTTGAAGGTGTTCAGTTCCACCCCGAGAGCATCCTGACAGCCTGCGGACACGATCTATTGAGGAACTTCCTAGCCAGAACAGGCTGAGATCACACTTCCCGGGGTTCAGTTGGTCAGTGTCCTCACCGCTTGGCCTCGTTGTGCTTGGGTGAGGCGGATCGAGTCGCCGTTGCTGATGGCGACGTGGGCGTGGGCGTGGCAGGCCGGGTGTCGGAGTCGGTTGTCGGACGCGCCGAAGCGCCCCGAATCTCGGGGTTGTTGCTGGTGTTGGCAGGCCCATTAGCAGAGTGTTGGTTGGTGTTGTTCTGCTGGTTCAGTTTGCTGACTGGTTCGTCGGCTGGGTTGCCGGTCGATGGTTGGTTCGGTGTGCCAGATCGTGCCATCTGGTCGTCGCCAGGTCGCTATCCGACCGGATGTCATGGTCAGTTTCCAGCCGCCTTCGTGGACCAGGTGGTGATGCTTCTCGCATAACGGCAACAAATTGTTGACTGCTGTTTTGCCGCCGTTACGGAAGATCTCGATGTGATGCATCCGACAGTCATCGATCACGGTTCGACATCCTGGGTGAGCGCAGGTGCGATGCATCACCCGTAACGCTTTACGTTGCGCCGGTGTGGCTGTTCGTACGGATTGTCCGACGTCGAGGACTTCGCCGTCACCGCCGAGTACGACCGGGAACACGTTGGCGTCACAACACAGGCGTCGGACCGTTGAGACAGGGATTGGTGTCCCGTTATCGAGTTCGCAGATGCTGTTGGCATGTAACCCGTCGCGGATCGTCTGATAATCGATCAAGACACCAACCTGCGGAACCCGTGACACGGCATCCCCCGAAGCGACAGTGGCGATGAATGCCTCGACTTGGAGTTGATCAAACGGTGTGTTCCCGTCGGTTTGTCGTAGCGAAGCGAGTTTGGCGTTGACGGCTGTCCACAGTTCGGCGTCACGGACCGGGTCCAACGTCAACAGGGTGTTTCGCATCCCGGTCAGCTTGTCGGTCCACCGCCGAACACTCGAGTTCTTGCGTTGCTCGTCCAACTCGTCGACGTCGGCGTTGGCTCGTGCCTGGGCAGCGATATGACGTGCCAGGTCACGACACCCACGTTCGAATGTGTCGACTCCCTGATTCCCGGCATCGGCGAGCAGATCCGCTTCACAGGCTGCGAACTCGGCCAGCAGTTGGTCGTTGAGGTTGCGGGTCGCAGCAGCGAGAGCATCAACATGTGCTGCCGTGACACCGCCGGTGGCGAGGGCGTCTTCGAATGAGGGCATCACCCCACAGATCGTTTCGCGTTCAGACGCCGTGTGAGCGTCCTTCGACGAACAACGACCAGCATCGGCCAACAGGGAGGCGGCCGATTCGGAGTGGCCTTCGGCGGCGAGTTGACGGGTTCGGCGACTGACCCGAACCTCAGCCGCTGCGCACCAACCCCGGATACGACCTAACAGTGTGACGAACCCGGCGAGTTGGTCGCGGTCCATCACATCAGGATCACCAGCCAACAACACATCGAGTGTGTTGCGGACTCCGTTGTCATCCATGTCGACCTCCCCCAAGAGTTGTTCGTGACGCCAACCATATCGAACAACTTGACGAGATGCAACGTGTGTACGTTAGGAAATGGTCAAGTTTTTCGTGGACGGAAGCGCGCACAACCGGACTCGCGATTCAGGATGTCCGGAATTGGAACACACCAATGAGGTACCCGCTCGCTACTCAAGTTCGGTGACCTCGAGGACACAGACAGTCGAGGCCAAACCCTTCGTACTCGCAGCCATCACACCCAATGTCAGTGATCGCCGATCCCCCGTCACCGGCCGCAGCAGCGGTTGGGGCTGATCG
>JANMTV010000070.1:0-1191 GCA_031390905.1 Ilumatobacteraceae bacterium | reverse complement strand
TCACCCTCGTCACGGAGCCCCAAGCGGTGGTCTCTGTGCGGATCGAGCGACCCGTCCAGCCCGGTTCGATCCGGTGTTGGCGGTACCACGGCAGAGCAGTGACGACGTGAAGTTCGTGGCCGAGCGCCGCCAGTTCAGCCACAATCCGTGTCATCACAGTTCCGGTCGGGGCGGTATCAGGCTCGAAGTGCGGGCACAGAACGACGATCTTCATGATGCAGCCAGCCGATATGCCGCCGCCAACGCCTGACCCGACGTTTCGAGTGTGAATGCTTGCCGACGATGGTGACCGGCCTCGACCAGTTCGGTGCGTCGGTGGCGCGCATCGCTCACAGCCTGAGCCCATTCGGCCGGGCCCCCCTCGACCACGATTGCGGCGTCACCAACGACTTCCCGAACGGCAGCGTGGTTACTGGAGACGACCGGGGTGCCAAGCGCCATTGCTTCCACCAACGGCGCACCGAAACCTTCGTACTGACTGGGAAAGACCAGCGCCTGGGCACCGGCGATCAGCGCGTCTCGATCGGGGCCAGGCACTCGACCGGGTCGTACAACGCGATCGGACAAACCCGATCGCTCGATCGCCGATCTGACCGCCGTTTCCGCCGGACCAGTCCCGCCCAGCAACACCAGCATGAGTTCAGGGGGGAGATGGCGCAACATCTCGACCAGCACCACATGTCCTTTGTGCGGATGAGTAATCGCCGGATACACGACATACGGCCGGTCGGCTACGCCGTATCGCTGCAGCACCGAAGCCTGAAATGCTTGATCGGGTGCGTCGATTTCGGGGACCCCATGTGGGACGACCACGACTATTGCCGGGTCTGCGTCGAAGGCGTCGATCACCGTGCTCCTGACGAACTCAGATGGTGTCGCCACCAGCGCCGCCCGCTTGATCGAACGAGGCATCATGGAGTGGAGATACGCCCTACGGGCTCGGCTGAAGTGCTCGGGGTAATCCAGATATTGCAGGTCATGCACCGTGACGAGAGCGGGGCGACGGCCAAGCACCGGCATCGTGCCGCCACCATGGTGTACGACGTCGGCTGTGCGGGTGTGTGCCGCCAGCCAGGAGTGTTCTGCAACCAGTCGGGCTCCACGCCAATCGCGGCGAAATGGGATCACCTCGGTAGCCATTCGCGAAGCGAGTTCAGGGTGAGCAGTCGCAAATCCGGGTTGGACGTACAG
>JANMTV010000029.1:0-4209 GCA_031390905.1 Ilumatobacteraceae bacterium | reverse complement strand
CGTCGACACACTCAACAGTGAGGGCCCATTCACGATCTTCGCCCCCACCAACGATGCGTTCGCCGCAATCCCGGCCGCCGACCTCGAAGCAGTACTCGCCGACAAGGACCTGCTCACCTCGGTGCTCACCTACCACGTGATCGCTGGCGAGTCGATGAGCTCGCAAGACCTGATTGCAGCTGGAACGGTGACCACGGTCAACGGCGCAGACCTGACGATCACCGATGTCGATGGCACGCTCACCGTCAACGGGATTCCGACCGTCTGTATGGACGTTCCGACAGCGAACGCCACGGTTCACATCCTCGGTGGAGTACTGCTCCCCGCCTGATCCCCAAGAACCGCCGAACCTACGGCGAACCAACCAACATGACCACGGCAAGATGCCGACCGGATCCGATCCGGTCGGCATCTTCGCGTTGGCGGATCAGCGCCTGATGGTCGCCAGCCTGGCCAAACACCGATCGGTGCTCGGACTTTCAGCCGTTGCCGGGGTCCGGAGCAACGGAAACCTTGCTGGTAGCGTCCGCCATCGCTACCAGCTGACGTACGGATTCAGAACGACTTGTGGGGGCAAGTCGGCTCGTCATCGATCGTCATGGGACCTCCCGTACCCGATCGACGGATGCTGAAACACCGAACTGAACGTCGCTTTCCGCGAGCCGGCCGATCAGCACGCCGGCTCAACACGTGAGCCATAGCTGAGCATCGAAGACTGTCTGCGCCACGTCGTACGCTGGCGTTAGTGACCGATCAGCGACCCTGGCCGCCTTCGGGCTGTGCAACGGTCGCGGTTGGTGGATTCCACCCGGGAGTCGATGTTCGACGATTTGGTCGCGACTGCCGCTCGTCTGCTCGATGCGCCGTTCGCGTTCGTCACGGTTGTCGACGATGAGCGGTCATTCTGGAAGGCCGCGTACGGCGTCGCAGACAGCACTCGGGCAAACTGGGTCTCTGACTCGTTCTGCCAATACGTGATCAACACACGTGATGACGTGATCGTGAACGACGCATCAGCGAATCCCTGACCAGAACGAACCCGTCGATTGCTTCCATGGGGGGTTCGGGCATGGGCCGGGACGCCGATCTGGATCGACGGTCACGTTCTCGGCACGTTTTGCGTCGTTGATCAGCGTGTGCGCAATTGGAGCGATCGCGACCGGGAAATCCTGCGCATGCTGGCCAACCTTGCGAATCGGGAAATCGAGCTCCGAGCTGATGCCCAGTCGTACCGAACGCTCCACCGTCAAACGCAAGAGCAACTCGACGAACTTCGCTCGACATTGTTGTCCCCAACGCTGCCCGAGGTTCCTGGTACCGACGTAGCGGCCCGGCATCGCGCCGCGCTCGACGGTCTGCTCGGAGACGAGGTGAACCAATCGTGAATGTACGGACGGTGGCCGTGAATGTTCCGTGAAGGTCCGGTTGCCTTCGCGGCTTACAGAGGTACACCGTTGGCATGGCATCGGACATCCCACGCACACGGCATCGGACACTGACCGACATTGCTGTCGTAGGTGGTCCAGTTACGGCAATCATGATCGGATGGACCAGTTCATCGATCGGCAACGGCGCCGGCGAGGGACTGGCCCTCGCAAACGTCGCATTGTTGCTCGCCGCGGTCACCGTGGCGGTTGCCCTCACCAGTTGGCTCGGCGGCGTGATGACATCGATCGCCGCCGCTCTCTCGATGAACTGGTTCCACACGGAACCCGTTCGTACATTCCGAATCACCGAGAGCCGCGACCTGACCGCTGTCGTGTTGCTCGGTCTGCTCGGAGTCGGCGTCAGTATCTCGACCGCACTCCGAGTCCGAAGGGCGGCGCTGTCCGTCCGATCAGCTGACGCGTCTCAGGCGCAACAGGCACTGCTGGAGTCGAGCCGATCTGATCAACCGATCGTGGCTGTCTGGGAAGCTGCGATCGCGGCCGCATCTGCCGAACTGGGTTTGGTCAATGCCCGGGTCGCTGACGCGATCCCTCAGGAAATGCCGCGAGTTTCCCGACAGTTGGGCGCCGACACGAGCGGTTCGAATCATTCGTTCGTCCTGCCGGAAAGCGGAGCTGCGATTCCGATCGACGGTGGCTCCGGTCACTCGTGTGTGGTCCTCACGCCTCGACACGGAATGGGTTCCCTCGTGCTCGATCGTCGTGCCGTGCTTGCGTTCACGGCCGCGGTCGAGGTCGCATTGGCGACGACCGGCCCAGTCACGCTCACCAACTGAGACACGTCGAACCGACCTACTAGATCATCGGAGATTCCAATGGCAGATTTCGTCCTCGTAGCGGTGATTCTCGGATTCACCGCGTTTTGCGTCGCGTACATCTCGTGGTGCGATCGCATCATCGGCCCCGACAATGCCGGTGTCGACTCGGTGACGGCCGAGGAGACTTCGACGCTTCTGTCGGGTTCTGATCCGGTGACATCGTGATCGCTGTGACCGATGCTGACAATTGGATCGGGCTCGGGCTCGGCGTGGCGGCGATCGTGTACTTGCTGATGGTCCTGATCTTTCCGGAGCGTTTCTGATGAGTTGGCAGAACATCATTCAGGTGCTTTTGCTCGTCGCTGTGCTTGGTCTCACGGTTCCGCTGCTGGGACGGTACATGGCCAATGTCTACGGGGCGCGAGAGGATGGCACCGCGTTCGGTGACAGGGTATTCGTACCGATCGAGCGTGTCCTGTACCGGGTGTCGGGTATCAACGTCCGTCGCCAACAACGGTGGAACGTGTACGCAGTGTCGATGATGGCGTTCAGCTTGCTTTCGCTCTTGTTCCTGTACGGGGTATTGCGTCTGCAGGGCGGGCTGCCGTTCAATCCGACCGATCGTGAGTCGCTCGCTCCGACCGGCGCATTCAATACCGCGGTGAGCTTCGTCACGAACACGAACTGGCAGTGGTACTCCGGTGAGGTGGCGATCAGCCATCTCACCCAGATGGTGGGGCTGGCTGTCCAGAACTTCGTGTCCGCTGCGGTCGGCATGGCGGTTGTCGTCGCGGTCATCCGTGGCGTTACCAGGTCGGGTTCGCGGAACCTCGGGAACTTCTGGGTCGACCTGACTCGCACAGTGGTGCGAATCCTGTTGCCGCTGTCGTTGATCTTTGCCGTCGTATTGATGTCGCAAGGCGTGGTCCAGAACTTTCAGGGTCATACGACTGCCACCACGATCGACGCGTTGACTGAGATCACCGAGCAGTCGATTCCTGGTGGACCCGTTGCTTCGCAGGAAGCGATCAAGGAGCTCGGGACGAACGGTGGGGGGTACTACAACGCCAACTCGGCGCATCCGTTCGAAAGCCCGAACGGGTTCACGAACTTGATGGAGATCTACATGCTCCTGCTGATTCCGTTGTCGCTCGCTGTGGCGTTCGGACGGTTGGTAAACGACAAGCGTCAGAGCCGATTGTTGATTGCGGTGATGGCAGGGATCTTGATCGTGTTCTCTGGTGTCGCAACGTTGGCCGAGCAGAACGGCAACCCCGAACTGTCCGCGATTCAGGTTGATCAGTCTCTGTCGACGTCGCAATCGGGTGGAAACATGGAAGGCAAGGAGGTGCGCTTCGGCGCCGCGGGGTGCGGGCTGTTCGCTGGCGCCACCACGGGCACCTCCACCGGTGCCGTCAACTGCATGCACGATTCGTTCACGCCGCTCGGAGGCATGGCACCGATGGTGCACATGATGTTAGGCGAGATCTCGCCCGGCGGGGTCGGCGTCGGACTGATGGGACTGTTGGTGATGGCTTTGCTTTCGGTGTTCATCGCCGGCCTGATGGTCGGACGAACACCTGAGTATCTCGGCAAGAAAATCCAAGCCTCGGAGATGAAGCTGGTGACGCTGTACATCCTGGCGATGCCGTTGGCGTTGCTGCCCTTCGCCGCCGCGTCGGTGCTCATCAACTCTGCGAACACGTACCAGCCAGGCCCGCACGGTCTTTCGGAGGTGCTCTACAACTACGCGTCCACCGCCAACAACAACGGTTCGGCGTTCGCCTATCAGGGCACCGGTACGCAGTGGTACACGGTGACCCAGGGGTTCTCGATGCTGATGGCTCGGTTCTTCACCATCATCCCGGCCATCGCCTTCGGAGGCTCACTCGCCGCAATGCCCTGGGTGCCGGCCACGAGCGGCACGCTGCCGACGCACGACGCACTCTTCGGAATGCTCCTCGTTGGCGTGATCGTGATCGTGGCCGGCCTGACCTTCTTCC
>JANMTV010000020.1:0-1274 GCA_031390905.1 Ilumatobacteraceae bacterium | reverse complement strand
GGCTCCGTGCCCGCTCTGGACGACGTCACCGACACTCAGTCCACGGGGTGCCAGGATGTATGCCTTCTGGCCGTCGTTGTAGTGCAGCAGCGCAATCCGGCAGGTCCGGTTCGGGTCGTACTCGATACCGGCCACCTTGGCTGGCATGCCGTCCTTGACGCGCTTGAAGTCGACCATGCGGTAGCGCTGCTTGTGGCCGCCACCGCGGTGACGGGATGTCATCCGACCGTAGACGTTGCGACCACCCGTCTTCGATTTGACGGCCAACAGCGACTTCTCGGGCGTCGCCTTGGTGACTTCGGAGAAGTCAGACGACGTCTGGAAGCGACGGCCGGGGCTGGTTGGTTTGCGTGAACGAATCGCCATGATGATCTCAGTTCTCGAACAACGGGATTTCACCCGTAGACAGCGTGACAATTGCGCGCTTCGTGTCGGGCTTCGAACCGCGGCGGTTGCTGCCGCGAACCCGAGTCGCCTTGCCTTTGCGGTTGAGTGTGTTGACCTTGCTGACCTCGACTCCCCAGATCGCCTCGATGGCGTCACGGATCTCTGGCTTGCTGGCCTTCGTGGAGACCTTGAACGTGTACACGCCGGTCTCCATCAGTTCGTAGCTCTTCTCAGAGACGACCGGAGCCAAAATGATGTCGCGTGGATCCTTCATCACGTGTTGTCGCTTTCAGTCTCGGCGGTCTCTTCGGCGGCTTGCTGGGAGGCTGGCTTCGAGAACCCGGCGGCCTCTGCGGCTTCCTCCGTGGCGAACCAGACCTCGGCGGCCGTCTGCTTGTAGAACCGGCTGCCCGGCGTGTGGTACAGCATCGAGCCGGCGTTGCCCTTGATGTCGTAACCCTCGGGCTGCGAGCCATCAGGAAGTGCGTTGACCGCACCCGCCCATTCTGGGTGGTCGGGACTGCCCTCCGCTTCGCCGTTCTTGTGGTCGGGACTGGCCTCCGCTTCGCTTCGGCCGCTCCCTCCATCCGACTCGTCGCTGGCGCTTCCCTTCTTATGGTCGGGACTAGCCTCCGCTTCGCTTTGGCCGCTCCCTCCATCCGACTCGTCGCTGGCGCTTCCCTCGTCGGGTTGAATCACGTCTTCCTCGTCCTTCTGCGAACCGGGCTGGCTGAAACCGGCCGCGGTTGCGTTTTCCTCCGTGTCGAACCACACCTCGGCCTTGGTCGCCTTGTAGTAGCGGCTGTCGGCGGTGTGGTAGAGCATCGACTGGGCGTTGCCCTTGATCTGGTGGGTGTCGGGACCCGAACCATCGTCACTCGGTAGCA
>JANMTV010000104.1:0-26855 GCA_031390905.1 Ilumatobacteraceae bacterium | reverse complement strand
AAGGTTGTGCTCGAAGCCAACCTCAACACTGCGGTCACATTGCTCGATATCGACGAGTTCGCCACGTGGCCTGGCATGGAGGACGGCAGCATCGATGCCGTATTGGAAGTATGGCCGTCAGGTCACGCCGCCGACTTCGAGACGTATATCGACGCCAACAAAACGGTTGTCTCGCTTGGTGATCTCGGTCCGACCGCCAAGATCGGTTGGTACGTGCCGACCGCCGTTGTCACCGAGCATCCGGAGTTGGCGACGTGGGAAGGCTTCAAGGATCCCGCCCTCGCCGGTTTGTTTGCGACGGCAGAGACGGGCGACCTCGGAAGGTTCCTGATGGGGGACCCGACGTATGTCACGTTCGACGAGCAGATCATCGCCAACCTCGGATTGCCGCTGCAGTACGTGGTTGGCGGGTCGGAAGCGGCGTTGCTGACGGCAATCGACAACGCCACCGCTGAAGCACCAATCTTGATCCAGTTCTGGAAGCCGCATTGGAAGCATCTCGAAGTCGATCTCACCGAGGTTGCCCTCCCGGCGGTTTCCGACGAATGCCTGGCCTCGGCTGCCGCTGCAGACGGCGGATATGCCTGTGACTATGCGCCAGATGTCCTGATGAAGGCTGCGTCAGCAGCGTTGCAGACCAAGAACGCTGCGGCGTTCGACTTCCTGTCGGCCTTCCAGCTCACGACCGAACAGCAGAGCGAAATCGCAGGCTACGTCGACCGTGACAAGATGACGGCCGATGCAGCTGCGGCGAAGTGGGTTACCGACAACCCCGACGTCGTCGCCGCCTGGTTGGGCTGATTCTTCCGGGTGCAACCGAACGCGTGTGGAAGTTTGCGGCAATAGTCCGCAACTTCCTCACGCGTTTCGCGTGTGCTTGTGCCAATCCACGTATTCGGGCTCAAGCGGGGTGTTGCCGAGGATCAGGTCGGCGGCTTTTTCCGCAAGCATCATCACTGGGGCGTAGATGTTGCCGTTGGTGACGTAACGCATCGATGAGGCGTCGACGACTCGCACGCCTTCGATCCCGTGGACTCTCATCGTCAGCGGGTCGATCACGGAATCCTCCTCGGTGCCCATTCGGCACGTGCACGACGGGTGGAGCGCCGTCTCAGCGTCCTTGCGAACCCATTCCAAGATCTGCTCGTCGGTCTCGACTGACGGCCCTGGCGAGATTTCGCCGCCATTGAACGGATCCATCGCCTTCTGGTTCAGGATGCGGCGGGCGATACGGATCGATTCGACCCACTCGCGCCGGTCCTGCTCGGTCGATACGTAGTTGAACCGGAGCGCCGGTTTGATTGCGGGGTCGGTCGAGGTGATCTGCACCGAACCGCGGGCATCTGAATACATCGGCCCGATGTGGACTTGATATCCGTGGCCGCCAGTCGGTGACGAACCGTCGTAGCGGATCGCGATCGGGAGAAAATGGAACATCAGATTCGGGTAGGTGACGTCGTCGTTCGATCGGACGAAACCGCCACCTTCGAAATGGTTGGTCGCCCCTGGACCTTTTCGAAACAGCCACATCAGTCCGACGAACGGCCGCTTCCACATCTTCATCCAGGGTTGAATCGACACGGGTTGCTTGCACGAGTGCTGAATGTAGACCTCGAGGTGATCTTGCATGTGCTGACCTACGGCAGGCAGGTGATGGACCGGTTCGATGCCGAGCGACCGGAGTTGTTCGGAGTCGCCGACCCCGGACAGTTGCAGAAGTTGCGGTGAATTGAAGGCGCCGCCACACAGGATCACCTCGGCTGCTTCGACCTGTGCGCGTTTGCCTCGACGCGTGTATTCGACACCGGTTGCCCGCTTGCCGTCGAACAAGATCTTGTGTACGAGTGCTCGCGTCTCGACGGTCAGATTCGGGCGGTTGATCACCGGATGCAGGTAGGCGCGGGCGGCACTCAACCGGCGGCCGCGATGAATGTTCCGGTCGAACTTGGCAAAACCCTCCTGTTGGTATCCGTTGACGTCGTCGGTGAGTGGGTAGCCGGCTTGCTGCGTGGCATCGAAGAAGGCCTCGAACAACGGGTTCTTGGCTGGCCCACGCTCCAACACGAGCGGGCCATCGTCGCCGCGGTACTCGTCGCCTCCAGCGAGGCAATTCTCCATCCGTTTGAAGTACGGCAGGCAGTGGGCGTAGTCCCAGGTTTCCATCCCAGGGTCGGCGGCCCATCGCTCGTAGTCCATCGGGTTGCCGCGCTGAAAGATCATCCCGTTGATCGATGACGACCCGCCGAGCACCTTGCCGCGGGCGTGATACACCCGCCGGCCGTTTAGATGGGGCTCCGGTTCCGACTCGTACTTCCAGTCGTAGAATTTGCTGCCGATCGGGAATGCAAGGGCGGCCGGCATATGGATGAAGACATCCCACTTGTAGTCGGGGCGACCTGCTTCGAGGACGAGCACCTGATTGCGCGAATCGGCCGACAAGCGATTTGCCAATGCCGATCCTGCGGAGCCGCCACCCACGATGACATAGTCGTAACGCACGGCCGGGACGTTAGCTCTCCGGCACGTGGGCGTCGTAAGGTTCGTGCGTGAGGGTGAGTGTGCTGATCCTGTCTGGATCGTCGCTGCTGCTCAGCGCATGCAGCAGCGACAGCTCGGCCGGCGAGCCACGGCCCGCGACCACCGCCACCGAATTGGGGCCAAGTCAGATCACCGCTGAAACAGTGCCCGCCCCCGAACTGCCGCCACCGTGCGAGATTGCCAATCTTGCGCTCTGGACAGCACGGGTGATCGTCGGCGCGGACTCGGCTGACGCGGTGATCAGAATGCGCAACGACGGGGACGTGTGGTGTGAGGCCAACGTGTCGCAGTCGCCCAACGTTGACCCTCTGATGGAACCAGATGTCTGGCTCGACCCAGGTGCCTGGGCTGATTTGATCGTCGGACAGTCGGGCGACGAATGTCTCTCGCCAGCACCCGTCACCCTGGTTGAACTCGACATCAACGGAGTCAAGGTCGTGGTGCCGACGGCGATGGTCGCAACCTGCGGTTGGCAATTGACCGCCTTGTATCCGAACGAGATTTCAACTGGCCCATGTGACCCGGCTGCGTTGCAGTTTGTTGGCACCGATTCATTCCTCGTGGTGCGCAACACCGCACTGTCAACATGCGCAGTCGGTGAGCTGTCCGCCGTGTCGGACTTCGGCCCGCTTCAACCGATCGAACCGCACGCCGATATCGCGATCGCCGAGTTGGCTGCCGATGACACCATCGCTTTCCGGTATGAGCTGAACCCAGTGCTCGACTGCCAGGTCGCCAGCACGAGAGCAGCCGTCACATTCACGCTGATCGGCACCTTCGAAACGGAAGCGCCGAACTGCTCGTTATACGAGTTTGGCGCGGGCCGGCCGTTCTATGGCGATCCAGACGGCCCACTGTGGAACCTGCCGCCGGGACCGTTCGATGTCCAATCAGCGCTCGCACAACTCGACCCATTCGCTCCATCGGTCGACTGACCCTCTGGGCGTGATAGTGCGCCAGCATGGTTCAAATGCCACGAATTTTGAACGGTAGCCATTTGAAAATACGTGATGTATGAAATCGAGCTTCCACTGGATCGCCGGCGGACAAATCGTTCAGATGCCGCTCGAGCGGGGTTGGCGGGGACTGGCTCCACTAGAGTCTTGCCACGTTCCAGTCCACGTAAACCGGGGAGCGTGCCAATGCCCGTCACCGTCGTCGTCGGCGCCCAGTGGGGCGACGAGGGCAAGGCGAAGATCATCGATCTACTGTCGAAGGAGCACACCTATGTGGTGCGCTACCAGGGTGGTCACAATGCCGGTCACACCGTCGTTGTCGATGATCAAAAGTACGCCCTGCAGTTGGTCCCGAGTGGTGTTCTCTACGCCCACGTCGTGCCGGTCATCGCCAATGGTGTCGTTGTCGATTTGCCGACGCTGTTCCGAGAAATCGACACGCTCGAATCGCGTGGTGTCCGTTGCGGCGACCTGAAAGTGTCGAGTCGCGCCCACCTGATTTTCCCGTGGCACCAGGCGCATGACGCGATCGCGGAAGCGATGCGTGGGGACGACAAGATCGGTACGACGCTCAAAGGGATCGGTCCGGCCTATGCCGACAAGGCCCGCCGCGTTGGGGTGCGAGTCGGCGAGATCGTCGATCTTGATTCGTTCGCGGCGACGGTTCGTGCCCGGGCGATTGCCGAGAACACGTTGATCGAGCAGGCCGGTGGCGAACCGCTCGATGTCGAGGAGATCGTCACGCAGTTCGTCGCCTATGGCGCCCGCCTGCAGCCGCACATCGCTGACACCGTGACGCTGCTCCACGAGGCGCTCGCCCGCGGTGCGCAGGTCTTGTTGGAGGGTGCCCAGGCGACATTCCTCGATCTGGATCACGGCACCTACCCGTACGTCACGTCGTCAAATCCCACTGCTGGTGGCGCATGCGTCGGCACAGGTCTCGGGCCGCGTGACATTGATCGGATCGTCGGGATCACCAAGGCGTACACGACTCGCGTCGGCGCCGGCCCGTTCCCGACCGAACTGCTCGACGCCGATGGCGACACGCTGATCGATGTCGGGCGCGAGTACGGCACGGTGACCGGGCGCCGCCGCCGCGCCGGATGGCTCGACTGTGTCATGTTGCGTCAGGCGGTGCGGCTCAACAGCCTCACTGAAATCGCGTTGACGAAGCTCGACATCCTCGACGGATTCGAAACAGTGCGGATCTGCACGGGCTACAAGCTCGACGGCAAACAGATCGACTTCTATCCAGACCGGTCCGACATCCTTGCCCGAATCGAGCCGATCTACGTGACGATGGCCGGCTGGAAGACAGATCTTTCGGAAACCCGTGAGCCGGGCGAGCTCCCCGCCGAAGCAAAGGCCTTCCTTGCGCTCGTCGAGCAACAGGTCGGCGTGCCGGTCAACGTCGTCGGTGTCGGCGCCGAACGCGACGACTATCTGCTCTGGACGGCGTGAGATGATTCCGCGCTATTCGACGCCGGAAATGACCGAGGTGTGGTCTGACGTTTCCAAGTTCCGTCGCTGGGTGGAGGTTGAAATGCTGGCGACAGAAGGCCACGCCGCGATCGGTCTCGTGCCGACGGCTGATGCACAAGCGTGTCGTTCGAGCGCGCCGGTTTCCGACGAAGCGTTTGTGCAGGCGATTCTCGACCGTGAGGTAATCACCGACCACGATGTGGCCGCATTTGTTGATGTCGTGCAGGCCGCAATCGGTGGCGACGCCGGCAAATGGATTCACTATGGCCTGACGTCTTCTGATGTCGGTGACACAGCATTGTGTTGGGCGATGCGTGATGCAGCTGACCTGCTGATCGAGGAATCGGGCAAATTGCTGGCTGTGATTGTCGACCTTGCACGAAAGCATCGTGACACCGTGATGATCGGACGCACCCACGGGATCCACGCCGAACCGACCACGTTCGGTGCCAAGGTTGCGCTGTGGGCGTTGCAAGTCGATCGTGATCGAACTCGCCTACGGGCCGCGCGTGAGTCGGTTGCGGTAATGAAACTGAGCGGGGCGGTCGGTACCTACTCGAACATCCCGCCGTCGGTCGAGACGTTCGTCGGCGACGCACTTGGTTTGAAGCCCGTTCCGGCAACACAGGTGATCGCCCGTGACCGTCACGCCGAATTCCTGTACGCCTGTGCGGCGGCGGCGGCGACCTGCGAACTGATCGCAATCGAGTTGCGTCACCTCCAGCGCACCGAGGTGCGCGAGGTGCAGGAGGGTTTCAAGCCTGGCCAGAAGGGTTCGTCGGCGATGCCACACAAGCGCAACCCGATCTCGGCAGAAACCATCTCCGGGCTGGCCCGTGTTGTCCGGTCGAACCTGTTGGCGGGCTTGCAAGATGTGGCCCTTTGGCACGAGCGCGATATCTCACATTCGTCGGTGGAACGTGTGGTGTTGCCCGATTCCTCTCAGCTGACGCATTACATGATGCGCCGATTGGCGCGACTGTTATCGGGGTTGATGGTGTTCCCCGAACGGATGCATGCCAATCTCGAGGCCAGCTACGGGTTGGTGTTCAGCCAGCCCGTGTTGCTCGGTCTTGTTGCCGGTGGCAAGTCGCGCGACGAGGCATATCGAATCGTGCAACGCAACGCCATGCAGGCCTGGGATGACGGCGTCGATTTCCGGTCACTGGTCGAGGCCGACCCGGAGGTCGACGTGCGACTCGACGAGGCGTTTGATCTCAAACGGTCGCTGCAGCACATCGATCTGGTGTTTGACCAAATCGATACGATTCAACTCTGACTAGCGGGTGATGCCGGCGCGGGCGAGTGTTGCCGCCGGGACGCCGACGTCACGCCATGAGGCGTAGGCGATGTGCTTGCGGTCGCCGTAGACCTTGGCTACCGCGACGAATCCGTCTTCGAGTGCGCTCAGGTCAACGGATTCGCTCATTGAGTCACGCTCTGCGATCAGATCACGACGCTCTTGAATCAAGTTCAGCTCGTCGATCGCGCTTGCACCATTCAACTCGGCTTCGATCGCGGCGAGTCGTTTGCTGATCGATTCGGTCGTGCGCTTGCGACCGCGCTTCGGCTTGTTCGAACGCAGGGCTTCGAGATAATCGCGCACTGCACGTCCTTCGTTGCGACCACGGTCGAGTGCTGCCTTGTGTTCGTCGGTCATCATCTTGGGTCCACGTTTTGCCATGAATACCAGTGTAAACCGATTTTGATTTCTCGCAATAGCGGAGAACTTAAGCCGAGATATCTGAGGACTTGTTCTGCGACAAGATCCATCTGGTCGGGGCCCCGCTGTCGATGCACTCGCTCCGATTCTGTGGCAGGAGATACGACGGCTTCGGTCGTAGTGGCTGCCGCAAAATTTGATTGGTACGCACCTCCGATTCTGTGGCAGGAGATACGACGGCTTCGGTCGTAGTGGCTGCCGCAGAGTTGAGTGCTGGCGGCCGGTAGGTTCCTGCTGATGAGTGACCAACCGGAACTGCCGCTGCTTTCGCCCAAGTTGGATGCGTTGCGAGCGCATGTATTGGCGTATTCCGTGCGACGCGGCGACTTCACGCTGAAATCGGGGGCCAAGAGCTCGTGGTTTCTCGATACCAAGCAGACCGCCTGCCGACCGGAAGGGATTCTGCTCGTCGCTGATGCGATGCTCGATGTGATCCCTGCTGATGCCACGGCGATCGGTGGTTTGACGATGGGTGCCGACCCGGTGGCGTACGGGGTGGCCGCCGTGGCCGCTACACGGGGGCGCGATCTGCGGAGCTTTAGCGTCCGTAAGGAAGCCAAAGATCATGGGGTCATGGGGCGCATTGCCGGCGCGATTCAACCTGGCGACAACGTCGTGATCACGGAAGACACCACTACGAGAGGTGCTTCGCTGATGGAAGCGGTCGAGGTTGTGCGAGCGTTCGGCGCAGACCCGGTGCTGGTGACCCTGATCGTCGATCGCGGCGGAACCTGCGCGGCGATGTGCAAAGCAGCCGGTGTTGCCTACGTCCCACTCTTGACGGCGATCGATCTCGGTTTCGGCTTCGGCACCTGACCACAACGCCAAGGACAAACGCGAACGAAGCGCTCACGGTGAGGCGGAGTCCCGTGAACGCTTCGTTCGATGATCTAGTCGTGTGAATCCATCGCTGACGGGTTCGAGTGATCCATCGTCAGATTCCGGGTCGGCTTGAGCGACTTTGCCGAGACCTCAATCAACTTGACTCTCAGATAACATGATTTCACTCTTGCGACACCTGGTTCGGCTCAAAAGTCGGGTCGTGGCGTTACGGGAGTAGGGCTTCGCTGACCGAGCACTCGGTGAGGTGCAGCGTTGACTTGATCCGAACCACTCGTTTGGATTCGTCGATTCCTCGGCCGCACATCGAGAGGGCGGCCTTGATGCACGATTCCTCGTCGGGGAGCACCATCGGCATTCTCGATCGACGCATCCCGGCAGGCCCGGCGGTGAAGCAATTGATGTACGTCTTGCGCCAGTCGATCTTGTTGGCGAGCGAGGCCGGGATGAAGTCAGCGAAGCCGATCCCGAGCGCGTTGCCGCCGCTCACGTCGGTCAGGTCGAGCAGCACCATCGCTCCGACGGTCGGCTTCGGCAGATCGTCGAGGCCGGGAACCCAGAAGCGCCCGGTGACGTTCGGGTCGACCGTCGTGCCGGAGATGTCTTTCCCGCCGAGCTCGATGATCAACACGTCGATATGGTCGAACGGCAGCGCCGGGACGAGCGAGCGCGCGTACTCCGTCAACTCGTGTTCGAACTCGCCGCCGACGTCGTCGGCCGTGAGCGCTTCGATTCGCACGATGTTTCCCGTTGTCGACTCGATCGACCCGATCCCACCGAGCAGCCGACCGGTTGCTCGCAGCGCCGCGCCGGCATCGAGCAATCGGTCCCGCATTTCGACCGGGCCGCAGGAATGGACGAGTGCCGCACCAGGCTGCTTGCCGAATCCGACGACCGCCATCTTCATGCAGCCTGACTCGATCGGCCCTTTGAAACAGGTATGCGGCTTGATCCGATTCACCGGCAGGAACCGGTCTGCACCGGCAGCGTTGGCGTCGAGATGAACGGGTGTCCCTGCGTTGGTGTGAGTGACAACGACGGTGTCCATCGTTGACCGGATCTCGACGCCGAGCGATTCCTCGGTCATATCGAGCGAGGCCAACATTGCTCGCTGCCCGGCAGCGGTGGCGCCGCCGTGCGAACCCATCGCCGGTACGACGAACGGCTCGGCTCCAAGCTCACGGAGCGCGGCGATCGTCCCTCGCAGCAGTTCGACTCGCCCCATCAGTCCGCGTGACCCAGCACCGACCGCAACCGTCATTCCGGGCGTGATCGCGGCTCCGAAGGTGCTCAGTGCGGCCTGATACGCCGATCCCTCGATGTCGACCACAGGCGGCGGCGACGGTACATCCAAGGTGTACGGATGCAATTCCGGAACCGTCAGCGCCGAATCGAATGGCAGCTCAACTCCGACAGCAACCTGCTCCCACGACATCGGCAAAGCCTACGCGTTGGGGTACCGCCTGGGTTGTCGTGCTTATGCTCGATGTATGGCGATCGAACTGACGACAATGAGTTATGAGGTTCGTGAAGGGGTCGCCCACGTGCGCCTGATCCGACCGGAGACTGCCAATGTGATCAATCCGGAGTCGGCGCTTGATCTCCGCCACGTGATGATTGCGGTCGAGTTCGACGACACGGTGAAGGCGGTCTGCTTCACGGCAGAGGGCCGCGTGTTCTGCGGAGGTGGGGATCTCAATCTGTTTCATGATTCAGGTTCCGACCTCCCAGCGGTGGCCGCCGGTCTGGTGATCGATCTGCATGCCGCGATCTCGAAGATGAACCAGATTCCGAAGCCATTCGTTGCCGGTGTCCGAGGGGCGGCCGGGGGCGCCGGAATGTCGTTGGTCAGTGCCTTCGACTTGGTGGTATCGAGTGAGACGGCCAAGTACACGATGGCCTACACGAAGGCCGGGGTGACGCCAGACGGAACGTCGAGCTACTTCATCAGTCGCCATATCGGTGTACGCCGGATGATGGATCTCACGCTCACGAATCGGGTCCTGAGTGCGTCAGAGGCAGAGGCATGGGGCCTCGTCAACCGGCTCGTGCCCGATGATGAGGTCGATGCTGCCGCGGCGGCTCTTGCGCAACAGCTTGCCGACGGTCCTAGCCGAGCTCTCGGTCAGGCCAAGCGGGTTGTGTACTACGGAGCGGATCATGCCCTGCTCGACGCCGGTGAGTTCGAGGGTCGCACGATCACCCAGGTGATGACTGGACATGATGCCAAGGAAGGTATCGCTGCGTTTGTCGAGAAGCGCTCACCAAACTTCACCGGTGAATAGGCGACTTTGCTCAGCAGTCTCGTAGGTCGTGACAGCGCTATGCGCGCGATGCCGGATCTTGGTTATAGAACGCTGACAGTCGGGCGTAGACCCTCGCCATGCCTTGTTGGAGGTCGGTTGGCCGCGTGAAGAACAGCTCAGTGGTGACTGCGAAGTACTCAGCTGGGCTGGTTGCGCCATACGCGCGAACGAGGCCACCGGAACCGCGTCGTTTGAGCCTGCGAAAGTTGGTGCCGAACGTCTGTTGCCACTCGGCTCGCGACTCGCGGTCAGGCTGTGGCGGCATCCCATCCATCACGCCGTCGAGGTCATCGAGTTTGTGAGCGAACTCGTGAAAGACCACGTTGATCCCTCGCTCAGGATGGGCGGCGTCGTGTTGCACGGTCCGCCAGTCGAGCAGGATCGGTCCGCGACCGTGTCCGGCCTGGCCGGCTCGATGGTCAGGGCTGTCGGTGACGACGCCTCGTGCTGGGCCTGGGCGAACCTCGCGCGACACGATCGTGCCCGGGTGAATGATGATCGAGGTGACGTGCCGAAAAGGGTCGGTGCGAGGTTCGAAGCCGGCCGCCAGAAGCGCCGCGTGCGCAGAGACGGTGTACATCATCTGCTCGCTGACTGGGACGTCGCGGGTACCTTCCCACGAGACTCGCTCGACCAACCGGGTGGCATGCACGTCGTATCGCGCACGCTGCTCGTCGCTCAATCGCCTGACTGCGGCCGGACCGGCTTGGATCAGATTCGACATCACGTCGTCGGACACCGGTCCAGTCTGCCGACGTACGTTGCGGGAACCTCAGAAGACGATCACAGAACGCGCTTCGACACCGGTCCGCATGACGTCGTAGCCGGCATTCACCTCGTCGAGCGTGATCCGCGCGGATACCAGTTCGTCGAGCTTGAGTCGGCCCTGGAGGTAGAGGTTGGCGAGCATAGGAATGTCCCGCTTGAAGCGGTTCGAACCCATGAACAATCCCTGCAGTCCGCGAGCTTGCAGCAGCATCCGAGAACCTGGGAGTTCGATCGAGTCGGCGGCACCGGGAAGCCCGACCAGATACGCCGTCCGGCCGGGTCGGATCATCTGGAACGCCTGCAATGCGGTCGCCGAAAGTCCGATCGCCTCGAACGCATAGTCGACACCACCGCCCGTCATTTCGATCACGGTCTGGACGGCATCGACGGCTCCACCGTTGATCACATCGGTGGCGCCGAATGTCTTTGCCAGATCCAGCTTTTCGTCTCGTAGGTCGATGGCGATGATTCGTTCAGCCCCTGCCAGCACGGCACCTTGCACGATGTTCAGCCCGATCCCGCCGGCGCCGATCACGGCCACCGTCGAACCCGGCCTGACCTTGGCTCCGTTGATCACGGACCCGACGCCGGTGATCACCGCGCAGCCGAGCAATGCGCCGAGCTCCAACGGGAGGTCATCGGGAACCTTCACGATCGCGTTGCGGTGAACCAGCATCTCCTCCGCGAACCCGCCGAGTTCACCCATCTGATGGACCTTCTCGTCGCCTCGGCGGAGTCGTGGGGTGTCGTCCGCAGCCCTGGTCATCTGATGCCGGCGCTCGCACAGCCAGGTGTTTCCGTCGAGGCATTCGCGACACGTTCCGCAGAACACCGAGAGGCACGAGACAACTCGGTCACCTGGTCGGAACTCGGTGACGTCGGAACCAACGGCTTGCACGATGCCTGCCGCTTCGTGGCCGAGTACACGGGGGAGCGGAGTCGGGAGCTTGCCCTCCAGGAAGTGCAGATCGCTTTGACACAACCCGCACGCCGAGGTTTGGATCAGGACTTCGTCGGGCCCTGGAGCATCGATCGTGAGATCTTCGATCTGGAGCTCTCCGGGAGCGTGATTCAATACTGCGGCGCGCATCGCCGAACCGTAACCCCCTGGCAGAAATCCAGCGACGTTGGAGCCCTCCCGCGGTGCAGACTGGCGACGTGGTGGAAACAGACGAGCGTGCGGACCGGCGATCGGTGTCGCGTGCCGCCCGCCAGTCAGCGCTCGACCGGCTGGTGTCGGCTCGGCGGATCACGTACCCGGAGTCACTCCCGATCACGGCTCGCCGGGATCAGCTGATCGCCGCGATTCGGGAGCACCAGGTCGTGATCGTCGCCGGTGAAACGGGTTCAGGGAAAAGCACGCAGATCCCCAAGTTGTGTTTGGAGGCAGGGCGCGGGGTCGACGGGATGATCGGTCACACGCAGCCACGACGGGTAGCAGCGCGAACGGTGGCCGAGCGGGTCGCCGAGGAACTCGGTACGTCGATCGGCGAGAGCATCGGATACACGGTTCGCTTCACCGACCGGGTCAGCGATTCGACGCTGGTACGGATCATGACCGATGGCATCCTGCTCAACGAGTTGCAGCGCGACCGCATGCTGCGTCGTTACGACACGATCATCATCGACGAAGCGCATGAGCGCAGCCTCAACATTGATTTCATTCTCGGTTACCTCAAACAGCTACTTCCAAAACGGCCCGACCTGAAAGTGATCGTCACCTCGGCCACCATCGATACCGAGCGTTTCGCACACCACTTCACGATCGGCGGCGTCCCGGCTCCGGTGTTCCTCGTGGAAGGTCGCACCTATCCGGTCGAGATGCGATATCGCCCGTACGACAATGATGGTGATCAGGTTCGAGCGGTGCTCGCCGCCGTCGACGAGCTCGACAGCGAAGGTCCTGGCGATGTCCTCGTGTTCCTGAGCGGCGAGCGAGAAATCCACGACACTGCCGACGCGTTGCGCCGGGCAGGTCTGCGCAACACCGAAGTGATGCCGCTGTATGCGCGGCTCTCGTCGGCTGAGCAGCACCGCATCTTCCAGCAGCACCCAGGTCGGCGAATCGTGCTCAGCACGAACGTTGCTGAAACCTCGATCACGGTGCCGGGTGTGCGTTACGTGGTCGATGCCGGCACGGCGCGGATCTCGCGATACAGCCGTCGACTCAAGATCCAAAGGCTCCCGATCGAACCCGTATCGCGAGCCTCGGCTAACCAACGTGCCGGTCGATGCGGCCGCGTAGCCCCGGGTATCTGCATCAGGCTCTACGACCAGCAGGACTTCGAGGCCCGCGACGAGTTCACCGAGCCGGAGATCCTTCGCACCAATTTGGCTTCGGTGATCCTGCAGATGACGGCGATCGGGCTTGGCGATGTTGCCCGCTTCCCATTCGTCGAGCCGCCCGACCATGCAGCGATCCGTGATGGCTACCTGTTGCTCGAAGAACTCAGTGCGCTCCACCCTGGGCCGATCGGGTCGCCGCGCAAACTCACCGAGATCGGCCGTCAGCTGGCCCGGCTTCCGATCGACCCGCGGCTGGCGAGGATGGTGATCGAAGCCGGTCGGCAGGGGAGCGTGCGCGAGGCGCTCGTGATCACGGCTGCGCTTTCGATCCAGGACGTACGTGAACGTCCGAAGGAGAATCCGGACAAGGCAGCAGAGCTGCATCGCCGCTTCGATGTCGAAGGCTCCGACCTGCTCTCGATCGTTGCCCTGTGGGACTACCTGCGTGACCAACAGCGTGAGTTGTCAGGGAACCAGTTCAGGCGGCTCTGTCACGACGAACATCTGAACTATCTGAGGGTGCGCGAATGGCGTGACCTCTATAGCCAGCTCCGTCAGGTGGCTGGCTCGCTGGGAATTCGGCCGGGGGTTGATCAGGCACACCCCGACAACGTCCACCGTGCCGTGCTGGCGGGCTTGCTGTCGCACCTCGGGATGCGTGACGGCGAGCGGCGCGAGTATCGCGGTGCCCGTGACGCCCAGTTCATGATTGCGCCTGGGTCGGTGTTGATCAAGCGTCCGCCGCGCTGGGTGATGGCGGCAGAGCTGGTCGAGACGAATCGACTGTGGGCGCGGCGTGTCGTCGCGATCAAGCCAGAATGGGCTGAGGCGCTCGCCGACCACCTGGTCAGACGGACCTACACCGAGCCGTGGTGGGACGCCCATTCGGGGCGCGCCGTCACGTCGGAAACGGTGCTGTTGTACGGCTTGCCGATCGTCGCAAACCGAACGATCGGACTCGGCCAGGTCGACAGGTCGTTGGCACGAGAGATGTTCATTCGGCACGCACTGGTTGCCGGTGATTGGGAGACGCGTCACGAGTTCATCGTGCAGAATGATCGATTCGTGGACCGGGTGCGGTTGTTGGAGGCTCGTGTTCGGCGCACGGACCTGCTCGACGACGACGCGTTGTTCGAATTCTACGACGACCGGATCGGACGCGAGGTCGTCTCAGGTCGGCATTTCGACAAGTGGTGGAAGAGAGCCAAGCGGGATCAAATCGGTTTGCTGGACCTGACTCCGGAGGTGCTCACCAACCGCCGCGGTATTCGCCTCGACGACTACCCGGACAACTGGGTGGTTGCCGGCATGACGCTGCCGCTGACCTATCGCTACGCACCGGACACGCCGCTCGATGGCGCGACGATCAACGTCCCGCTCACGGCGTTGAACCAGATGACGACCGATCGGTTCGACTGGTTGATTCCCGGCTATCGGCGCGAGCTGGTTTCGTTGCTCGTGCGCTCGCTCCCGAAGCACGTCCGTCGGGAACTGATCCCGATGACCGAGACGGCAGATGCGGCGTTCGAACGACTCGACTCGTTCGGGTCGCCGGCTGGACGACTGATCGACGCGTTGGCGCGGGCGTTGGGTGAGGTGTCCGGCCAGACGATCGATCCAAGTGATTTCGACGACGATCACCTGCCGAATCACCTCCGGTTCCACCTCGTCGTGGCTGGCGCCGAGGGCGACGTTGTCGACGCTGGCGACGATCTCGAGGCGATCCGTGCTCGGCAGGCGGGTTCGACTCGTTCGGCGCTGGCAGCAACCGCACGACTTGCGGAACGGCGTGACATCGTGCGCTGGGACATCGGCACGCTCGACCGAGTCGTCGAACACCGCGCCCCGACCGGTCACGTGGTCCGCGCCTATCCGACGTTGCTGGACCGTGGCGACAGCGTCGCTCTGCGAGTCGTCGACAACGAGGCGTTGCAGGAACGGGCGATGCGCGGCGGTGTGCGGCGGCTGCTGTTGATGGCGGCTGCTCCGACCCCGGCCAAGCTCGAACGCGCGTTGGATCGCGATGCCAAGTTAGCGATTGCGGCGAGCGGGTTTGCGATCAGCGATCTGATTGCGGACTGCATCGAGGCAGCTGTCGACGCAGTGATGTCACGTTCGGAGCTGCCGTGGGATGACAAGGCGTTCGGCGTGTTGGAGCGCACGGTTCATGCTGACACTCCGCAGCTTGCTTCGGATGCGCTGGCCGTCGTCGCCGATGTGGTCGCTGCCGCAGGCCGCGTTCGAAAGCGCACGGGAACGCTCAAGGCTGAGCCGCTCCTTGCGACCGTCTCAGACGCCGAAACACACGTGGGCCGACTCGTTGCGACCGGTTTCGTCCGGCGATCGGGTGCGCATCGGCTGCCCGACATTCATCGCTACGTGCGTGGCATCGAGTATCGGCTCGACCATCTCGCGGGAGACGTCCATCGCGATCTGCGACGGATGGCCGATGTGCGACCACTCGAGCGCGAATACGCGGCGTTCGTGGCGTCGCTCGATCGAGTGACAGACGACGTCCGAGAGATCGGCTGGCTGCTCGAGGAATACCGGATGAGCCTGTTCGCCCAACCACTGGGTGTCGTCGGCCAAATCAGCCCCAAACGAATCAGAAAGGAACTCCAGTCCGCGGCCTCGACGTGATGTGAACGGCTATCCGAGACCTGTCGGGAGCGGCAACGGCAGTTCTGGGCCACCATCGGCACCGACAACAATCGCATTCAGGACTCCGGTCGGAAGTGGCGATTCAACCAGGGATTGCGACCAGGTATCGAATCCGCCGACGCCGATCAGGTTGAGGAGGTCGTTTGATTGAACCGTTGATTTGCCGATTGGCATCAGCATCGTCTCGTCGACGATGTTGGGCGAATCCAAGACGGTGACGGTAAATCCGCGTTGCCTCAGCGCCGTTTCGAGCTCAACGCCCCCGTTTGCGACCCCGCTGGCATTGATGATCGCGATTGGTGCCCCGACATCGGGGACGAAGCCGCCAGGAAGGGTCACCGGCCCGCTGTCGATGGGTTCGCCATCGGCAGAAACCCATTCGACGGTATTCGGTGGCGAGTAAGGAACAACAAACGCAAAGAAGCGACTCGCGTACGGTGGGAAAGCCGTCGTGTCGCTGGCGACCGTGAAGGTCGGAAACGTGACATTGACCGACGTGGCGTTGACCGGTGTCGAGCCGACGACCAAGATCCCATCCACTACTTTCCCCCCTTCCTCCAAGATCGGGCCCGTCTTGCGAGTCCGGACGGCGACCCTGTCTCCTACGGCGGTCCCGCATCGGTCGACATGGCCATACCCGACACACTCGACGCCTTCGACGAGCGCGACGAGTAATCCGTCGGAGTCGTTGTCAACTGTATCCCACGGCACTGCGAGCAGCCCGGGCACGAGCACTCGGTGCGGGATTGTCGATGGCCCTGTCACCGATCTCACGCCTTCGGCGATCGGCATGAGTTGATCAGAGAACTCACCAGACACGACCACCCAGACCAGCACGCCAGGTCGCTCAGTCCACACGATCGCCGGCCGGTCCTCGTTCAGAAAGGTCACGCCATCATGTCCACGTACCGTGACTTGCTTGATCTCACCGCCGCCTTGTGTCGGGCCCCACGCCTGCGCGTATTCCGCCGGCGTCACGGTCGCAAAGGTGGTACCGATCACAATCGAGCCGCCCGCTTGATCGGCGTAGTCGGTCAGGCCGACCCCGGCGATGCCTTCGATGCGGGCGCATGCGCGGCCCTCGGTTGCCAACTCCGCACATCGGGTCAGACCCTCGAACATGTCGAGATGTGTCGTGGGTTCACCGAGTTGTTCCGCACCGACGTAGAAGTCGGTGGCGCCGGGTACGACCACGAGGCGGTCGTACGGAGCGCAACCCTGATCATTGCAAGCGGCATTGGAGCCAGGCGACAACGTGGTCGTCGGGGCTGGAGTCGTCGAAGCGGGGTTTGTCTGAGCCGGTGCGAAAGATTCCTCAGGTTGTGTTGACTCGAAGACTGATGAGGGGCTGGCCTCGTTGACATCGCTGGTATTGCGTCGGATCAGCAACCCGGCCGTAAGGACGACGAGCAGGCAGCCTGCAACCGCGAGCGTCCAACGAGGTGCGAGCGATGACTGACCGGCCGGTGTGATCTCGACAATGTGGTCAGTGATCACGGACGGCTGCCGATTCCCGTCGACCTCCAGTAACCTCGGGATGGTCGCCTTGCAGGCGTTACGCAGCCGCCGTTCGAGGTCGATCATTTCGTCATCCATCTCGTCGTCGAGGTCGATGAGGCTGTTTCGTGATGTCATGTGAGGTTCCTCCTGAGACGTTTGAGGGCTCGATGGAGAGTCGATTTCACTGTTCCTGAGGGCCATCCGAGCTGCTCGGCAATCTCGGTTTCACTGAGATCGAGCCAGTACTTGAGTACGACCGCCGCTCGCTCTCGCGGTGGCAGCAGTGTGACGAGGTGCCACGTTTCGTCGATTTCCTGATCGACCGTTGGACTGGCAAGCGGGGCCGGGTGTCGCCCGGCGACGCGGCGACGTCGAAGCGCCGAAATCGATCGATTCACAACAGCACGGTGGAGATATGCAACTGGGTTGTCGATCGACGCGTGCCCTTGCTGCAGGTTGGTGAACGCATCCTGCACGACTTCCTCGGCGAGCCACCGGTCCAGTGTGATCGCGGCGGCGAGATTGGTCAGCTTGACTCTATGTTCGGCGTAGATCCGGGCAAGGTTGACGGCGTCAACATCGGCCGTGGTGCGCGCTGATCGGAACGGGCGTGAAAGCAGCGGGTCAGCACCGCCAGTCAGTTGCCCAATGTTTGCTTCCACACAATGACCTGACGCTCAACCCGCCGGTTCGGTTCTCTCGTACGACGTGATCCGCTGAATCACCTCTTGGTCGTCGTCGGTCAGGGCGATCAACGACTCGTAGTCGTGACGCTTGGCGAGTGATCGAAGGAGTGGCCACACGGGGTGAGTGTCGGTCCAGTATTGATGGCCGAGCAGGATCATCGGGGAGGCAACACCGAAGCTGGCGTAATGGTTCTGCGTCGCATCCTGGAAGATCTCTTGGATCGTGCCAGCGCTTCCCGGTGTGAACACGACACCGTGGGTCGCAACCGCCAACAGACCCTCCTCGCGGATGCTGTTCTCGAAGTACTTGGCGATCTTCGTTGCGAATGCTGCGGGCGGTTCGTGTCCGTACATCCATGTTGGGATCCCGATCGAGTCGTATCGCACGACGCCGATCGGCCACCGTTCTCTGACCGTGAACGCGCGGTGCAGCCAGTCGGCATCGGCATACTCCCTGCCAACCGGCGCTCCCTCTGGACGTGGCGATAGCACACCGATCGCGGCAGCGAGTTGGTCGTCTTCGAAGTGCGCCATGTAGGCACCGAGGTGGGTTGCTTCCATCGCGCCCGGTCCGCCACCAGACAGCATCAGGTAACCGCCCCGCGTCAGCGTGCGTGAAATCGCCGCGATCGTGGCATATCGAGGGTGGGCTCGCTCGAGTTCGTGGCCACCCATGATCGCAACTGGCCGCCGACCGTCGAGTGCCTCCTGGAGTGCGTCGGAAATCGAATGGTCGTGAAGCCGACGCGCCAGACTTTCGGCGACCGATGTCGGATATTGGCGACCGGATTCGACCCAGTGTCGGTAGACGATGGCGTCGAACGTCGAGGCATAGCCGGCCGGATCAGCTGGGTCGAATCCGGCGAACAGTTCGTCCGGTGTGTACAGCCGAGCGCGATGCGCCGAATACGGTCGCTTCGGACTGTCTCGGACGACGGTGGCACCGGTCGTTGTCAGGAAGCCGGCCTGCGCGTCGGTCAACACGCACGACAGAAACAGGCATCCCTCGAATGAACCGGACTCGAACCCGTCGACATCGCGAAGGTCAATCGATTCGAACGCGGCGTCCGGCCGGTCGGTGCCGATCGCCACCCACGTCTCGGCCCCCGCCAACGTGTCAATCTCGATCACCCAACCACCGTATCCGACCCTCTTGCTAGACCTGGCGGGTGAGGCGGGCGGAGGCGGGGTGCGGGGCGAATCCGATACGTTGCAGGTACGCCCGGTGGGTGTCGTTGCCTGGCATCGATGTGACGTGCGTGATTCCTTCGGATTTGAAGACGTGCGAACCGCGTCCGTAGAGCCAATCGCCGAGTCGTGAATCGCGGTAGGCCTTCAAGACGTAGTCCAGCGACAGGTCAAGTCTGTCATCGCTTGTGTTGCCCAGAACCACACCCGCAGGCAGGCCGTCGCGGGTCAGCACGAGAGCGAACTGCTCGTCAGGCAACTGCTCGTCGAACTCCGGTTGGAAGTGATTGATGTCGTCGACGTGGTGGTGAAGGAAGTCGACGAGGAACGGTGAATCGCGAGCCACGATGACGGCACCGAGGTCACGCCGACCGCCCAGCTCACGCCAGAGAAACCACATGTTCAAGCACGCAATTGCGGAGTTCGTGACGATGATCGGAATCGAGCCGATCAGGGCACCGTAGGCGACAAATGCGATCGACCCGACGAGCGACAGGATTCGCAGACGCACGACCGATGTCATTGCCAACGAGGCGACGACGAACCCAGATGCGAGGTATCCGACGAGTTCCTGATTGTCGAACACACCGACAACCTATTCGACCGGTATCGGCAGGTAGTCACCCAGGACGGCGCGTGTGCGTTCCAGCGATGACTCCAAGCGGCCACGCTGACCCGCCGAGAGCTCTTCAGACGCGAGGGCGTCGAGCACCGGCACGACAATCCATCCAGCGTCCTTGTCGACCCAGGTCGGATACACGACTGGGCGCCCGACCGTGACGTCGCCGTCGTTCATCACGGTCATCTCGATTGTCACGACTGCGGCGTCCTGGCTGGCGGCCGGCCACCGATCCGATGTCGGCAGGTTCGACAGAATGTTGCCGAGCCCGAACATCACCCATGTTCCGTTGACTTGCTCGATCGGCTGGACGACGTGAGCGTGGTGGCCGATTACGAGGTCGATCAGCCCGCTGGCCGTGATTTCGTCGGCGATCGTGCGCTGGAACTGGGTTGGCTCGTTGATGCCCTCGGCCCCCCAGTGCATGCTGACCAAGACGACGTGGGCACCGAGCCGGCGGGCGGCTTGAGCGTCGGCGATGATCCGCACCGGGTCGATGGTCGCCGAACGCCACTCCTCGCCGACGGGGAGCGTCAACCCGTTGTAGCTGAACGTGTAGGACAGGTGCGAGAACTGCACGCCCTCAACTTCGAACAGCTTCGGCAAGATCTCTTCGGGAGTTCTCGCCATTCCCGATTGTTCGATTCCCAACGCCTCCAACACGTCGACGGTGCGGTCGATGCCGGCCGAGCCGCGGTCGTAGGTGTGGTTGCTGGCAGTCGAACATCGGTCGTATCCGGCGATCGAGATTGCATCCGCGATCTCCGCCGGTACGCCGTATTTCGGCGACGTCGTGAACTCCTCGCCGAGTGGTGCGATCGGTGTTTCGAGGTGACAGATCGCCAGGTCGACCGGCCCAAGGATCGGTGCCAGACCGGCAAGCATCGGTTTGAAGTTGTAGCCGTCGAGCCCGCTCGCCTCGGCGTTCCTGGCTGCCTTTCGCCAGAGCGGGCTGTGAGGCAGCGTGTCGCCGCTGACGGCGATCGAGATCGTCCGCGGCCAAGCCGGCAACGTGCTCGTCGTCGTGCTCGTCGTCGTCGTCGTCGTCGTCGTTGTCGTTGTCGTTGTCGTCGTCGTCGTCGTTGTCGTTGTCGTTGTCGTTGTCGACGTGCTGGAGCTGGCTGTGGTCGCACGGACGGTTGATGACGGGCGGATGATCGCGTCAACCCTCGAGGGAGGCGAACCGGCGTCACCGACCGGCGTCGAACAGGCCGAGACGACCAGGATCGCCACGATGGCCCACCGTCTCATCCGGACAGCCTCGCACGCCCGGTTGCCCGCCGGCTGGCTACCGTTGCCGGCATGTCGCTCGACGCAACTGTTGCTGAACACGCCAATCGAATGTGGGACGACATCGTTCCCGTGCTGCACGACTACATCGCGATACCAAATGTCAGCGCCGCCTTCGACCCTGAATGGCGTGAGCACGGTTTCATGCAGGCCGCGGTTGATCTGATCCGCGCATGGTGCCAGACGCGTCCGATCGCCGAAGCGACCGTTGAGGTTCACGAGCTACCCGGTCGGTCGCCAGTGATCCTGATCGAGGTCCCACCGTTCGGTAACGGTGCAGCTGACGACACAGTTCTGCTGTACGGCCATCTCGACAAGCAGCCAGAAATGGAGGGTTGGCGGAACGGGCTCGGTCCGTGGACTCCGGTGCTGGAGGGCGATCGCCTGTACGGGCGTGGCGGTGCCGACGACGGCTATGCGACGTTCGCCAGCCTTGCAGCGATCGAGTCCGTGCAGGTCGCAGGTGGTTCACACACTCGGTGCGTTGTCTTGATCGAGGCCAGCGAGGAATCGGGTTCACCTGACCTGCCGGCCCACGTCGAGGCGCTCGCGGATCGGATCGGCACACCGAGCCTTGTCGTGTGTCTCGATTCCGGCTGCATCGACTACGAGCGCCTGTGGGTGACGACCTCACTGCGTGGACTGGTGGGTGGCGTGCTGACGGTTGAGATCGTGACCGAGGGTCTGCACTCAGGTGATGTGTCAGGGATGGTGCCCTCGAGTTTTCGGATTGCCCGCTCGTTGCTGTCGCGGATCGAGGACGAAGTGGACGGGCGGATCCTGTTGACGTCGTGCGAGATCGAGGTCCCTGCCGATCGAGTTGCCCAGGCCCACGCCACCGCTGCCGAGATCGGGCCGATTGCTGACCGCTATCCGTTCGTCGAGGGTGCCGGGCCGACCACCCCAGACCCGGCCGAACAGCTACTCGCTCGCACGTGGCGAGCCGCGCTGAGTGTTGTTGGTGTCGCCGGGTTCCCACCCATCAATCGGGCCGGCAATGTGTTGCGGCCGAGCACCTCGCTCAAGTTGTCACTGCGAATTCCTCCAACCGCCGATCCGAAGGCGGTCGCCGACGAGCTTGGCGACGTACTGACCGCTGATCCTCCTTACGGGGCGCGGGTCACGTTCGGCGACCCTGAGTCTGGTCCCGGATGGCACGCTCCGCTGTTCGCGCCGTGGCTAATTTCTGCGCTCGACGAGGCCTCGCTGGCAGCCTTCGGCGAGTCGGCGCGGATGTTTGGTGAAGGGGGTTCGATCCCCTTCATGGGAATGCTTGGCGAACGCTTCCCCGAAGCGCAGTTCGTGATTACTGGTGTGCTCGGACCTGATGCCAACGCCCATGGCCCGAACGAATATCTCCACATTCCGACCGCCCGACGAGTCACGATTGCCGTCGCCGAACTACTCAACTCGCACGCCGAGCGGCTTATCGATTGAGCCAGTCGCCTGACGCGATCGGGGTGAGGGTCAAGCCGCGGCCGTAGGCATATGCCCACGCGATCAACCCCGAGTTGGTGACGACCTGGACCCGGTGGTAGTCACCCTCCACCGACCCCTCCTCAACATCGATCGTCGAAAGGGCGTCGAACAGCGACCGGTCGTGAAGTCGGTACGTGCGACCCACGATCGTGTTCTCGCCATCGAAGATCGCCGCCGGATAGCCGCATCCGGTGTCGTAGACAGTGCCGGCAACTGTGTCGTCGACTCCTTCGTCTGCTGCGAACGGCTCGAGCAGCGACCAACGAACATCGCCTGGCCGCAGGGTGCCATACACGAACAGATGCTCAGTCATCGCTGACTCGCCCAGGAATCACGATCGCAGCGCCAATCAGCGCCGCAACCAGTGAACCAACCAGTACCCCCAACCTGGCATCGGTGCTGGCGCTCTGATTCCCCTCGAATGACAGTTCGGTCACGAACAGCGACACCGTGAATCCGATCCCACCGAGCGCTCCCGCCCCGAGGACATAACGCTTGGTCACGTTGGCGGGCAACCGCCCGACTTTCAAGGCCACGGCCAGCAGGGTGGCACCGGTGATGCCAATCGTCTTGCCGACGACAAGCCCAAGGATCACGCCCCACGTCACGTTGCTCGAGAACGCGTCACCGATCTGATCGGTCGGGATGTGAACCCCGGCGTTGGCGAGCGCGAAGACAGGGACGATGACGAACGCCGCTGTCGGGTGCAGTTTGTACTCCAGCCACTCGACGACCGACACCGTCTCCTTGGCCTGGATCGAGACACGTCGGGCGTTCTCGACGCTGGGTTCCCGCGCCAAGTCGTCAGCGTCGACGAGTTCGGTCTGCCGCCGAGGTGTGACTGGGGCGATCATGCCGAACGCCACGCCTGCGAGGGTCGGGTGCACATTGGCGTTGTGTAACGCCAGCCAGCAGATCCCCCCGAGTACGAGGTAGGCCCCAACAAACGGAACCTGGCTTCGGATCAACCAGGCGACCGCAACGCAACCGATCGCGGTGGCAAGCCAACCGAACGAGACACCTTCCGAGTAAAAGATGGCGATCACGATGATCGCGCCGATGTCGTCGGCGATTGCCAGTGCGAGCAGGAACAGCTTCATCCACGAGGGTGCACGCGAGCCGAGCATCACCACGACGCCGGTGACGATGGCGATGTCGGTCGCCATCGGGATACCCCAACCTTTCGACCCGTCACCGCCTGCGTTGAACACGGCGTAGATGATCGCCGGAACCACCATCCCGCCCAGGGCGGCGATGATCGGTAGCGCGGCGGCCCTCGGGTCACGGAGTTCGCCTTGTGTCATTTCGCGTTTGATCTCGAGCCCGGCGACGAAGAAGAACAGCACCATCGCCAAATCGTTGATCCACTCCTGCAGGCTGAGTTCGAGGTGCCAGTCCCCGAATCCGACGATCGCCTCGGTACCCCACAGATCGACGTAGCTGTCAGACCACGGCGAGTTGGCCCAGATGATCGCCGCCAGGGCGGCTGCGACCAGGAGCACGCCAGCGCTGGCTTCCTTGCGAAGGAAGTCGGTGAGCGGCCGGATCAGGGTCGTCGTGACCGCTGGTGCGACAGAGAGGTTGGGGTCGGAAACCACGGTCGCAAGTATCGCAGCGGCGCAGTTTGCGCCGCACGAATCAAACGTGAACGCACGATGAAACGTGTTGCGTCAGTCGGGTTCGTAGTTCCTGATGGCGGCTTCCGTTTCGGGTGCCGCGGTTGGACCGACTCGTTCACGGCGACGGACGAGCGCTGCATTCAACTCGGCTCCGACAAGGCTGATCAGGGCGTGCAGGCTGATCCAACTCGCCAGCGCGAGGATCCCGGCGAACGTCCCGTAGACGTCCTCGGCGTTCCTGAGGTTGTTAGTCATGATGTTGGTTCCGGCGAACTGCAACACGGTGTACAACACGCCGGCGAACACGGTGCCTGGCCACACGATCGACCAGGTCACCTCCTTGACGGTCAGAAAGCGGTACATCATCCCGATCACCGCGATGTTCAATCCCAAACCCCCGAATGTCAGCAGGAACTGGCCGGTGCGTGGCAGCCCTGCCTGGCCAACGAGCGCTGCCAGCACCACCGAACCCAACTGGGCGACACCCACGACGCCGACGCCGATCAGCGCCCTCACGCGTTGGGTCAAGTAGTTGCCTCGGCCTGAGGTCACCTCCCAGATGTCATCGAGTGCTGTCTGGAGCGCCAGGAACGCCCGTAACGAGCCCCACAGCGCTCCGCCCAGGCCGATGATCAGGGCCAACCAACTGCCGCTGATCTTGCCGGAGTTGGTCTTGATCTGGTCACCGATCACAGGAATCTTGCTGATTGCCGAATCGACGATGTCGGCCTGCAAGTCGGGTCGATTCTCCAACACGAACCCGAGGATCGTCGTGGCACCGAGCAGGAGCGGGAAGATCATCAAGATGCCGAGGTACGCGAGTAACGACGCGTTTCGCCCTGTTCGATGGCGGCTGTAACCCTCCCACGTTTCGAGCGCGATGTCGACTGTTCTCGAACGGTCTCGATGGGGCCGCAGCCGACTCCCGCTTTGCCAAGCCATTCAGAGCGTCCAGTCGATTGGTTGTTGCTGATGCGCGACGAGCGCCTGGTTTGTGCGGCTGAAGGGTTTCGTTCCGAAGAAGCCGTTGTGTGCCGACAGCGGCGACGGGTGTGGCGACTCGATCACGGTGTGTCGCGCCGTATCGATCAGCGCTCGTTTCTTGCGGGCGTAGCTGCCCCAGAGGATGAACACGACGTGTTCCGATTTGTCGCTCATCGCCTGAAGGACTGTGTCGGTGAACGTCTCCCATCCTTTGCCCTGGTGTGAAGCCGCTTGACCGGCGCGCACGGTGAGTGTCGCGTTGAGCAGCAACACTCCCTGGCGAGCCCATGCTTCGAGGTTGCCATGGTCCGGAATCGAGACTGCGACATCGTCATGGAGTTCTTTGTGGATGTTGACGAGTGACGGCGGTGTGCGCACCCCGCGCTGCACCGAGAAGCACAAGCCGTGTGCTTGCCCAGGGCCGTGATAGGGGTCTTGTCCGAGGATCATGACGCGAGCCTCGGCGTACGGAGTGAGGTGCAGCGCCGCGAACACGGCGTCGTGCGGCGGATACACCGGACCTGTTGCGCGCTCGGCCGAGACGAACTGTTGCAGTTCCCGCCAATACGGCTTGTCGAATTCCCCTCGCAGGATCGGGTTCCAATCCGTCATCACGCTCACCGTGCCTATCATGCCGTACGTGTTCGGTCATCTTCCGCGAGCTCGGCTTGCCACGTTGCCCACGCCGCTCGAACGAGGCCCCAAGTTGCCGGGCGATGTCCGACTGTGGGTCAAGCGTGATGACTTGACCGGTCTCGGGATGGGTGGCAACAAGGCCCGAAAGTTGGAGTTCCTGTGTGGCGAAGCGATCAAGATCGGAGCCCGCTCGCTCGTGACGGTCGGTGCCTCGCAGTCGAACCACTGTCGAATGACAGCCGCCGCAGGTGCGGTGCTCGGGCTCGAGGTTCACCTCGTGTTGTCGGGTGACAAGCCGACGACCGCGACGGGGAATCAATTGCTGTCGGGGTTGTTCGGTGCCCAAATGCACTACACGGGTGCCGCCGAGAGTCATTGGGGTGAGCTTGAGATCACGCGTGAGGCTTTGAGTGACGAGTTGCAGTCGGGAGGTGCGGCACCATACGCGATCCCGATCGGTGGGTCGACTGCCATGGGCGCGGTCGGGTATGCGGTCGGTTTCGTCGAGATCATGGAACAGTGTGCAGCGCTCGGGATCAAGCCGACGTCGATCGTGTTCACTTCGTCGAGCGGAGGCACACATGCCGGTCTCGTTGCGGGGCGGGCGATTTGGCGCTCACGAGGTCACGAGGTACCCGAAGTGCTGGCAATCGGTGTCGCCAAAGGCGTCAATCTCGGGATGCCCGATGTAACCGAGTTGGCGCGTGACACGGTCGAACTGATCGGGGGTACCCGGGATCTGGTCGAGCGCGGCGACGTCAAGATCGACCCACGTTGGCTTGGCGAGGAGTACGCGGTTCCGTCGAAGGCAGGTGACGCGGCAATCCGCTGGGCCGCCCGTCACGGCGGCTGGATCCTCGACCGCACATACAGCGGCAAGGGTTTCGCCGGCCTCGTCGGAAACGCAGAAGCCAACCGTTGGCCCACCGGAAGCGATGTGATCTTCATCCACACAGGAGGGATCCCCGCAATATTCGCCCCCGACGGAATCCCGACGTGAAGGACGTGATCGCACCAGGCTGTTCGAAGAATCCTCACCTATCCGCTAGCACTCAGTAGTGGTAGCGAACTTGGTGGATCAGCCAAGGCGCAGGGGCGTGATCGGGGTCGCTCCGACGCCGGCAGTTGCTCCGGACACCCAATAGGCGGGCGGGATCTTGACCGGTACGAACCAGATCAGCGGTGGGTTTGCGCCAGCGGCCCCCGGACCGAAGGCCTGGGTCGGTGCCCATGTGCAATCGGCGGCGGATACGAAAAGCGCCGATTTGCCGGTCGCCGTCACGGTTCCATCCCC
>JANMTV010000360.1:0-3434 GCA_031390905.1 Ilumatobacteraceae bacterium | reverse complement strand
CGACACGCTCACCGTGCGACTCAACCTGCAGGGCACCACGAACCTGCTCGCGACGGTGCACAACCCGCTCGGCGGCTCGTTCACGATGGAGTACGGGCGCGACGGCAACACCGTTGATCACCCCGACAGCACGTGGACGATGGAGAGCGTCAGCATCAACGACGGTCGCCCCGGTGACGGCGCCGACATCCAGAAGGTCGAGTACGATTACGTCGGCCTGAAGTACGACCGGGTCCACCGGCAGTCGCTCGGCTACGCCACGATCACAGGACGGGAAATGAACGTCCTGCCGAACCCGGATGTGGCGCTCCGTACGACCACCACCGAGTACTTCAACAGTAACGTCTTCACGGCTGGGCTCGAGAAGTCCGTCATCGTCAAGACACCGGCGGGTCAGACGTTGCACAAGGCAACAACCACCTGGGGTTTCCGCGATGTGCGCAACACCGCCCCCGGCTTCGACGTGCTCGCACAGGTAACGCCGGGCGACAGCACGCTGATCGGTGCGACCGACACCATTGCGTCACGCGGCCGCTCGATCGCCCCGATGGTGACGCGCTCCGACGACGAGTGGTACGAGGCCGGCACGATGATCAAGTCGTCGTACAGCACCTACACATACGACGGCCTCGGCAACATGCTCACCCAGTTCGACGCCGGGGAGCCGACCGACCTGAACGACGACATACTCGTGACGACCGATTACGCCGACTGCCTCAGCGCCGCAAGCTCCGACCTCGGTTGTATGCCAGACGTCGACATACCGAACGTCAACACGTCGCCGATCTTCTCGGACGATCTCTGCCCCACCTGGGTGAGTCTGCCCGTCGAGGTCACGGTGACCAACGCCAAGATCGGCGCCGCGCAAAAGATTTACCGCCACCGCGATGGGCGCGGCGACCTGTGTGACAACGCCTCGATGACGCATCACGAGGACACGCGTAACGCCGCCGGTGACGTCGGGGCGACCGAGCTGACCTACGACGAGTGGGCAGCTACGACCGGATCGTCTACCCGGCCGACCCGAACGACATGCGCTACGCAGTGCACTACGAGTGGGACGACGACGGTCACGGCAAGATCGCCCAGGTCACCGAGTACGACCTGTATGACATCCCTGACAACTCGTGCGACCTGGAAACGTACGTCGCCAACGCCGAGGACAACGATCCGCTCAACGACGTCGTGACAGCGGGCGACGTGTGCGACGCGGTCGACATATTCATGCTCGACGACCCATCGAGCCTCGACGATCTGTCGCGCTTCGCACCGGCCGGCAGCTATCCGCCGTTCGATCTCGGAGACACCACGAAGGGCACGATGTCGAGCGCCACGTTCGACCCGCTCAACGGACGCGTTGCGTCGCGCACCGATGCCAACGACAACACGATCGATTACGCGTACGACTCGCTGGCACGGATCAAGACGATCAGCAGCCCGCGGCCGGAAGACACCGATCCACTCGTCTCGTTCACGTACAGGCCGCTGGCTTCCGGCTACGCCAACGCGTCAGCGAGCCACCTCGACATCTTCCACTCGAACGACACGATCGACACCTACACATTCGTCGACGGCATCGGGCGCACCACCCAGACCAAGCGTGACGCTCGACTGTTCCAGGGAGCCGGTATCACACCGATCGTTGGCCGCGCCGTCAGCAGCGCCGTCGAGTATGACGCCCTCGGCAGGGTGATCAAGGAGTATCTGCCGACGGAAGACACCGCCGCCGCCGCGACCTACGAGACTGTTGTCGGCGCGCTCGCATCCGAGACGACGTTCGATCTCAATGATCGCGTCACCCAGCTCACCAAGCCGGGCTCGCCGGGCAACCGCATCACGGCCTTCGTGTATTCGGCCGCTGCCCGCGACGCCGGTGGGCCGTCCTATTTCACGACAAAGATCACCGAGCCAAACCTGCGGGCGACGACGAACTTCTTCGACGTGCGCGGCGTGACGATGGCCGTCGACGACAAACCATTGGCGCTGACGACGGCGTTGCGCACGAAGTTCGACTACGACGGCATGGGCCAGATGCTCAAGGCGACCGACCGCGCCGGCAACCTCACCACCCACGAGTACGACATGGCCGGTCAGCGCCTCGCCACGACCACACCCGACGGTGGCAAGGTCGAGTGGGGCTACGACATGCAAGGCAAATTGATCACGGAAACGACACCCAACCTGCGTGCGCTGGGCACATCGATCGGATACGACTACGAGCTCGGCAAGCTCGTGACGATCGACTATCCGGGCGCAACGCCCGACGTATCGTACACATACGGTGTCACCGGCGATCCGAACAATGGCGCTGGCCGGGTGATCCGTGAGGAGGATGGTTCGCGCATCGTGACGATGGAATACTCCGAGTCAGGCGCGATGACCGAGCAGTTCGCCGAGATGAAGTACCACGACTGGTTCAACAACACCGACAAGTCGGCGTTCCAGACCACCACCGAGTGGACCTACGACGGTCTCGGCCGGATCGAGACGGTCACATATCCGGACAGCGAAGTCGTCACGTACGGCTACGACGAAGGTGGTCTCGCCCAAACGGTCAACGGCACTGAGGAGGGTTTGATCAAAGTCCAGATCGGTATCGATCCGATCACATTCCAACCGATATACCAGGACCAGCCGCACACATGGACCTACGAGTACCTGCGGGATCGTCAGTACGACGAAATGCTGCGGGTGCGCTGGCAAGAGGTCGGTAACGGCGTCAACACCGAATTGACCTTCGACGCTCAGACGCTGTGGCTCAATCGCCAGCAGTCGTCCTCCCCGAACCGGGAACTGACCAACCCTGGCTACGGCGAGATCCAGGACCTCAACTACGCGTACGACTCGGTGGGCAACCCGACCGAGTATCGCAACAACCTTCCACCCGCACTGCCAAGCCTGATGGGCGGGTCGTCGGTGCATCGCTATCGGTACGACGCTCTGGAGCGGATCATCGGCGGCACAGGCATCTACGACCTGTCCGACAATCGGCACGTGCGCTATGAGTTGAGCTTGACTTACGACGCGAATGGCAACGTGAAGACGAAGGATCAGTACGACGCCGTGATCCGCAGGCCGTACGACCCGGTCACCGCGCCGCCGCCGGTCGATCGTTCGAAGAAGAGCACCGACCTCGTGAATACGAAGAACACGTTTGCCTTTACTCGTACCTATGAGACGGCTGCCGGCACCCAGCCCCACCAGGCGATCGCCGCCGCCGGCGAGTCCTACTTCTACGACCTGAACGGCAACATGCTCGGGTTGAAGGACAGCAGGGGCAAGTGGATCCGGCAGATCCAGTGGGATGCCAACGACCGCATGACGCTGGTCACGGATGGACCGTCGAGCACCGACTATCGCTACGACGATTCGGGCAACCGCACCATCGAACGCGGCCCGGCGGGTGAGACGGCATTCGTCAACCCATGGGTCAC
>JANMTV010000353.1:0-1470 GCA_031390905.1 Ilumatobacteraceae bacterium | reverse complement strand
TACGATCGTCCCGGGCAGCCCAAAGCGGCAAATCCCGGACAAACCAACGTCGAAAAGAGTCGCGAACTCCAGGTTGCGTTCGAATGGTTCGTTCAACGTCAGGATCGGGTGCAGAGCACCCAGTTGGCGGTTGCATTGGGGCCGGTCGCGTTCCACCGAGACGACCACGAACTGGCGCGGCGGATCGTGTCGGTCCTCGCTCCCTGCGTACTCAAGGCCGACGAGATCGAGTCGATCTGTTGGGCGGTCGGCGTAATCGGCGATCAGTGCCCGGACGGACTCGACGAACGGACCGCACGAACTGCCGAAATGGCGTTGGCGATGATCCCGGGCGCGGACCGCCGACGCGACCTTCGCCTCATCGCGGTCGTGTGTGAAACGCTCGGTGGCCGAGATGACGCACTCATGGCGTCGGCAGCGCGGCTCGGTCGTGACATCGCCGCTGATTTGCATGACGATTGGGCGTGGACCAGGTTCACAATTTGGCTCGCCGAGGCGACACTCCGTCTCGACGAGCCCAAGTTGGCCATGGAATTGGCACAAGCGGGCTATACCTCGTCGTGTGCGTTGAACGACCGCTTCCTGCAGCTGCGAGCTTCGATCGCGTTCCACAACCTTCCCGCTTCGGCACGTACGAGTGACCCAACACTCTTGCCGCTGAATCAGCTCGCCGCATTGGCGTTCGAGCTCAGCGACTCTGCGGCGCTGATCGGATCGCATCTGGCGATCGCCAACTGTTCGCTCGACGTCGGTTATCTCGCGGGAGTTCATCGCGCCGCAATCGTCGTACTCGATCTTGTCGGTTCGACATCTCGCACATGCAGCGCAATGGCAGTCGGACAACTTGCCCAAGCATTGTCGGCCGACGGCGATTTCGAGGCGGCGGCGCTCCTCCACGGCGTGATTCTGCGGTACGAACGGCAGCTGTCGAGAGCTACGCCACCATTTCGCGTCAGCGGCTACGCGGCACTGATTTCCCGAGCCGCGGAGTACCTCGGCCACGCCGAGTTTGATCGTGCGGTGCAGGACGGCACCACGATGGCATGGTCCGACGCAATCGCGTACGCCCGCCGGCGCGCCGCGGTCAGTTCTCGATCCGCCATGCAGCCCGAAGCTCGTTTCGACGAACCACATCCGTACCTCACGCAACGCGAGATCGAGGTTGTCCGCCTAATGAGCGACGGCTGGACCAACAAGCAGATTGCGACGCGACTAGCGATCAGCCCGAAGACGATCATGCACCACACGGCGTCGATCTATCGTAAGCTCAACGTCCATGGGCGCGCCGGTGCCGTATCGGCCTGGCTTCGAGGCAACGCCGCCAGCGCATCCTGACGTTCATCACGGGCGGGTCGGGAGCTCGACGATGAACTCGGTGGTTGCCGAGTCGGCCAGACGAATCGAGCCGCCGTGGCGTTCGACGATGTCACGCGTGATTGCCAACCCGAGACCAGAACCTCCGGCATCGCG
>JANMTV010000092.1:0-3266 GCA_031390905.1 Ilumatobacteraceae bacterium | reverse complement strand
ACCCCGCAACTCGCTCGTCAGCCGGCAGAGCCGCCGATCAAGCCTTCCGAGGAGTAGTCGCCGACGCCTCCACGGTAGAGCGAACATAGGACCGAATTGCTACTCCAGGTGACAACGCCGCCACACAGCCCACGCACAGTGCCAGGTGGTTGACGATCAGTTCAACGTCGTAATCTATGACCGTGCATTGACTGCCGCTCAGGTCGCTGCAACACCGACATTGCAAGCAAGCCTGCCAGCGGTGACGTACGCCTACGATCAGGCGAGCAATCTGACCAAGACGGTTGATGGGCGAGGCAATTCTTGGTTGGCGACGTACAACTCGTGGAATCTGTTTCAGGATCGCATCGAACCTTCTACGACGGCGCACCCGGCCGTAGCCTCCCTGTGGGAGCAGTTGGTGATCTATATGGATGTTGACGCGTTCCAGCCAATCTCGATCGAGGGGACAGACAGATCGGTTCGCTATCTCGAACCGTTTGTTGCGGGCGGGGAGCCGTTCGAGTTCCCGACGAAGCAATGTGTCGAGTTCGTCGTGCCGGTCTAGTCAGCGAACGTGACTGTCGTTTGACGTATGAGCGAAGTGCGGTGCGGGGCCGCTTATCGCTCATCGCGGTGCTGGACTGGTGGGAATGTTGACTGGCTGAGTAGCGTTTCAGGTTCTGATGCGTGTCGAGTTGCCGTGATTTCCCTTCACACGTCGCCCGTTCGGAGAAGCGATGCGTCGTGTCCGGTTGGCGTTTACAGTCCCAACAGGACGGAGATGATCTCGCGGATTTGGGTGAGGATCACCGCTCCGACATTCTCACCCGTCCGCTCGACGACTTGCGACTGGTCGACGGTGGTCACGAGATGACACTGGACTTGCCCGCGATCGACGGCCACGTCGCTCGGCCAGTGTCGTCGCGTATTCGTGATCGGCACGACATGAAACGTTTGGTCGAACTCGTCGAGCGTCGGCTGTGCTGTCACGACGACCGCTGGCCTGACGAGTGCCGGGGAGCTGCCGATAGGGTCGCCGAAATCGACGATCGCAATCTCACCCGAGCGCACGCGCTACCGCCGTTGCCGAACCGGCGATCAGGGCTCGCTCGTTCTCTACCTCGTTAGCGCGCATCTCCGAACGCCGCTCGGCCAGTGCAGCTCCCATCCGCCGGGCCCGTTCGTCACGCAATAGCCGTTTGATCAGCGAGTCCATCGTGTCGCCACCTTCGGCCGCAAGACCCCGCAGGGCTTGGCGAGTTTCTGGAGATATTGCGATCGTTGTCGTACTTGCCATAGTAAACACTATAGCACTCGCTCGGATAGCTCGGAACGCTGTGCAGGGGGGTGGCGAACGGCCGGTCGACGTCGTGCCAACCATGCCTCGGCGCGACGACTTCGGCGATGCCGGATAGCACCGGAATCGGTTGACCGACGGCGCGGCGGATCAAGTGCGGGAAGGGCGTGCCGAATCACTCGCCAGGGGCGAATCGGAGTGCCGGTCGTGGGTGCTCGCCTGTTGACTTCCGCCGGAATCGGGGCAGATCGGGCGGGGGTTGGTGCCACCAAAAAGTTTCTCGATTTCTGGTTGATTATGTTGCCAGTACGGAACATACGTATGATAGTATAATTCAGATGATGAGAGAGCCCGCTACGATCTGTTTGCCTTCGGCAGATCACATCGCCGGGCTCGACGGCACCGATCTGGATCGGCTGTTGTGGGAGTTGGAAGTCACCAGACGACAATTGACAGCAACGATCGTTTCGGTTGTCGACCGCTGCGACCAGACCGCCCACTACCTGGTCGATGGACATCGCACCGTGCGCGCCTGGAACGCTGCGATCACGAACACGTCACCCGCCGAATCGTTACGCCGCCAACGCGTAGGCAAAGCACTACGAATCCTTCCCACGCTGGCTGGCGAACTGGCTGCAGGGACGGTTGGTGTTGATCAAGTTGTTGAGCTCGCCGGATTGCACGCCAACCCTCGTTGCGCCGATCAACTCGCAGGTTCGGAGCGGATCCTGCTCGACGCAGCCAAAGCGTTGGAGTTCGTCGACTTCCGGACCGTGACCAGGCGTTGGGAACAACTCGCCGACGCCGACGGCGCACACCGTGACCACGAACTGACCCACCAGCACCGCAACGCCTCACTGACCGAAACAGGCGGCCAGTACTCGTGGTCGACCAGTCACGGTGTGATCCAAGGCACCACGATGAACAACATCTTCACCGCCTTCTGTGACGCAGAGTTCTTGACCGACTGGGAAACCACCACACAGCAACACGGCGACCTGGCGTCACCGATCCTGATGCCACGCACCGACCGCCAGCGCCGCGCCGACGCCCTCGTAGCAATCTTCGAAACCGCAGCCACCAGCACCGCCCGCGGCACCGGGGGCGGCACGCTGGCTGATCCTGTTGTCAACCTGACGATCGATCACGACCAGTTCGAACAATACTTACGTGAACAGCTCGATGGCACACCCGTTCAGATTGACCCCGCCACCGTGCTTGATCGGCGTTGCGAAACAATCGACGGTGTCCCGGTCGACCCACGTCAAGCCGTCGCCCTGGCGATTGTTGGGCAGGTCCGACGGATCGTGATCAACACCGCCGGTGTCATCACCGACGCCGGACGCCTGCGACGCTTGTTCACCGGGCCACTCCGAGAAGCCCTAATCGCCATCTCACCGAGATGTATGTGGCTCGGATGCACGATCCGAGCAGCCGTCTCCCAGATCGACCACCTCCAACCCCACACCGCTGGCGGGCTCACTCACGCTGCCAACGCGGCGATTGCTTGTCAACATCACAACCTGTTCAAACACAGACACCGCTACACCGCCCAACGCCAACCCGACGGCACCTGGCAATTCATCCGACCCAACGGAACACAACTCCACACCCCCGACACGGCACAGTCGCGACTGTTGGACTGCAGACACGTGATCGGGCAGGCTTGAGCAGTGACGATTCGCAAGGGGCAGGAGTGGGGGAGTCAGGTCGCCCGACCGAGTGATCTTCGTACTTGTGATTCCGACACCGAACTCGCAGCAGCCTTTGTCGCAGGCGAATTTATGAGTCTCGGGGTGTCGGGTGGCGACCTACACCGCACGCTCGGATCGCCTGCAACGCATGATCGGGATTCGATGCAGCGCCTCTCGATCGATCTTCTGCGCCTCACCGCCGATGGCACCAGTCACGTCGCCGTAGCTCATGTCGTTGCACGTCGATCGTGGTGGCGTGGCCGGATCGTTGCCGTGATGAACGCTGACCACCT
>JANMTV010000296.1:0-9285 GCA_031390905.1 Ilumatobacteraceae bacterium | reverse complement strand
GTGCAGGACCGAGAAGTTGCGTTCGCCACGGGACGCAACATGACGACGCCGTCGCAGCAGCACAGTTTCACGCCGCGTCACATCGCTGAGTTCGTGCTAGCCGTTCACGATCAACGGGTCGTCTTCCATGATGGTGACGCTCAACTAACGCCCGGGTTGTCGGTGCATCACGTCGGTGGCCACACCGATGGACTCCAGGTGGTGCGAGTGTCGACTCGCAATGGTTGGCTGGTGCTCGCCTCCGATGCAGCCCATTACTACGAGAACATCGAGTCGCGTCGCCCGTTCACGATCGTGTTCGACGTCGACACGATGATTGCCGGATTCGATCGAGTACGAGAACTAGCCGGCGACAGCGGGACATACATCCCCGGCCACGACCCAGAGGTTCTCAAGCGCTACCCAGCATTGCCCGGCGGCCTGTCCGGAATCGCCTGCCGCCTCGACTGATCACGGCGGCGTGAGTGAGTGGCCGATGAAGTCCATCGCCTCTGGGGTGACCCGGTTCCAGTACGCCCGAGTATGTGCTCCAGGTGCATATCGTTCGATCGACGGTCCGCCGGGAATCTCGGCCGACAACGCCTCGATCGCCGGCTTGAGCGAGTCGGCGGTACCACACCAGATCGCGATTCGGGATCCGTCGAGCTGGTCTGCTCGGTCATCGACCTCACCGCCACCGACGGCGGGGCTCAGCACGGCGACGCCACGGAGCCAATCCGGATTGCGAATCGCGAGTAGCAGAGATCCGTATCCGCCCATGGACCAACCGTGTGCGGCGATCCGGGAGGTGTCGAATCCGCGTGCGCTGCACCAGTCGGGAAGCTCGTATCTCAGCATCGTCTGGGGGTCGTCGAGTCCGCCGTCTCCGGCCCATCGGGAAACTCCGCCGTCGGCGCCGGCCAACACGAACGGCGGGACTCCCGCCTGGACGGCTGCGGTGAGGAACTGCGGAAGCCCGAAGTCCTCGAAATCGGCGGTGGTCGCAGATGCCCCGTGGAGAACGAGGCACACCGGTAGTCCCTGGCCGTCACCGTGGCCGTCGGGCACGGCTGTGAAAAACCCGACCGTGCGGCCCCGAGCTTCCGACTCCAGATACTCGAGTCGGACGTCGCCCTTCGGTGCGTTCGGAATCGTCCCGGCTGGACCCTGGTCGAGGAATATTCGGCGCAGCCGATGCGGCAACGGAACCGTGCCGCTGACTACGCCCGCCGCGGCAACACCGACCGCGGCCGCTCCGAGTCCGAGGATTCTCCGGCGGGTCACCAACCGCCCGCCCGCCCGTGGGCGACCGGTGGCACCGATGGGCGCGTCGGGCGGCGGGCAGCTGTTCACGGAATCAGTGCTCGGCACCGGCTAGGAGACCGGATGATTCCGCGCCATCGAGACAAAATATCACGTCGATGGTTGACATTCCGGTCCACATTCTGCCCCGACGCGGTCAACCGAGGATCGTGACGACGATGACGCCGATCATCACAAGCGCGCTGGCGAGGTAGTCGTTTCGCACGTGGCGTTCCCCGAGCATGATGTGCGAGACGGCGAAGGCGATGATCAACTCGACCTGACCGAGCGTGCGCACCTTGGCGGCGTTCTCGAGGGTGACGGCCCACGCCCAGCCGATCGACCCCAACAAGCTGAACAGGCCGACATAGACGGCCGGTCGCCAGGCTCGCACAGCCTGGGGGAGTGCTTTCGGGTCGATGATCGCGAACCCGATCGTGTTGAGCACCGTCTGAATCGCCAACATCACGGTCAACGTCACGAGCGCTCGGCCGAATGCCGGCCCGTCACCGAGCGACTGCGACGCGAAGCGGATGAAGATCGCAGCCAAGCCGAAGAACGTTCCGGCAATCAAACCGAGCGCCGCCGCCGGGTCGCCGGCGCGACGCAACAGCGATGGCAATGATCCCTTCGATGCCAGCCACGCCACGCCGACCGTCACGATCAGTGCTCCGATCCAGCCGGGGGGCTCGAGGGCCTCGCCGAGACCGAGCGATCCGGCGATCGCCACAGCCAGCACCTCAGATTTCGAATAGACCGTGCCGATCGCGAAATCGCGCCGGCGGAACGCACGCAGGAGCGCAATCGTGGCGACGATCTGAGCGACGCCGGCGACCGTGACTCTGATCCAGAAGCGGTTTGGGATGTCAGGCAGGTCGTTGGGAAGCGCTGCGAACCAGACGAACGAGAGCGCTACAGCGAACGGGGCGCCGTAGAGGTATCGGACAAACCCGGCGGCGCCAGCCGACAGCACCGACCGAAGTTCGTGTTGGCGTGACGTGCGAAGGATCTGAAACGTCGCCGCCGCGAGGGTGATAGGAATCCACATACGGTCTCAGTGCGAGCGAACGGTTGGTGTCGGACACCCAACGTTCAGATGCTCGGTTCGAACCACGTGTCACCGTTGTCGAGCAGACGGTTGGCCTCGCTTGGGCCCCAGGAGCCGCGGAAGTACGGGTGGACCGGGCCGGGGTTGTCGAGCGCTGGTTGCACGACACGCCAGGTTTGCTCGACCACATCTTGGCGGGCGAATCGCCGTGGCGACCCGGCGAGCGCGTCTCCAAGTAGTCGTTCGTACGCCTCGCTACGTTCGCCGAGTGCGGCCGCGAAATCGACCGATATATCGACGTCTTGGCTGTCGAGATGGGGCCCTGGCGTCTTGGCCTGGAGTGTGAACGTGACGCCATCGCGCTTGCCCAACCGCAACCGAACCAAGTTGCGACGCGGCGGCGGCCCGCCAGCTTCGTCGAACAGCAGTCGCGGGGGCGAGTGGAACTCGATCACAGCCTCGGTTGCCGACGCCGACAAACCCTTGCCAACCCGCACATACCATGGCACCCCTGCCCAGCGCCATGAGTCGATCTGGAGTTGCGCTGCGGCGAAGGTCTCGACCGACGAATCGGGCGCGACGCCTGGTTCGTCTCGATACCCGACGTACTGACCACGAACGAGTTCGGTTGGTTCGATCGGTCGCATCGCTGACAGGACCTTTGCCTTCTCATCCTGGAGGAAATGCGCGTCTGGGCCGGCAGGCGGTTCCATCGCCAGCAACGACACGACCTGCAATAGATGATTCTGCAGGATGTCGCGGATTGCGCCGACACCGTCATAGAACGAACCGCGGCCCTCGACACCAATTGTCTCCGACATCGTGACCTGCACGCTGCGTACATACCGCCGATTCCAAATCGGTTCGAGCAACGTGTTCGAAAATCGGAACACCAGCAGGTCCTCGACGCTCTCCTTGCCGAGATAGTGGTCGATCCGGAAGATCCGCTCCTCTGGGAAGACGGTATGCAGTGTTGCGTTCAACTCGAGTGCAGAGGCACGGTCGCGGCCGAACGGCTTTTCGACGACGATCCGTCCGCGCTCGTTGAGACCGACCGACGCAAGCCGACTTGCGACCTCTGGGAACATCGAGGGAGGAATCGCCATGTAGAAAACCGCTTGCGACGACTTGTGCTTGTCAAGTGTTCTGCGGAGGGTCGCCCATGTTTTCGGATCGGCATAGTCACCTTGGACTAGATCGAGTCGCTTCATCAAGGGTTCGATGACGGCCGCCTCGGCAGTCGGCTCGGAAGCGATGATCGCCTCCTGGGCGTTCTGGCAGAACGCTTTGTCCGTCCAGTCGCTGCGCGCCACTCCGATCACGGGAACGTCGAGTTTGCCTAGTCGCTCGAGGTGATAGAGCGCCGGGAACAATTTGCGCTTGGCAAGGTCACCGGTAGCGCCGAATAACACCAACGCGTCGGCCATGGGTTGATGGGTATCGCTCAGATTCATCTTGATGAATCCTTCCGTTCGTGATGTCCGCCAAATCCGGCACGCATCGCCGAGAGCACCTTGTCGGCGATGTCGGCACGGCCGCGTGAACTGAAACGTTGGTAGAGAGCGGCGGTGAGCACGGGTGCCGGCACGCCTTCGTCGATCGCCGCGTGTACTGTCCAACGGCCTTCGCCCGAGTCGCTCACGTTGCCCGAATACTCAGTCAACTCCGGGTCGATGAAGAATGCTTCGGCGGTCAGATCCAGCAACCAACTCGATACGACACTGCCCCGCCGCCAGACCTCGGTGATCGCCGCCAGGTCGAGGTCGTATTGGTAGTAGCGGGCGTCGTCGAGTGGAGCTGTCTCGGCATCGGCGGCGTGGGTTGAAGATCCGATGTTGGCCTTGGCAAGCACGTTGAGACCCTCGGCGTAGGCGGCCATCAAGCCGTACTCGATTCCATTGTGGACCATCTTGACGAAGTGGCCGGCACCTGATGGGCCGCAGTGGAGCCAGCCGCTTTCGGCTGCAGCAAGGTCACCTGTGCGGCCCGGCGTGCGTTCGGCCGCGGCGACGCCAGGGGCGAGCACGTCGAGTACTGGAGCCAGCCTGCTCACCGCCCCAGGATCACCACCGACCATCAAGCAGTACCCACGTTCGAGTCCATGAATACCACCACTGGTGCCGATATCGAGATAGTGCAACCCGTGATCAGCGAGCAGCGGCCCGCTGCGGTCGACGTCGTCGCGGTACCACGAGTTTCCGCCGTCGATGATCGTGTCGCCGGGGGACAGCAGCGGAGCAAGTCGGTCGAGCGTCCCACCGACGAACGCCGCTGGGACCATGATCCACACATTGCGCGGTGATGCCATCTTGGTCACGAGTTGCTCAAGCGTGTAGGCCGCCATCGCACCGTCTGCGGCGAGTGCGTCGATCGGTTCGGGTTTGAGGTCGTGGACGACACATTCGTGACCGGCGGCCATCAGTCGACGCACCATGTTGGCGCCCATCCGTCCGAGTCCGATCATTGCCAGTTGCATCACAACAGATTGCCACGCCGGAGCTACGGTCGCGCCCTGTGAGCACCGAACCAGTTGATCTAGCCCAGATTGCACGTGACATTGCCGGGTGTTCGGCTTCGCACAATGCACTCCTGGCGCACCTGAGCGGTCTCGGCGCCGTCGATCCAACGACTCCTTCGCGCCTCCCCGATTGGACGATTGGGCACGTGCTGACCCATATCGCTCGAAATGCGTCTGGGCATGTGGAGATGCTGGCCGGTCGTCCGCAATACCGGCGCGGCGTGGAAGGCCGCAACGCCGACATCGAGATCGGATCGCGACGATCGTGGGAAGCACTCGTCGATGACATCGAAGCGACCTGCGCCGAACTCGAGTCGGCGTGGACGGCCGTGACTGACTGGTCGGGAACCGCAACGACGGTGATCGGGGATCGACCAAAACAACTCCTACCGTTACTCCGTCAGCGCGAGGTCGAGATCCATCGAGTCGATCTCGGGCTCGGCTACCAGTTTGCGGACATGCCGAGTGACTACATCAGCAAAGATCTGCGGCTCTGGGAGATGGTGTGGCGGGCACGCAAACCGATGGGTTTGACGCCGCTGCCGCTAGCGGTACTTGCAGTGCCACCCGGCGAGCGCCTGGCATGGATGGTCGGCCGAAACGAGATCGAAGGTGTCGAACCAGCAGGTCTGTTCTAGGGCTTGGGGTCGAGCGGACCGGTTAGGGCCTACCGTAACCATTGGTCACATCGCCGCTCGGCTCGTCTCCCTATCCGCCCGCCATGTTCAAGGCCGGCAGCCACAGCAGTTCGAGTGTCTGTTCGGTGAGCCGCACAACCCGGATCGCTTCGCTCGCAGCGGGGTCATTACTCTTGATTCGACGCAGGTCCTTGACGGCATCGAGCGTGCGGGTCCGCAGTTGATCGACCCGGTCGTCACGGTGAGATTGGGTACTCACGCGACGACACTGATCCGGGTGCTTAGTTCCATCTCGTCCGCTCGCTGACGGAATCGGTACGCCGTGTACCGCAAATCCTCGGCCGCTTGGTAGAGCTGCTGCACGTTGCGGGCAAGCATCACGTCGCAAAGTTGGGCGCGCTTGGTCGACCAGACCTCCGGGTCGGCAACGTCGCCCAGCGCCATCACCGACGTGCGTTCGATCAGCGCCGCCAGATCTCGAAGGTGGGTGGCACGTTGGCGAAGCACCGACGCGTATGGATGATGAGCGGTTTGAGTTGACATGTGAAACCTCCTGCAGGCACTGGGGGGAGCGAAAAACGCAAAAGGGAAACGCCGAAGCGCGAAACCTGTCATGGTTAGATTGAGGTCGACGAAAAGGGCGAGGTTCGAGTGACGTACAGACTTGGTATCGATGTTGGATCGCAAGAGACGGCGTGGGCGGTGGATCGTCGTGACGCTCGACAGGAGCCGAGTCTCGGCGGGGGACTGGTTGCCTCAGTTGTGGCAGTCGTTGGCGGGCAACTCGCAGCTGGTGAGGCGGTCACGGGGGCTGATCCGGTTGATGTCCAGCATCTGACCGGCGACTTCGCGGGTCGACTCGGTGACGCTGAACCGCTGATGATCGGAGGCACGCCGTACGGAATCGAGTCATTGGTCGGCCATCTGGTGGCGTCGATTGTCAGCCTCGCACGCAACCAGTTCGGGTCCGAGCCGGGGGCCGTGGTGTTGGTGCATGATGCCGGTCTTGACGAGTATCGCACCGGCCTGATGAACGAGTCAGCGCGCCTCGCGGGGATCCCCCTGGCTGATGTCGTACTGGTGTCTCGAACCGAGGCCGACGAGGCGGCGAGCGAGATCGGCGGCACTGTGCCGACTGGATTGGGCAGTGTCGCTGGTGCCGCTGCGATTGGGTGGATTCGACGCCCTGACGCGGTGGAGTCCGATGACGACCGAGCCGGGGCGGGTGTACTCGGCGCCGCCGCAGGTGCCGCCGCTGTGGTGGCTGGAGGGGTGGCTGGAGGGGCGGTGCTCGGTGCAACCGTTCTCGGTGGCGAAGCGGTTGCGGCCGGACCTGTCGCCGCAGGCGTGGCAGGTCTCGGACCGACCGGCTCGCCGTTGGCGATGCCAACCGCTGGTCCAATCGGTTCACCGTTGGCGACGCCATCGGCTGGTCCCGCCGGTTCGCCGTTGGCGACGCCATCGGCTGGTCCAACGGGCACTCCGCTGACCGGTCCAACCGCTGGTCCAACGGGCACTCCGCTGACCGGTCCAACCGCTGGTCCGACGGGCACTCCGCTGACCGATGCGGTGACGAAAACTGCGAAGACCGTCGCCAAGAAGTCGCGCAAGATTCCGATCGTTGCTGCTTCGATAGCGGCGGTCGGACTGATCGCCGCAGTGGGAGTCATGGCCGCAGGCAGCGACGACCCGGAGGCAGCGTCATCGACAACAACACCCGTGATCGACGAGCCGTCGGGCGAATCCGTCCAATCGTCAAGCGCGTCGGAATCCGATTCAGGAGTGAGTGACGGCGCACTGGTTGTCGTCACCGAAGCGCCGACAACGACTGAGTCTCCGACGACTACTGCGCCGGCCGGACCGATTTCCGGTATCGCCTGCACAGTGGGGAGTTGGACGATGGAAAACGACTCGTTCGCCGCCATGTGGCTCGCCGCCGCCGACGCCGTGGGAGCCGGCGCCATTCTCGTCGGGGTCAACGGAACCGTGGTGGTCGACGTCGGAGCGGACGGCGTGTGGACCAGCACGTACTCGGACTGGGGTTTCACCGCCAGCGCCGAGGATGTCACGATGACGATGTCGATCACGGGCGACGACAAGTCGGCGGGAACGTTCGGCGATGACGGGTCGTTCACATTCGTCGACTCCAACGTCAACACCGTGATTACCGCGACGGTCAGCGCTGGAGGTGTGAACCTGCCGATTCCTCAGCAGACCGAAACGGGCTCGGCGTTCAGCGGGACAGGAACCTTTGTGTGTGAGGGCGACACGATGACCGTCAGTGTCGACGGCAACCCCGGCCCGATTGTGATGAACCGCTCGGCATGAGCGCCTACTCGTTAGGTGTTGACCTTGGCACGACATATTCCGCTGCGGCGATCGCCCGCGGAACGACGTCCGAGCCCTTTCCGCTTGGCACAGACTCAGTGCAGGTTCCGTCGGTTGTCCTGATTCGGGAAGATGGTGAGGTGTTGGTCGGTGACGCCGCGGAGCGGCGGGCGTCAGCGGAACCAACCAGGGCAGCGCGTGAGTTCAAGCGTCGGCTCGGCGATCCGGTCCCGATCGTGATTGGCGATCAACCACAGTCCGTGCAGTCGCTGATGGCGCATCTGCTGCGTGACATTGTTCGGCGGGCGACAGAACAAGAGGGTGAGCCGCCGACGACTGTCGTGCTGACCCACCCGGCGAACTATTCCGACTACAAGACCGGATTGTTGAACGAAGCGGCCGAGTTGGCTGGACTGGCCGGCGATCAAGTCATCCTCCTGACCGAGCCCGAGGCGGCTGCGATTGCCTACTCACGCCAGGCCCGCATCGACACCGGTGAGATCGTTGCGGTGTATGACTTCGGTGGAGGCACGTTCGACGCCGCATTGGTGCGTCGAACCGAGGATCGCTTCGAGTTGGTCGGTGTGCCCGAAGGCATGGAGCGGCTTGGAGGGATCGATTTCGATCAGGCCGTCATGGCGCATGTCGACTCGACGCTTGGTGGACTTGTCTCTGGTGCCGATCGCAACGACCCGCAAACACGTCCAGCCCAAGCGCGACTGCGAACCGAGTGCCGACGAGCGAAGGAGACATTGTCCACCGACAGCGACACGACAATTCCGGTAGCGCTTCCCGGCGTGCAGACCGAAGTTCGGCTGACCCGTGACGAGTTCGAATCGATGGTCCGGCCTCGGGTCGGTGAAACGGTTCGTGCGCTCGAGCGAACCGTCGCGTCGGCTCACATCGGTATCGATCAGGTGTCCCGAATCCTCCTCGTGGGTGGGAGTTCGCGGATGCCTGTGGTAGCCGAAATGTTGCGCGCAGCGACCGGCCGCCCCGTGGCCCTGGATGCGCATCCCAAGCTGGCGATTGCGGTGGGAGCTTCCCTCGCCGGGGCGGCGTCCGTTCGTGTGGCCGACTCGGTGCAGGTCGCCACGCCCCCTGGCCCAGAATGGCAGGCACCCGCCCGCGCTGCGACGCCCACTGCAGCGACACCGCCGTCGACGAATCGAAAGGGTCGCAACAAAGGACTGGTCTACGGCGCGGTCGGCGGTGGGATTGGCGTCGTTGCTGTCGTCGCCGCGCTGACCCTTGCAGGTGGTGGCGACACGGAGAAGGAACCCTCACTCGCGGCAACGACCACGGTTCCGGTGTCCCAATCGACGCAACAGGTCGTCACGAGTGTGACCTCACCAAGCAGTGAGCCCACGACTCCCAGCTCTACGAGTCCGTCGGAATCGACTCGACGCGGAGTCGAGAACGTCGTGACGACGGTCTCGCTGGGCGAAGCCCTGTTTGCGGATATTCGAGCC
>JANMTV010000269.1:0-16123 GCA_031390905.1 Ilumatobacteraceae bacterium | reverse complement strand
GCCCGGTGCCGACACCGCTGCCCGAACTCGGCCCCGGCGAGGTCGGCTACCTGATCGCCGGCATCAAGGACGTCGGCGACGCCCGTTCCGGCGAGACGGTCACCACCGCCATCAGGGGCTCCACCGAACCGCTGTCCGGGTACCAGGACCCAAAGCCGATGGTGTTCTCCGGTCTGTTCCCGATCGATGGCGACGACTTCGAGAACATGCGCGACTCGCTCGAGAAGTTGAAGCTCAACGACGCATCGATCACGTACTCGCCCGAGTCGTCTGGGGCACTCGGATTCGGGTTCCGCTGCGGCTTTCTCGGCCTACTCCACATGGAGATCGTAATTGAGCGGTTGGAGCGTGAGTTCGGACTCAATCTGATTGCAACCGCTCCGTCGGTCGAATACCGGGTCACCACGACCGCCGGTGAGCACGTTGTCGTCGACAATCCTGCCGACCTGCCGATGCCCCAGAAGATCGACTTCATCGAGGAGCCGATCTTCAAGATCTCGATCATTACGCCAAAGGAGTACACCGGAGCATTGATGGACCTGTGTCAGACCCGGCGCGGTGAGATGAAGCGGATGGAGTACCTATCTCCTGAGCGGGTCGAGCTCGACTACGAGGTTCCCCTTGCGGAAGTTGTCGTCGACTTCTTCGACCAGATGAAGTCACGCAGCCAGGGGTATGCAAGTCTCGACTACGAACTCGCCGGTTACCAGCGGGCCAACCTGGTGAAGGTCGACATCATGCTCAACAGCATCGTGGCTGACGCCTTTTCGACGATCGTTCACCGCGAGAACGCCGAAGCATACGGTCGTCGAATGTGCGAGAAGCTCAAGGAGTTGATCCCTCGACAGATGTTCGACGTTCCGATCCAGGCGGCGATCGGCGGCAAGGTGATCAGTCGCGAGACCGTCAAAGCGAGACGCAAGGACGTGACCGCCAAGTGCTATGGCGGCGATATCACGCGAAAGCGTAAGTTGCTCGAGAAGCAAAAGGAGGGCAAGAAGAAGATGAAGTCGATCGGCCGAGTCGAGGTCCCAGGCGACGTTTTCATCAGTGCCCTCAAACTCGACGACTAGATGGCGCGGCGCCAGTTCTCCGCTAGCGCGGAGTGTTGGCGGCGGCTTCGGGCGATTGAACCGCTTCGGCACCGATCGTCGGATCGATGCCTGGGCTGCTTGACTCTCGGTTACGGGCCACGAGTTGGATGACGATGATCACCGCGGTCGCAATGAGCGAGATCAGGGCTCCGTAGAGCATCGACCAGGTGGCACTGAACGTGTCGCCGACCCAACCGGTGATTGGGCCACCGATCGGTGTCGAACCGAGGAATAGCACGGCGCCCAGTGCAAGCACGCGGCCGCGCATTTCGGGCGAGGTGCGTCCGGCCATGATCGCATTGCTCGTCGCTACGAACGCCGATCCTCCGGCACCAAACGGGATCGAGATCAGCAGCAGGACCCATAGAGAGTGGGTGATCGACAATGCCGCCATGGTGACGCCCATCACCAATACCGAAACCAGAAACCAGAGTTGACGCACGTCGGAGAGCCGAGCGACGATCAGCGCTCCAGTCACGCTGCCGATACTCGTAACGGAAAGTACCAACCCCAGTCGAGTGTCGGATTCGAGCAGGTTGTCTGTGATCAACAACGGGAACGACACCGAATAGTTGAATGCAAACGTTGACACGATGGCGAACAGGATCGTCGTGTTGCGAACGATCGGGTCGGCCCACACGGCCGCCAAGCCGTCACGAATCGGGGACTCGCTTTCCGGTGGTGTGGGACTCCGAAACAGTTTCGACTCATCGATTGACCTCAACGCCCAAATCAACGCGAGAAACGACAGGCCGTTCAGCAGGAAGCACCAACCGGTCCCTACCCACGCCACGAGCAGCGCTGCGAGAGCGGGGCCGAATACGCGTGAGCCGGTCATCACCGACGTGTTGAGCGCCATCACATTGGTCAGATCCTCGCGATCGGCGAGCTCTGTTGCCAAGCCACGTCTGGCCGGGTTGTCGAAGGCGTTGAGCAGACCCAACGTCGCGGAAAGCACGTAGATCCACACGAGGTTGAGTGAATCCGTGAACTCGAGAATGCTCAGAATGATTGCCTGGACACCCATTGCCGACTGCGTGAACATCACGACCTTGCGCTTGTCGATTCGATCGGCAATCCCGCCGGCGTAGAGGCCGAGCAGGAGCATCGGGAGAAACTGACACGCCATCAGCACACCGAGCGCGATACCGCGATCAGACAATCGTCTGACGACGAACAGCAATGCTGTGAACTGCAACCAAGTGCCGACGTTCGACACCACCATGCCGCCGAAGAACAGTCGAGCGTTTCGGTAACGCAACGACCGAAACATCGATGATCGGCCGCGTTGTTGCGTTGCGGCGGTTTCGCTCATCAAGGTCGATGCTACGGATATCTGCGCCGCTATGACGGACCCGGCAGGTGGTTCGGCCATGCTTGACAGCGTGACGCGATCAGTAATGTGGTTTCGACGAGACCTTCGTTTGACTGACCAACCGGCGTTGTCGACAGCGCTCGCCGAGTCGTCCGAAGTGTTACCCGTGTTCGTACTCGACCCTGCGTTCAATTCTGCGGGCGCTGCTCGTCAACGTCTCCTGAGCGAGATTCTTATAGGCCTACGAGGTGCGACCGGAGGAGCGTTGCAGATTCTCGAGGGCGACCCGGTCCAGATACTTCCAGAGTTGGTGGAACGGGTCGACGCCCAAACGGTGTATGTGACCAAGGACTTCGGGCTGTACGGGCGTCGCCGCGACGAGCAGGTTGCCGCCGCACTACACGCGTCCGGTCGCCGGCTGCGAGGACTCAGCTCTTCGTATGCGGTGGAACCGGGTCGCGTCGCCAAGGCCGACGGTGAGCCGTACGCCGTGTTCACGCCGTTCTCGCGACGCTGGCGTGAACACGGCTGGACAATCCCGCTCGGCAAACCTGTCGACCCCAACTGGCTTGATCTGGATCGCCTTGATCTGGATCGCAACGTGATTCGGAGAACAGCGACGCTTGCCGTGGACGCGGTTGCCGAACTCGATGTACTCGATCGGTGGGCGGCGTTTCGGCGCGAGCGACTCGGCTCGTATGGCTTGGGCAGGGACATCCCGGCGACCGAGGGGACCAGTGGTCTGTCCCCATACCTCAAGTTTGGAGTCGTGCATCCGCGACAGTTGCTCGCCGATCTCGACCCGTCGAGTCGCGACCACATCGCGTTTTCGAGCGAACTGGCTTGGCGCGATTTCTACGCCGACGTGTTGTTCCATCAACCTGAGACTGCATGGTCGAATCTCGATCGACGGTTTGATCGGATTGCCATCGACAATGGCCCAGCTGCACGCGCCAAATTCGAACTTTGGTGCCATGGGCTGACCGGGTTTCCGATCGTTGACGCCGGGATGCGGCAACTGACACGGACCGGTTGGATGCACAACCGAGTCCGAATGATCGTCGCCAGCTTCCTGGTCAAGGACCTGCATTTGTCGTGGCAGTGGGGTGCCCGGTTTTTCTTGCAGCATCTACTCGACGGTGACCTCGCATCGAACAACCACGGCTGGCAATGGGCGGCCGGATCTGGAACCGATGCGGCACCCTATTTCAGAGTCTTCAACCCGACCGCCCAACAGGCACGCTGGGACCCCGATGGCGGTTACATCGGTCGCTGGATTCCGGAACTGGGTACGAGCACCTATCCCGCTCCGATGGTCGATCACGCTGCCGAACGGATCGAGGCGCTCAGCCGATACGGAGTGATTCGTCGCCCGTAATTGACGGGCGGCGAGGATCGCCTACTGTGCGGCGTGATGAACCCAGCAGCCGCGCCACACGTCACGGTCTCTGGCGTCGGACTCACCAGCGCTGATGTCGTCGCCGTTGCTCGTGGAAATTGGTCGGTCTCGCTCGGCACCGCGGCGAGAGTCGCGATGCAGGATTCGGCCGATCTGATCGACGGATTCGTTGCCTCTGACCGCCCGGTCTACGGCGTCACGACCGGATTCGGTGCGCTCGCTGATACGACGATCGATGCGGTGCGCACCGCAGAGCTCCAAGTTGCACTGGTTCGATCACATGCGGCCGGAATGGGCAACGAAGTCGAGTCCGACGTCGTACGGGCGATGGTGCTGCTGCGCGCCCGTAGCCTGGCGATGGCACGGTCTGGCGCCAGGCCTGAGCTGGTTGATCTGCAACTGGCGATGCTCAATGCGGGGCTCACCCCTGTGGTCCGCGAGCACGGCTCACTCGGTGCCAGCGGCGACCTGGCGCCGCTCAGCCACTGCGCCTTGGCCTTGCTCGGTGAAGGTGAGGTGCGTCGCCGGAATGGTGAACTGGTGACGTCGGCGCTGGCTCTGTCCGAGTCTGGCCTCGATCCGGTTGTCCTGCGCGCCAAGGAGGGGCTTGCGCTGATCAACGGCACCGACGGAATACTTGGCATGCTGGTGCTGGCGATCCATGATCTTGAACAACTCGCCGTCGTCGCTGACATCTCGGCGGCGATGACCGTTGAAGGTCTGCTTGGCACCGACCGTGCATTTGCGGCTGATCTTCAGGCGTTGCGCCCACAAGTGGGGCAAGCAATCAGCGCATCGAATCTGCGACGCCTGCTGGCCGATTCGCCGATTGTTGCCAGTCACCGGCAGGGCGATTTGCGAGTGCAGGATGCATATTCACTGCGCTGCACGCCGCAGGTCCACGGTGCCGCTCTCGACACGATCGCACACGCTCGTCTGATTGCCGAACGCGAACTCGACGCGGCAATCGACAACCCGATGATCCTTCCCGACGGTCGCGTTGAATCGTGCGGGAATTTTCATGGTGCTCCGCTTGGTTTCGTGTGCGACTTCCTTGCGATCGCGGTGAGCGAGTTGTCGGCGATTGCCGAGCGACGTACGGATCGGATGCTCGACGTAGCCCGATCGCACGGCCTTCCTCCATTTCTTACGACCGACGCGGGAGTCAACTCCGGTTACATGATCGGCCACTACACGCAGGCTGCGATGGCCATGGACAACAAGCGGTTGGCAGCCCCTGCATCGGTCGACTCACTTCCGACGAGCGCGATGCAGGAGGACCACGTCTCGAACGGGTGGGCGGCAGCCCGCAAGCTGCGTCGGTCGATCGACAACCTGCGCAGAATTCTGGCGGTCGAGATCGTGTGCGCCGGGGCGGCGATCGAGTTGAGATCACCGTTGACACCTGGGCCTGGCACGGGAGCGGCGCTTGGAGTACTCCGCAACGTCGTCGCTGGGCCGGGCTCAGATCGATGGTTGTCTCCAGAACTACTCGCCGCCGAGACGTTGCTTGCGTCGGGAGACTTAGTTGCTGCCGTCGAACGAATCATCGGTCAACTCGATGTGATCCGTATGGAAGGAACGAAATCATGAGTGGTCCACGACCCGTTCGAGCGGCACGAGGAACCGACCTCACATGCCTCGGTTGGCCACAAGAGGCGGCCTATCGAATGATGCACAACAACCTCGATCCGGAAGTCGCCGAACGACCTGATGATCTCGTCGTTTACGGCGGCACCGGTCGAGCGGCGAGGTCGTGGGATGCGTTTGACGCGATGGCCCGCACGCTCACCACGCTCAAGGCCGACGAGACGATGCTGGTGCAGTCGGGCAAGCCCGTTGGGGTGTTTCGGACCCATGAGTGGGCACCGCGCGTCCTGCTGGCCAACTCGAATTTGGTTCCGCAATGGGGCACATGGGACGAGTTCCGACGGCTCGAAGCAATGGGGCTCACGATGTACGGCCAGATGACGGCCGGTTCATGGATCTACATCGGAACCCAGGGCATCCTCCAGGGCACGTTCGAGTGCTTCGCTGAGATCGGACGCAAACGCTTCGGGGGCACACTCGCCGGCACCATCACGCTCACCGGTGGACTCGGTGGGATGGGTGGTGCCCAACCGCTGGCGGTCACGATGAACGGCGGGGTGGCCCTGTGTGTCGACGTCGACCCACGCAGCGTCCAGCGCCGGATCGACACGCGTTACCTCGACGAAGTCGCCTCCTCGCTCGATGACGCCGTTGCTCGTTGCGAGCAGGCGCGAGGCGAAGGCCGAGCGCTTTCGGTCGGTGTCGTCGGCAATGCCGCCGAGGTGTTCCCGAAGCTCTTGGAGATGGGGTTCGGCGCCGACATCGTGACCGATCAGACGAGCGCGCACGACCCTCTCAGCTACGTCCCGGTTGACCTCACCACCGAAGCAACGGCGGAGATGGCACGGTCCGACCCGCAGGAACTGATTCGGCGATCGCGAGCGAGCATGGCAGCGCATTGCCGTGCGATGGTCGGCTTCCTCGATGCCGGAAGCGAGGTGTTCGATTACGGCAACAGCCTGCGAACCGAGGCCGAGTTGGGTGGGTTTGAGCGCGCCTTCGACTACCCAGGTTTCCTACCGGCGTATATTCGCCCGTTGTTCTGTGAGGGTAAAGGTCCGTTCCGGTGGGTGGCGCTGAGCGGTGACGTCGCCGACATCGCCGCCACGGACCGTGCCGTGCTCGAAGAATTCCCTGACGATGACGGGCTGCACCGATGGATCGCGTTGGCTGGCCAGCGGGTTGCGTTCCAAGGCCTCCCTGCGCGTATCTGCTGGCTCGGTTACGGCGAACGGCAAAGGCTCGGGTTGCGCTTCAACGAAATGGTTCGGCGGGGGGAATTGAAAGCGCCAATCGTGATCGGTCGCGATCACCTCGATTCTGGCTCCGTCGCCTCTCCGTATCGCGAGACCGAATCGATGCTCGACGGTTCTGATGCGATCGCTGACTGGCCTTTGCTGAACGCGTTGGTCAACACATCAAGCGGCGCTACCTGGGTGAGCATTCACCACGGCGGCGGAGTCGGAATTGGTCGCTCGATTCATGCCGGGATGGTGTGCCTTGCCGACGGCACGGCGCTCGCCGATGAGAAGTTGTCGCGAGTACTCACGAACGATCCTGGGATGGGAGTGATCCGTCACGCCGACGCTGGATACGAACGAGCGAACGAGGTCGCCGCCGAACGCGGCGTTCGGATCCCCATGACCGAGACAGATTGACCGAGACAGATTGACCGGGACGGATTGAGCGCGACATGACGGTTCGAGAGATTCTGACGATCGGTCATCCGATTCTGCGGGAGCGCGCTCGCGAGGTGACCACCGAGGAACTGGTGCTTCCCGAAACGCAACTCCTGATCGACGACTTGATCGACACCATGCGGCAAGCCAAGGGTGCCGGAATTGCCGCAAATCAGGTCGGGGCGCTGATGCGAATCGCAACGATCGAAGTCAATGACAACCCGCGTTATCCATACAAGCCTCGAATACCGCTGACCGTGGTGATCAATCCCGTGATCGAACCAATCGACGACGAACTGGTCGAGATCAACGAGGGATGTCTCTCGGTACCGAACCTGCGCGGGAACGTGCATCGCCATGTCAACGTGAGGGTCCGATGGCTCGACCGCCATGGCATCGCCCACGATGAGATCAAGCGAGGTCTCACGGCTGGAACATTTCAACACGAATGCGATCACCTCGATGGAACCCTGTTTCTCGATCGAGTCACCGACACGACGACGCTCACGACGTGGGAGCAGTTCGAGCGGTTTCACCGTGACGTGTTCGTCAAGCGGATCACCGAGTTCGTGCAGCGGGTTGGTTCCTGATGGCGTTGTCATGCCTGACTCCATGACGTTCGGATCCAGCTATCACTTCGAGCTCGCCTGGCTGGGCGGGGATCACGCGGAACGCGATGTCTTGATCGGGGTGATCGGGGACCGGATCTCGTCGGTGGAGTCGGGTGTGGCCGCACCGGGGGGTGTGCGTAGGTTTGCGGGACTCACGTTGCCAGGGTTTGCGAACGCGCACAGCCACGCCTTTCATCGCGTCTTGCGAGGTCGCACACAAGTCGGGGCCGGGTCGTTCTGGACGTGGCGTGAGCAGATGTATGCCGTCGCATCCGTGCTCGATCCGGATACGTATTTCAGGCTTGCTCGAGCGGTGTATGCCGAGATGGTGCTGGCAGGGATCACCGCCGTTGGAGAGTTCCACTACCTCCACCACGGGCGTGACGGCGTCCGGTACGACAATCCCAACGCAATGGGGGAGATGCTCATTGCAGCGGCTGCCGACGCTGGCTTGCGGATCACCTTGCTCGACACGTGCTACCTCCGCGGTGGTTTCGACGATCAGCTGATGGGCGTGCAACGTCGCTTCGGCGACCACGACTCGATCGACTGGGCGACCCGCGCGAGCGCCCGTGAATCGCTGGCATCATCGACGGTTAGGTTGGGTGCCGCGGTTCACTCGGTGCGAGCGGTGGCGCCGGCCGACATCGAAATCGTGGCCGCCTGGGCGGCGTCTCGGAACGTCCCGCTGCATGCACACGTATCGGAGCAAACGGCCGAAAACGAACACTGCATCAGCGCCTACGGAGCGACTCCGGTCGAAGTCTTTGCCGAGCGGAACGCGTTGAGTGACAGGTTCACGGCCGTGCACGCAACACACCTCACCGATCACGACGTCCGGTTGCTCGGCGGCGCGAGATGCACGGCCTGTTTCTGCCCGACAACCGAACGCGATCTAGCCGACGGCATCGGGCAGGCGCGGGCGTTGTGTGAGGCCGGAGCCCGATTGTCGCTCGGGAGCGACTCGCACGCAGTGATCGACATGTTCGAAGAGGCGCGCGGGGTCGAGTTGAACGAACGCCTGGCTTCGATGGTCAGAGGCAGCCATGACGTGCCATCGTTGCTCCGCGCCGCCACCGTTGACGGGCATGCCAGTCTCGGATGGACCAATGCTGGATCAATCGCTGTTGGAGGTGTGGCCGACTTCGTCACTGTCCGTCTTGATACTGTGCGCACGGCCGGAACTGGCGAGGAGTATGCCCTCGAGTCGGCGGTATTTGCAGCGTCGGCCGCCGACGTTTCCCACGTCGTCGTCGGTGGTCAGATCATCGTCGATGACCATCGTCACCGCTCGCTCGACGTTGCCGCTGAACTAAAGTCCGCGATCAACGAGTTGGTTCGTTTGTCGGGAGCTCCATGACGCTCATCGTCGACAACATCGGACTGTTGGTCACGGGAGATCCAGCGCTTGGTGAAGGACCGCTGGGCGTGATACGTGATGCCGCGATCGTTGTCGAAGGTGGGCTCGTCGCATCACTCGAACGGCCGGCCGTCGCCGGGGACGATCGGATCGACGCAGGTGGTCGCTGCGTGATCCCAGGATTCGTCGATAGCCACACTCACCTCGTGTTTGCTGGCGATCGGGGTGACGAATTCGCCGCCCGAATGGCGGGAGAGCCCTACACCGCCAGCGGTATCGGCGGGACAGTCGATTCCACGAGGCGGGCAACGACGAGCGAACTGGAAGTGCTGACCACGAACCGTCGCGCCGAGGCCCTCCGCGCGGGGATCACGACGATCGAAATCAAATCCGGCTACGGGCTCGATCCATTTCACGAACATCGCTGCCTCGAGATTGCCCGTCGGTTCACCGACGATGCGACGTTCCTCGGCGCTCATCTCGTGCCGCCCGAGTTCGAAGGTCGTGCCGACGATTACGTCCACCTGGTGTGCAACGAGATGCTCGCCGCGGTTCGGCCAAACGCCCGATGGATCGACGCCTTCTGTGAGCGCGGCGCATTCGACGCAGATCAATGCAGAGCCGTGCTCACAGCCGGTCAGGCGACTGGACTCGGAGCGCGCCTGCATGCCAACCAACTCGGCCACGGCCCCGGCGTGCAACTGGCGGTGGAACTTGGCTGCGCTTCGGCAGACCATTGCACCTACTTGAGCGATGCCGACATCGACGCGCTCGCTGCCAGTACTACTGTGGCGACATTCCTACCCGCTGCCGACTTCTCGACCCGGCAGCCGTATCCAGACGCACGACGGGTGATCGACGCCGGTGCCACTGTTGCGTTGGCGACCAATTGTAATCCGGGTAGCAGCTTCACGACCTCGATGTCGTTTTGCATCGCCCTCGCCGTTCGTGACATGCACATGACGATCGACGAAGCGCTGGCGGCGGCGACCAGCGGCGGTGCCTCGGCGCTTCGCAGGAGCGACATCGGCAAATTGTCACCAGGCTGCCGCGCCGATCTGGTGATCCTTGACGCACCGTCCTACAACCACCTCGTCTATCGGCCCGGAGTCCCGCTGATCGCTGCCACCCTCCTTTCAGGCGTGATCGTCCCTCCCCATGCCTCATATCCGCACACTGGCATATCCGTGAACCCCGGTTAGCACTCGGTATCCTCGTTTGCCAGATGCTGGACGATCGCAAGACCGCCATTCTCGGAGCTGTGGTGCAGGAGTACATCTCCACTGCCCAGCCCGTTGGGTCCTCACATATCGCCTCCGCGTCCGGAATTGGGGTCTCGTCGGCGACCGTTCGAAACGAGATGGCGGTGCTCGAACAGGAGGGATTCCTGACCTCCCCGCATACATCTGCCGGTCGCATCCCGACTGACAAGGGATATCGATTCTTCGTCGACAACCTCGCTCAACCCGGTCGACTCGACCAAGCCACGACCGAGCAGGTTGGTGCGTTCTTCTCGGCCGCTCACGGTCGTCTGGAAGAGATGCTGCATCAGACCTCCGATCTGCTTGCCAAGCTGACCCACAACGCTGCCGTGGTGCTCGGACCCAAGGCCGATGCGGCCGTGATCCGTAGTACGCAGATCGTTCGCCTGTCCGCCACCGCCGCCGCCGTCGTGTTGGTATTCGGTAACGGCTCTGTCGAGAACGAAGTGATCGAGGTCTCCGGCGAAACTGCCGACGCATCGCTGTCGTCGGCCTCGGCGCATCTTGCGGGCCGGCTCAATGGGCACACGTTGGTCAACGTCGCGACGCTTGCCTCGTCTGGTGATGTTGCAGTTGACGAGATCTGTGACGCCGCAATCGGCGTCATGCGCACCGCCTCCACCGATGACCATGTCTACGTAGGTGGCGCTTCTGCGATGGCCGCCTCGTTCGACGCTGTCGATGTGGTTCGCCAAGTGCTACACACGCTCGAGCAGCAGTTCGTCGTGGTGTCGCTCGTCCGCGACATCGTTGATCGAGGTATGTCGGTGGCGATCGGTGTCGAACACGGTGTGGAACCGCTGTCGGCCTGCTCGGTGGTCGTCGCCCCGGTCGTGGTCGACGGGGAACGCGTCGGCTCGGTCGGGGTGCTCGGGCCGACCCGCATGAACTATCCGCAGGCGCTGGCGACGGTTGACGTGGTCAGCCAACGACTCGGACGCCGATTGGGAGAGGGCTGATGTCCACCGACTACTACAACCTGCTCGGGGTCTCGCGGACAGCCAACGCCGACGAACTCAAGAAGGCATACCGGAAGCTGGCGCGCGAATTGCACCCCGACGCCAACCCGGACAACCCGGCCGCGGCCGAGAAGTTCAAGGAAGTCTCGAAGGCGTACGCCGTGCTATCCGACGACGATCAGCGTGCCAAGTACGACCGATTTGGTGAGGCGGGCGTCGGAGGCCAGAACGTGGGGGACCCGTTTGGCGGTGGCGGGCTAGGCGACATTTTCGACGCCTTCTTCGGCGGCAACGGAGGAAGCATGTTCGGTGGCGGTCGGCGTGGCCCGGCTGGTCCACCGCGCGGCCAGGATATGGAAGTCGCCGTGTCGATCAGCTTCGAACAGGCTGCGTTCGGCGACCAGATTCCGGTCGATCTCAAACTGCCTCAGCCATGCCGAACGTGCAGTGGGAGCGGTGCCGGTGAAGGCACCCAACCGATCACGTGTTCCGAGTGCAGCGGTGCTGGCCAAGTTCGGCGAGTTCGCCAAAGTGTGCTGGGCCAAATGGTGTCGACGAGCCCGTGTGGTCGTTGCGGAGGGCTCGGCGAAGTGATCACGACACCGTGTGGTGTGTGTCACGGCCAAGGACGAATCACGGCTGACAAAAGCTACACCGTTGACGTGCCGGCCGGAGTCGTCGATGGTTCAACGCTGCGCCTGACGCGCCGCGGCGCGTCAGGGCCAAGGGGCGGAGCGCCGGGCGATTTGTACGTTCACCTGCGCGTCAAGGCACACGATCGGTATCGCCGCGAGGATGACGACTTGATCACCGAGGTGCCGATCTCGATCGCTCAAGCGGCGCTAGGAACCAAGCTGGTCCTCGTCACGCTCGACGGTGACGAGGACCTGGTGGTTCCCGCCGGAACGCAGCCAGGCCACCAGTTCGTGTTGCGGGGGCGCGGGGTCCCCCATTTACACGGACGCGGCCGAGGTGACCTACGAGCCGTCGTTCGTGTTGAGGTCCCGACCAAACTTTCGGCCGATGAGGCACAGTTGCTGCGCACATTCGCCGAAGGCCGCGGCGAGTCGATCAGCGACGCCGGCACTGGCCTGTTCTCGAAGATCAAATCCGCTTTCTCGTGACACCTGAAACGGGTGAGGCTCTCCGGCGGGCAGCGGCGCATGTGTTGGTCGAAGACGTCGAATCGCCGGTGCTGAGCGATGAATCGACGCTACATGTCTTTCGGTCACTGAGAGTGCGAAACGACGAACTGGTGACGGTGACCGACGGCGCAGGTCGCTGGCGTCGATGTTCCGCACGCGATGATGCGATCGCCATCGACGGCGACGTGATTTTCGAACCTAGACGATCGAGTCCGGTCACGATCGGTGTCGCGATCCCGAAACTTGATCGACCGGAGTGGATTGTTCAGAAGTTGACTGAACTCGGCGTCGATCGAATCGTGTTCTTGCACGCTGATCGATCTGTTGTCCGTTGGGACCCGGATCGAGCCTTGAGGCATGTTGCAAAACTACGCCGCGTGGCAGCCGAAGCGCTCCAGCAGTCGCGCGGAGTGTGGCTACCCGTGGTTGATGGTCCGGTGTCGTCACATGTATTTCTACTGGAGGCGGTTGTCGCCGAGCCGGGTTGTCGGGCGCTTGGCTCCAGCGATCACGTTGTCGCGATCGGGCCTGAGGGCGGTTGGAGCACGACAGAATTGTCGCTGGCGAAGGATCGCGCTTCGCTCGGTAGGCGTGTGCTTCGCGTGGAGACTGCGGCGCTGGTCGCTGCCGCACATCTGACCGCACACGCTGGGTGACGGCGCCAGGCCGGTAGTTCACCCATTGACCACGCAGCGAAGTCGGCTACAGTGGGAGTCCGACCACATCGAATATGCAAGGAGTTCGGGCCAATGCAATCTCCCGAGAACATTGAAGCTGAGACTGACGACGAGGGCTACAGCGTTCAAGTCGGTGAGCGCTTGCGCTCGATCCGCAAGCAAAAGCGGCTGTCGTTACACGACGTCGAAGCGCAGTCCGAGCACGAGTTCAAGGCGTCGGTGCTCGGCGCCTACGAACGCGGTGAGCGCGCGTTATCGCTACCCCGACTCGATCGTTTGGCACAATTTTACCGCGTACCCGTCGATCAACTGTTGCCTCGCGATGGAACCGATCCGACTGTCGGCGCTGATGACAGTTCGGCGATCCGACCCAAGCTGGCGATCGATATCCACAAGCTGAGCCAGCTGTCGGGTGCACCGTTCGAAATGCTGACCAGGTTCATGCGCATGATCCAGGTGCAACGCCAAGACTTCAACGGTCGCGTGCTCACGATCCGCAACGACGACAAGCGTGGGATCGCGGCAATGCTGGACATACCGGTCGACCAGGTTGCATTGCGACTTGAGGCGCTCGATCTTGTCTTCCGACCGAACTGAACCCTTCGGGGTCTACGTTCACATTCCGTTTTGCGCGTCGAAATGCGACTACTGCGCCTTCGCCACATGGACTGATCGTCATCACCTGACGGGCGAATACTTGGCGGTGCTTGCGACCGAGATCCAGCGGGCGGTCGATGACGGGATGCCCGTCGCCTCGAGCATCTTCGTTGGCGGCGGGACACCGTCGATGGTCGACGGCGATGCACTTGGTGCTGTGATCGCGTCGGTGCCCGTCACCGACGACGCCGAGATCACCGTCGAATGCAATCCTGACAACGTCACAGCGGACCTGTTGCGTCATTACGAGCAGGCGGGGGTCAACCGCGTCAGTGTCGGGGTGCAGTCGATGGCAACGCATGTGCTCGGTTCGCTGGGTCGACAGCATGATCAGCGCAACGTCCAGCGTGCCGTCGATGCGATTCGCGACGTCGGACTACCGACCTTCAACCTCGACGTGATCTACGGAGCCTGTGGTGAATCGGTGGCCGATTGGGAACACACCGTGCGAGCGATCGTCGATCTTGATCCTCCACATGTTTCGGCGTATGCGCTGACGATCGAGGCAGGCACGCCACTCGCCGAACAACCAGATCGTCATCCCGATGACGATGATCAAGCCGACAAGTATGAACTCGTCGACGATCTGCTGACAGCCGTCGGGCTCGACAACTATGAGGTTTCCAACTGGGCCCGGCCGGGTCACGAATGTCGCCACAACCTGCTGTACTGGCGACAGCAGAACTACCTCGGATTCGGGTGTGCGGCGCACTCGCACCAGGACGGTCGCCGTTGGTGGAACGTACGTACGCCGGACCGCTACATCGAAGCGGTGCAATCACGTCAGTCGACCGAAGCGTCGGGCGAAACACTGGACCCAGCAACGCGACGATTCGAACGCCTGGAACTCCAGCTCCGGATGCGTGACGGGGTTGCGCTCGACGCGTTCTCTGGTGACACCCTCGACACCCTCGAGGGGCTTGTAGAACGCCGCCACGACCGCTGGGTTCTGACTCGCTCGGGCCGCCTGATGGCGAACGAAGTCAGCCTGCGTCTGACGTGACCGTGTTGCTTACGACCGTGTTGCTTACGACGTGTTGCCGGTGATCCTGGCGAACAGGTCGGGGAACACCTTGGCAACTTTGGCCGATATGTAGTCGCCGTAGGTCCCGGTCCAGGCCTGCGGGTTGGTGCCGTCCCAACGCCGGTCTGCGTCGTCGGCCGGTGCGCTGTCGGCGAACGGAAGCGGTGTCACGACGGCGTCCCACGATGGGTCGAAGAAGAACGGGAACGACAACCGACTCTGCCCGCTCAGGTTGCGCACCCGATGTGGTGTCGACCGATAGCGACCCTCGGTCAGGCGATCGAGCATGTCGCCAAGGTTGCACACAAGCACGCCGGGTTCGGCTGGCACCTCGATCCACTCTCCGTCGGGCGTGCGCACCTGCAGCCCTCCACATTGATCTTGGGCGAGCAGCGTCAACAGTCCATAGTCGGTGTGCTCGCCGACACCCCACTGATCCGGGCGGTCGTTGTCTGGCAGCGCCGGATAGTGGAAAATCCGGAACAGCACCGTCGGGTCGGCGGTGAGATGGATCTCGAACCATTCGGCGGGAAGACCGAGGCCGAGTGCGATCCCGCGCATCACGGCCTTGGCGACCGGCACCAAGCCGTCGACCAAGTCCATGGTCGCGTGACCTAACTCACCTGCTGGGAACAGGTTGGATCCGTGCAGTGGTGTCCCCGCTATCACCCGCGGGTGTCGGCGGGATGATCGAGCCCAACGTAGAGACCTTCCTTGCGGTCAGGAACGTCGGACGTGACTTCGTCACCGACTGGGAACCAGCCTCGCCATGCCGAACCTGCGAGTGGCATGGCGATTGCGGCCTTGACCTCGTTCGGTTGGTCGAAGAACTGGCGTGACAAACGGTCCATCCGTTGCATCAGCGAGTGATCGATTCCGTGCCCGATGATTCGAAAGAAGCCGAGCGATCGACACGCCTGGTCGACCTGGCGAGCAACAGCTTCAGCATCGATGTCGTTGGCCTGTCCGGTCATCAGCGGACCGATATCGATCAGGGGGAGGTGTGCGCTGGGTGCCACGCCTGGTAGCGTACGCATCCGCTACGGGCGCGTAGCTCAGTTGGTTAGAGCGCTACCATGACACGGTAGAGGTCCCGGGTTCGAGCCCCGTCGTGCCCACCAGAAAAGCCCAGAAAAGCCCAGGTCGACCGTTGAGAGTTGAGATTCGCCACGGCTCCTGAAGCGGGTCGATGCAGCGAAGATTCAACGGGTTTTGAGGCCCGACCGGAACGAATCAACCGGGTTCCGCCACGAGCCCGCCTTCGCTAGTCGCTTGATTGCCTCTGAGAACGTGTGCACCATGAACCCGATTTCGAGCTGCTGTGCGCGGATCTCGGTGTCGGCCTGTTCGA
>JANMTV010000246.1:0-2093 GCA_031390905.1 Ilumatobacteraceae bacterium | reverse complement strand
GGTCGAGATGTCGTGATTCATGATGATTCGGTGGGCGCAACTGTCGAGATCATCGAGGCGTTGGTGGCGATGCTCGAATTCTCCGGGGTGGGCTCCGCGTCGCCAGTTCCAGTTCGTTCACTCACGTCGGCACGCGTCTACTCGCAACATCAGGCTTCGCCCCCACCGCCAAGTCTGGCGTTGCCTTGCCGGCAACTGTGTGGATTCAGCGCCGAAGCGCTGGCGAGCCTGCCGTTGATCACAGACATCGCTGTCAACACTGACGATCAGATCGTGCGCATCTCGGAACGGTTGGTGCAGCATGGCTGGCGTCACATCGCGACGCCGGGCGTGGCATTTGGATGGGATCCGGCCGACTCGACCGGCACGCAACCGATCGCCGGTTGGACCGACGTAGCGCTCGCCAGCTTGGTCGGCCCGGCGAATGCAGGACTCGAGGCTCATGTCTCATGGGCGAGTGCTCAAGTAGACGGTGTGCGAATCGTCGTTGACGGTGTCTGTCTGACCGATGAGCCGTACACAGGGACTCAGCATCTCGTGCTCGAAGTCACCCGATGGCTTGCCGCGACTCGGCCCAACTCAACGGTGATGCTCGCCGTACGTCGGCCCGTGATCATCGAGCTGAGATCCGAACTCGCCGGGTCACGAGTCCAAGTCGTCGAACGCTCAACCGGCGTTGAAGCTGACGTCGTCTATCGGCCGTATCAGATGCTGTATGCCCGCGAACTCGCGTTCGTGACGACAGTCGGTCGCCGCGGACTCGTTGGGCAACTCGACATGATCGGGTTCTCGAATCCGTTCTATCACCCCTCGGATCAGTTGTTGTTCTTCGCTCGGAACCTGCAGCGTCACCTCATGCGAACGCTGGATGGCGTCACGTTCATCTCGGCGTTCGGTCGAGACAGCGCGTTCACCGAATGCCCCGACCTCGACGTCACCCGACTGCACGTGGTCTCATGCGGAGCGGATCCGAAACCGCTGCCCGGTGTCTTGCAGCCAGACCGTCCAATTGATTCAACGACGCCGTTTCTGGTATGTCTCTCGTCAACGTTCTGGCACATGAATCGGGCGCACGCGATTGCAACGTTTGCTGCTCTCGTCGAGGAGCAAGGGTACGAAGGTCATCTCGTTCTCGGCGGGCCAGAGCCGTACTTCGGTCGTTCGACGGACACGGAAGACCTGTTGATCCAACAGTTGATGCCGGACGTCCAGAGCCGCGTTCACCGCTGGGGACACATCAATGACGACGAAAAGTGGTGGCTGCTCCGACACGCCCAAGTCGTCCTGTACCCATCGATCGTGGAGGGTTTCGGACTGGTGCCATTCGAAGCGGCGTCGGTCGGTACGCCTTGTTTGACGTACGCCGGTACAGCGCCAGGCGAGTTGCTGGTGGGAACCGACGCCGTGGTCAACTCGTGGTCGCCGGCGACATGGGCGATCCACGTTTCGCGAATGATCAGCGACTCCGGCCATGCAAGTGATGTGGTGAACGAGATCGCCGAGGTGGCGAGGCTCCACACGTGGAAGCGCTGTGCCGAGCGAACCTGGATCGCAGTCGACGAAGCCCTTGCCGCACCGAGGCGTTCGATACACGACGACGACGGGCATCACCTTTCACGCGTCGCCCCGTCATCCCGGCGTCGGGCACCAGGTGCTGCGTTGAGGTTCGACATTGCTCGAGGCTTCCCGGCAGTCGGACGTCGGCTCAAGCGCGCCCGCAACAAAGTCGGTGGACATACGTGACCGCACCGGAACCCATCTACATCGACGCCACCATGCTCTACCGATGGCGAGATCTGGCACCGGTCGGAATCGTGCGGCTCGAACGGTTACTTGCGTCCCATCTCCGATTCAGAAGCCAACTCGGACCCGCTCAATACGTGTTGTGGGATCGTGGATATCGACCCACAGACGACTATGAAACGTCGCTGCTTGACGCCCTCCTTGACGGTTCGGCTGTTGTCCGACCGGACAATCAGAGTGTCGACACGGCATCTACAGTCGTTTCACCAAACGAACCATCTCGCCGGCGCGGCCCGAGCGCGATACTCCGACGAGCAGGGCTCAAAGCCGTGGCGCGGATGCCTGACCAT
>JANMTV010000208.1:0-5168 GCA_031390905.1 Ilumatobacteraceae bacterium | reverse complement strand
CGATCGCAGCCCTATCACTGGTCGGGGCTCGGCAACGATGCGGCAATGCCGTCCGAACCTTCGGCGATCGCCTGCTCGATGAGCTGGACCTGAACACCCGGGTCGTTGACCGACTCGAGCCAGACAACGGTGACGCCGAGGTCTTCGCCGGCGGCCTCCATACCACGCTTGACAACCGACCAGAACGGTCCGCTGTCGGAATGCGTGATCATATGAAACGTCAAATCTGCACCTTGGGTAACGTCAACCGTATCCGAGGCAGGCTCGACTGATTCGCTGGCGGCGGTGTCGGCTGATTCGCTGGCGGCGGTGTCGGCTGATTCGCTGGCGGCGGTGTCGGCTGCTGTATCGGCTGATTCGCTGACGGCAGTGTCTCCACCGCTCGCCGTGCTATCTCCGTCATCGCCGCCGCAGGCAGCCAGGACCAGTGATAGGGCTGCGATCGAGGCAATTGCGGTACGCATTTTTCTCATGTGGGTGTTCTCCCCCTCTAGTTCTTCCGTGGAAGTTGCAACGGGGAACGTCGGACGAGCGGTCACCTGGTGACCTCTGCATCGTCAATCCCCCATGGATTGCTTCAGCTTGTTGAAGCGCTCTAATCATTGTGCTTAAATCGACGTCTGTCAACTATCAATCACGAATCTGAGAAAGGAATCTTGTTCGAGGTGCCCAAGCCAACAATGGATGACGTCGCTCGGCGAGCGGGCGTGTCGCGCGCTCTGGTGAGTCTGGCGCTCCGCGGGTCAGCCAAGGTCAGCGACTCATCGCGCGCTGCGGTCCGGCGCGCCGCCGACGAGCTCGGTTATCGCCCAAATTTGATGGCCCGACATCTCGCAAGCAAGCAGACACGCACGTTCGGGTTGCTGATCAACGACCTCCATAACCCCTATTTCCCGAGTGTCGCCGATGGGATCAAGCGCGCCGCCGACACCGGTGGCTATCGGATGTTGATGAACAGCGCCTTCTTGAACGACGACGACGAGACCCGTGCGATCGAGACGTTCATTGACTATCGCGTCGACGGCCTGATCCTGACCGGTTCGCGGGTAAGCGCGGCCGTGATCGAGCAGGCTGCTCGATCCGTACCGATCGTCGTTGTCAGCCGCCCGATGGATTCGACCGTTGTCGACACGATCAACAACGACGACTTCCTGGGTGCCCAAATGGTCGTCGAGCATCTCATCGAATTGGGGCATCGCCATATCTGTCACATCGACGGCGGGCGCGGAGCGGGTTCCGCGCAGCGGCTCGCCGGGTATCAAGCGACGATGCATCGACACGGTTTCGCGTCGCACGTCGTGTCGGCCGCATTCACCGAGGCATCAGGGGCGCTCGCGGCGCAGAAGGCGTTGGCGAGTGGACGGACAATCTCCGCAATGTTTGCCGGAAACGACCTCAGCGCGCTCGGTGCGCTCGACACACTCGACGATTCCGGATTCACTGTTCCGGACGACATGTCACTTGTCGGTTACGACAACACCTCCGTCGCCGCACTTCGACATATTGGTTTGACCACCATCGACCAGCATCGCGAGCGGCTTGGCGAACTGGCTATCGACGCGTTGATCGAACGCGTCGAACATGGCCGGACCCAAGCCGTCCATCACGTGATCGCACCGTCGTTGGTGGTTCGCAGTACGACCGCCGCACCTCGTGATCAAGCGATTCGCGGTCAGTGAAAGTTTTCGAAGTAACGGCTCGGCGTCGGGCCGCGCTGACCCTGATACTTCGAACCTGTGGCACCTTTGCCATATGGGTTGTCGGCTGGCGTCGTCATCACCATGAAGCTGACCTGGCCGATCTTCATCCCCGGATAGAGCGTGATCGGAAGGCTTGCCACATTCGCCAGTTCCAATGTGATGTGCCCATCAAACCCTGCGTCGACGAAGCCCGCCGTCGAGTGGATCAACAATCCGAGCCTGCCCAGCGAGCTCTTGCCTTCGATGCGGGCAACCAGATCATCAGGAACCGCGATCCGTTCGAACGTCGATCCAAGGACGAATTCGCCGGGATGGAGCATGAAGGCTGCATCGGGATCGTTGGCGTCGATCTCGACGAGTTCGGTCAGCGACGTCTGGTCTTGCTTGACGTCGATCACGCCTCGCGTGTGGTTACGAAACACCCGGAACAGATTCGAGATTCGCACGTCGATTGACGACGGTTGGATCAACGATTCGTCCAGTGGATCGACGACGATACGCCCAGCCGCTAGCTGTTCACGAAGGGTCCGGTCCGACAAGATCACGAGTTCGAACCCTACTGTTGCCGCCATGTATCGCCCAGCCCAGTTCGCCGAGGATGACGTTGGCGTCCTGGTGGGTTTGATTCGTTCGGCTGGATTCGGGCATCTGGTCGTGTCGACTGATTCGGGTTTGAGTTCGACGCCGATTCCGATCATCGTTTCCGACGATGGGCGAATTGTGCGAGGTCATCTCGCTCGTCCGAATCCGTTCTGGCGGCTGACTCCGTGTTCGGCGCTGTTGATCGTGCCGGTCAGCGATACATACATCTCCCCTTCGTGGTACCCGTCGAAATCCGAGCACGGAAAGGTCGTGCCGACGTGGAACTACGAGGTGATCCACGCCCACGGCCAAATGGTCGCTCACGACGATCCCGCCTGGGTCGCACAGCAGATCCGGGACCTCACGGATCTGAACGAATCCACGTTCAACAAGCCGTGGTCGATCGATGATGCGCCTGGTGACTTCATCCCGCAACTGGCACGCGGGATCGTCGGTCTCGAACTGATCGTCGACCGACTCGAGGGCAAACGGAAACTGAGCCAGAACCGATCCGACGAAGATCTCGCCGGAACAATTGCCCACTTGACGGACTCGGACAGGCGCGGTGCCACGGCAGTTCGAAATGCAATGATCGAGGCGGACAGCTAGCCTGGCGGCCGCGCTCGGCCAACCGAGCATGCGGGTGTAGTTCAGAGGCAGAACATCAGCTTCCCAAGCTGAGAACGCGGGTTCGATTCCCGTCACCCGCTCCACTAAAGCACCAGCTCAGAGGCTGTGCAGACTGCAGCGCAAGTTCTGAAATCGGTCGTCGTGCCATTTCGTGCCACTTCTGTGCCACATAGGATGGCGGCATTGGGTCGTAGCCGGTGGGGAAGCGTGCGCAAGTTGCCGTCGGGCAAATTCCAGGCGCGCTATTGCGTCGACCTCGTCTGGCACAACGCACCGGTGACCTTCCGCACCAAGCGCGAGGCCGATGCGTACCTTGCCTCCGTCCGGGCCGATGTGGCTCGCGGCTCGTGGATCGATCCCGACGCTGGCAAGGTGACGTTCCAGGAGTACTCGTCGCGCTGGCTTGTCGAGCGGCCCAACTGCGGCCGCGCACGCGTGAGCTGTACGACGGGCAACTACGTCTGCACATCCTTCCGGTGCTGGGCGCGACCGAGCTCGGCCAGCTCTCGCCGAGTCATATCCGCACGTGGCGCGCCAACATGGTCTCGAAGGGCAAGCCGGGCGCGTCGACGGTCGCGAAGTGCTATCGGCTCACGCACGCGATCCTCGCTACCGCCGTCGAGGACGGCATCTTGATGCGGAACCCGTGCGTCGTGCAGGGCGCCTCCACAGAACGCCCAGCGGAGCGTCCAGTAGCAACGATCGGGCAGGTGTTCGAGATCGCGGACGCGATCGCACCCGAGCTCAGCGCTGCCGTGCTCTTGGCCACGTTCTGCGGACTGCGCCTCGGCGAGATCCGCGCCTTGCGACAACGTCATCTCGATCTCCTGCATCGAACGGTTCGGGTCGAGGAGCAGTACCAGGAACTCACCGACGGCACCCTCGTGCTCGGCCCTCCCAAGACCGACGCCGGTGTGCGAACGATTGCGATCCCGAAGGTGATCATTGCCGACCTCGAGCACCACCTGGCATCGGTGCCACTCGACAACGACGGCCTGCTGTTCACGACCACGAGCGGTGCACCGATGCGCCCGATCACCGGAAAATCTACAGTTCGGCGCTACCGCGAGCTCGGCGCACCGTTTCCTCCACCGAGCCCACATCTTCGGAACATTTGGTCTCTTCTCCCCCACAACCTGTGGATGAGATTTGCGTCGCGAAGCGGCGGATGCGCGTGGTTCCGAGCAAGTCTGTGGGCCGCGCCATCGTCTAGTGGTAGGACGAAGTCAGCTGCGCTGGTGGTGCTCGTCGTCGCGCTCGCCGGTTGCGGCGTAGGTGGGTGAATTCAGCCGATCCGGATGGAGGCCACGACCTCCTCCAGGGCGGCTCGGTCTTGTGGAGATGTGCTCGGGTACGTGATCGCCGCGATCAGAAGTCGGGTACCGTCGACGTCGAGGACCGACATCTGGAAGTGTTGGTCGGGGAAGAAGGCCCACTGGCCCGGAGGATGGGCCCCGTCCACCATGTAGACGCCGAACTGTTGTTGTTTGCATTCGCTTGGGGTGTAGTCGGGGACGGTGAACTCGATCTGCTTGGCGGCGTGCCCGTCGACGGTGACGTCGACCGCTGCGGTGGGGGCGAGTTCGGTCACGTCCGCCCATGCCGCCACGAGGTCATCGACGGTCGGGCCAACCGGTGGGTCGAGCAGCTTCCATTGGCAGCCGTCGGTGTAGATGTTGGAAACGCTGTCGAAAAGCACTAGGGCGCCGTCGTCCCCCAAGCCCGAGTAGGCCGACCACCCGTCGACGCCGGCCCAGGACTGTGGCGCGGTGAACGTCACCGGAATGTCGTTCGCGCCTTCGACGGCGAAGCTGACGGTCTGTGTTGCCTCGGTCGTCGTGGGTGCGACGGTGGTCGCTGCTGCGGGGGACGGAGTCTGATCGTCGTCGGAGCTTGTGTTGTTGACGGCCAATGCGATGACGGTCGCTCCGACGATGGCAACGACGGCTGCGGCGGCCGCAGCGAACGGCAGCCGGCGGCGGGTGGAATGCGAGGTGGCTTCGGTGTGCATGATGATCTCCGTCTCGGTGTCAGGTCCCTGCTGTGCGATCGGGCGGTGCAGCAGGGCGTACGTTGGTCAAGCCGGCTCGATGCCGATCGAGTCGAGGACGTCGGCGGCGAAATCTGGGGCCACCGCCGATGGCCCCGGCGTCACTCGCGTGCTGATGACGACGACCGTGCCGTCGATGTCGAGGACCCACAAGGTCTCGATCGAGTTCGCTTCGTAAAGCGGCCCCTTGTCGATGTCGCCCTCCC
>JANMTV010000190.1:0-2799 GCA_031390905.1 Ilumatobacteraceae bacterium | reverse complement strand
CGGCACCGCTTGGCATCCTGCGAGTCGAGCATCCGAGCGACTGTGCCGTCCGCTCCACGAGATCCACCATGTCGTCGTCAAAGTCGACGGGCTCGAATCGGGCTACCGAGCGGCTGGTGATCGTGACCCCTTCCGCTTTCGCTAGCCGGTCACATTCGCCGACAACACGACGTTCTGCCTCCTGCAGGACCAGTTCGTCGGTGTTACGCATGTCGAGCGTGATCGTCACTTGCGACGGAATCACGTTCACGAGATTGGGGTGCACGTCTATTTGACCAACGGTGCAGACCTGATTGCCACCAAGTTCACCCGTCAACTGGCGCACGAACGTGGTGAGTGAGGCAGCCACGTAGCTCGGATCGTGGCGCAGGCGCATAGGCGTCGTTCCGGCGTGCGCCGATTGCCCGACGATTGTCAGTTCGGTCCACGAAATGCCCTGCACTCCCTCGACGACGCCGATCTCGACACCTTCATCCTCCAGCACCGGCCCCTGCTCGATGTGTAGCTCGACGTAACAACTCGGGAACATCGCCCCAGGGCATGGCAGCGGACCGCTGTACCCGATTCGCTCGAGGTCGTCACCAAGTCGAGCATCGTCGTCGGATGCCCGCTCGTCGAGCGCTTGCTCCAATGCCAGTCCACCGACGTACACGAGGCTGCCGAGCATGTCAGGGTGGAATCGCGCACCCTCTTCGTCTGTGAAGAATGCAACGGTCACGCCTCGCTCGGTCGTGATGTTGTGCTGGATCAACGTCTCGATGACCTCGAGACCTCCTAGCACGCCAAGATTCCCGTCGAAGCGGCCCCCGGTGCGAACGGTGTCGATGTGAGACCCTGTCATCACTGGTGCCAGCGATTGGTCAGCGCCGTCGCGAGTCGCGAACACGTTCCCGATCGCATCGATCGCAACCCGCAATCCGAGGTCACGCATCCACGTGACGACCAGGTCGCGCCCGTCGCGGTCGGCATCGGTCAACGCCAGTCGGGCGCATCCGCGTTCACCATTCGGTCCGAGCACGGCACCGATTTCGCCTAGCGCCTCGATCCGGCCGACGAGCCGGTCGATGTCGATTCGCAGCGCCCCGTCGTTGATCCTGTCGTCGATTGTGTCGTCGATTGTGTCGTCGTTCATCGCCCGAACTCGAACGTGGCGATCTCGGCCAACGCCTCGGCAAACGCCGTGACGGCGGCTGCGAACAACTGCTCCCCCAAATCGGCGGTGGCTGTAGTCGGATCACCGATGTGACCATCGCGCCCGAAGTCGTTCGACAGCCATCCGAATCCGACCTTGCCTCCGAATTTGACGTACATGTTGTCCGCCAACCGTTCAGGCACGTTGCGGGTAGCGAGCGACATATCGACCAGTTCGGGTGCCAGGTGGAGCATCAGCGATGTCTCGTCGGTCCCACCGTGGATCCCCATCCCAAGTTCACCCGGAGCGGACAATCCGCCCTGGTCCGGTGGAACACCCGGATGAGCCAGGAATGTTTGCAGGCCGTGCGCCAGTCGAACTTCCCGATTGGCGACACCGAGCAATGCCGAATTGCCGCCGTGCCCGTTGAACCACACGAGTTTGCGAGCCGGGGTCGTCGCGACGCAACGACCGATGTCGTCGAGCACTCCGATCATCGTGGCGTTGGAGAGCCAGATCGTTCCGCACGACCAGGCATGCTCATTCGATTTCGTGTACGCCAGCGCCGGAAGCAACCACACGTCCAGTGCATCGCCGACGCGATTCACAGCCGCCTCGGCGACTCGTTCGGCGATCAACAAATCAGTGCTGAAGGGTAAGTGCGGTCCGTGCTGCTCGATTGCCCCCAGCGGCTGCACGATGATCGAGCGTTCGGTCACAGCCTCCGCCATTTGTGGAGCCCGCAAATCAGCCAATCGTCGAGTCACGCCGCGAACGCTACTCCGAGTGGTGCCTCCACATTCTGTGGCAGGCAAAACGACGGCTTACGTCATGTCTCCTGCCGCAAAATGGGTAGGGCACCGTCAACGAATTCTGCGGCAGACAAAACGACGGCCTACGTCATGTCTCCTGCCGCAAAATGGGTAGGGCATGGTTCGGGTTGGGTGGTCGGGCAGAATGTGGCTGTGCGGGGACGGCTGATATCGCGTTCAGACGATGACTATGACGCGATCGTGATCGGGGCCGGGCACAACGGGTTGATCACTGCTGCCTACCTCGCCAGGGCGGGGTTGTCGACGCTTCTGATCGAGGCCCGTGATTCGGTCGGCGGAACAGCTTCGAGCGAACTGTTCGGCGGTGCCACCGTCAACATCTGCAACTGCGATCACATCACGTTTCGCACGACGCCCGTGATCGAGGAGTTAGGGCTCAAGGCGCATGGCCTCGAGTACCTCGATGTCGAACCGGCGCAGCATCACACTGCCTGGTCCGATGGTGCGACTTGGACCCAGTACTTCGATGTCGCAGCAACGCTCGATTCGATCGGAGGCGTGTGTCCGAATGAGGTCGAGGGATACCGGCGCTACCTCAAGGCTGCCAAACCTGCTGTCAGCATGATCTTCGAAGCGGCTTCGGCGAAACCTACGGCGAGGGCGTTGACCCGCTTGGCAATCAAGAAACGCATGGCGGGAACCAGGTCACTGATGCGTTGGAGCCGGCTCAGCGCCGCCGATGTGTTGCGATCGTTCTTCGATCATGACGCCCTGGCGGGAACCGCCGCGGTCGGCGGCCCAATGGTGTGGGGCGTCAGCCCTGAACTTCCCGGTACCGGCCTCGGTGCCCTGTCGCACGCGATGCGTCACGTCGGCAAGGTCGGACGACCTGTG
>JANMTV010000171.1:0-11600 GCA_031390905.1 Ilumatobacteraceae bacterium | reverse complement strand
GCGACGAACACGAGCCAGAACGCGGCCCGGTCGGCCAAGCGTTGGCCGGGGGCCTTGGAGTTCTGCGCCTCCTGGACCAACTTCACGATCTGGGCCAACGCCGTGTCCGCGCCGACCTTGGTAGCGCGGACGCGCAGTGTGCCAGTTGTGTTGAGGGTTGCGCCGATGACCTCGTCACCGGACGCCTTGTGGACAGGGAGACTTTCTCCGGTCACCATCGACTCGTCGAGATCGCTGTCACCGTCTTCGACCAACCCGTCGACGGCCACCTTCGCTCCCGGGCGGATCAGCAGGAGATCGCCGACAGCGACCTCCGCAGTGGGTATCTCGACCTCTTTGCCATCGCGCAGAACGGTGGCCTTGGGGGGTGCGAGATCGATGAGTGCTCGGATTGCTTCGTTGGCGCCGCCGCGAGCCCGCATCTCGAACCAGTGACCGAGCAGCACGAACGTGGCCAACACCGAGGCTGCCTCGTAGAAGACCTCGCCGCCTCCGGTGAGAGTGACCACCAGCGAGTACAACCATCCGGCGGCTACGGCGACCGCGACTAGGACCATCATGTCCAGCGTGCGCGCCCGCAGCGCCCGCGCAGCGCCGTCGAAGAAGATCCAACCCGCCCAGAACACGACCGGGATGCTCAAGATCAGCTGGAAGATGTCGTCTCGAAGTCCGAACGGTGCGCTGACATCGAAGTTGAGAACATCGCGGCCGATCGGGGACCACAACAGGATCGGGATCGACAGGACGGCTGCGACGAGGAATCGTCGGCGCATATCGGCGACCATCGACGCCATCGACATACCCGCATGCCCGCCGTGGCCCATTGCGTCGTGCGGCGAGCGCGTCGGCGATGACTGGCCGTGGCCGGCCGGATGCATGGCTGGCTCGGGCTCGTGGACGGCGTCCAGTCCGTGCCTTATGTCGTGACCAGGCTCCTGCATCGGCGTGCACAGGTGGCCGGGCACGGACTGACCGGCGCAGTGATAGCCGCAGTCCTCGATCCACGTCTGAAGATCAGCGACTGATGTCGCGCTTGGGTCGTACGTGACGGTTGCGGTCTGGGCCACAGGGTTGGCGTCCACGTGCAGGACGCCTGGGAGGCGTTGGAGGAGCGACTCGGCCACGGCCTTCTCGGACCCCCAATGCAGGTTGCCGACGTGCAGCACAGTGGTCACCGCGCTCGCACCGCCAGCGTGGTGGTCGTGGACAACCTTGGTCTCGGTCTCGGTCTTACTCATCGGTCCTCCTGCGGGAAGGGAGCGTCCCGGGCGCTACAGCTCACGACCACAATCGTGGCCTGGACGAGGCCGGTCATCATCGGTATCGGCTACGGAACCTGGCTACGGGTCACCCGCAGCTTGGAAACGACCGAGATCCTCGGCGGCGCCGGTGATGACGGCGACCGCGTCGGTCGGGTCGGTCGGTTCCGGCGACGAGTTCGGGAACTATCACGAAGCAATGGTGTGATTTTCCCACGCGATCGGCCTACTACACTGTGTCGGTGCGGCCGCCGACAACGACACAGGATTTCGAAGGTGGCGCTGCTGGCTGGCCACTCAAGGTTCAGACGCTGCTCGAGGCCGTTCTCGTGCTGTCCGGCGAGCACGAGTTGGAAACGGTGCTCCGGCGGATCGTGGCGGGCGCCGCCACGATCGCCGATGCCAGGTACGCGGCTCTCGGGGTCTACGACGCGACCGGCGCGATCGAATCGTTCATCCACTACGGGATGGATGACGACACGGCAGCCCGCATTGGGAGCCTCCCTGATGGACGCGGGCTGCTCGGTGAGGTGATCGTCGCTAGCGGACCGATCCGGCTCGCAGAGCTGGGCCTCGATCCGCGGGCGGGCGGGTTCCCTCCGAATCATCCGCCGATGCGAACGTTCCTGGGGGTGCCGGTCGGTCGGGGTGGTCGGCGATATGGCAATTTGTACGTGACAGAGAAGGCGGACGATGAACCCTTCGATGACGAGGACGAGGCCCTGGTCGTCGCCTTCGCCGCGTTCGCTGTCGGAGCGATCGAGAGTGCCCATCTCGTCCAGGCAGAACGAGCCCGCGCCGACGTGGTCGCCGAACTTGGTGCCGCGACGGAGCGGGCTGGTTTCAAGCGTGAGATGCTGGGCGAGATCCTTAGCGCTCAGGAGGCGGAACGGGCTCGCGTGTCGCGCGACCTGCACGACGACATTGGCCAGGCCCTCACCTCAGTGTTGCTCGGTCTCCGGCTCGTCGAGTCCTCCCTGGCCGGCGACGAGGTCGCGCTCGACGACGCCCGACGACGTACCGACGACGTCCGTGCGCTCGTCGCCGACGCCCTGCGCCGGACCCGCAAATTGGCCTTCGACCTGCGGCCAACCGTGCTTGACGACGTCGGTCTGCTCCCGGCGCTGGATCGTCTGGCCCAGGACATGACCGCACGCGGCGACACCAATGTCGCGATTGCCGCCCACGGTTTTGCTGCAGACAGGTTGCCTCCCGAGATCGAGACCGTCGTCTACCGGATCGTGCAAGAAGCGCTGACCAACGTCACCCGCCACGCCAGTGCCGCCACGGCCAGCATCACGGTGATCGTGGCCGAAGAACGACTGCGAGTTCTGGTGGAGGACGACGGTGTCGGCTTCGAAACCGGCGCAACACCCACGCGTGGGCATCTCGGGCTGAAGGGTATGGCCGAACGGGCAGACCTCGTCGGCGGAACGATGGAACTCTCGTCGACCCTCGGCTCCGGCACCACGATCATTCTGGAGCTGCCCCTTGCCTGATGTCGTGCGGGTCGCGCTCTGCGACGACCATGCCGTTGTTCGCAGCGGTCTGCGACGAATCCTTGACGCCGAGGACGACCTCGAGGTAGTCGGCGAGGCCGGCACTGTGAAGGAGGCCGTGGCTTTGGCGGCGAGCTGCCTACCGGGCGTGTTCGTGATGGATCTCGGTCTGCCAGACGGGAGCGGGATCGACGCGACTGCCGGGGTGGTGCGGGTCAGCCCGGCGACCCGGGTGCTCGTGTTGACCGTTCACGATGACATCGCCTACCTTCGCCGGGCGTTCGAGGCTGGCGCGGCTGGGTACCTGGTCAAGGAAGCCGCCGACATCGAGCTCGTCCAGGCTGTCCGACTGGTGGCCAGCGGAAAGCAGTATGTGCATCCGACGCTGGGTGCTGCCCTGCTCGCCCCTGATGCACCCCCGGCCCGCCTCGGAGGACCCGGTGGCGAGCTGTCCGACCGGGAGCTTGAGGTATTGCGGATGATGGCTCTCGGGCTCACAAACGCCGAGATTGGTCAGCGGCTGTATGTGTCGGTTCGCACCGTGGAGACCCACCGATCCCACATCCACCAAAAGCTCAACGTCCGCAACCGGGCCGAGCTGGTCCGCCGCGCCAAAGAGGCGGGACTGCTCGACGGAGAAGAGCACGGTCCGTGACCTGCCGCAGCGCCGCTCAGTAGCTGGTGCGGATGCCAGCGCACCTGTCTGGCCGCAAGATGGAAGGATGACGATCACGCCCGCCGAGGTGTGCAACGGCTGGGCCGGACGTCCGCACGTTGTGGTAGCGGTCGCCCATCGAGTCATGCGGGAGTTCATCGTCGAACTCCTCAACCGCGACCAGGGTCACTGGGTTGTCTCCGCAGTGGACAGCGTTTCGGAGCTCGACCACACTGTCGCGTCGTACCCGGACCTCGTGATCGTGGACACTGCCGACTTCGCCGGGTGCTGCCGTCGGCTACCCGCAGAATTTTCGCTGGCGCGGGTCGTCGTCATCGGCCCTGAGCCAGATCCCGCTTACCGCCACGCTGCGCTTCATTGCGGTGCCGGCGCGTGGCTCAGCCGAGAACGCGTCGCCGAGGATCTCTGCGATGCGCTCCGCTCGGCCCGCGCCTGCGAATGCGAGTCGCGCATAGCGCCGGTCGAACGACCTCGAAATTCACCCACCCTTGCTCAGAGAGACCACACCGATGATTGACGACGTCCCCCTTGCCACCACCGCTGGAGAGGACCTGGCCACACTTGACCGGTGGTGGAGGGCCGCCAACTACCTGTCCGTCGGGCAGATCTACCTGCTGGCCAACCCGATGCTGGCCGAGCCGCTCGTCGCCGATCACGTCAAACCCAGGTTGCTAGGCCACTGGGGCACCACCCCCGGCCTGAACTTCGTGTACACCCACCTCAACCGAGTGATTCGCACCCGTGATCTGAACATGTTGTTCGTGGCCGGGCCAGGCCATGGCGGACCCGCAGTTGTGGCCAACGCCTGGCTGGAAGGCACCTACAGCGAGACGTACCCCGACGTCACCCTCGACGCGCCGGGAATGCAGCGGCTGTTCCGACAGTTCTCCTTCCCGGGTGGCATCCCGAGCCACGCGGCACCGGAAACGCCTGGATCAATCAACGAAGGCGGCGAGCTCGGATACTCGCTCGCCCACGCCTATGGAGCAGCGTTCGACAACCCCGACCTGATCGTCGCCTGTGTCATCGGTGACGGAGAAGCCGAAACCGGCGCGCTGGCGGCCAGTTGGCATTCCAACAAGTTCCTCGACCCCGTCCACGACGGCGCCGTGTTCCCGATCTTGCACCTGAATGGCTACAAGATCGCCAACCCCACAGTGCTGGCCCGCATCCCCGACGACGAACTCACCAAACTCCTCGAAGGCTACGGGCACACCGTCTACCGAGTCGAGGGAGACGATCCCGCAACGATGCACCGGCAGATGGCGACCACGCTCGACACGATCTGCGACCACATCGCCGACATCCAAACCGCCGCCCGCAACGGCACCGCCTCCGAGCGGCCGCGTTGGCCGGTGCTCGTCCTTCGCTCACCCAAGGGCTGGACCGGACCGGCCGAGGTCGATGGCCTACCGGTGGAGGGCACCTGGCGATCCCATCAGGTACCAATCGCGGCCGTGCGGTCGAACTCCGACCACCTCGCCGCGCTGGAACGGTGGCTGCGTAGCTACCGCCCAGACGAACTGTTCGACCACGACGGCCGACCTTCACCCGACATCGCCGCGCTCGCACCGGTCGGCCCACGGCGTATGAGTGCGAACCCTCATGCCAACGGCGGCTCCCTCCTCCTCGACTTGGCATTGCCTGACTGGCGCGACCACGCAGTCAAGGTGCCGTCGCCAGGAGCGACACGCAACGAGCCGACCCGCGCGCTCGGACGACTGCTCCGCGACGTCATGCTTCTCAGCACCGACGACCGAAACTTTCGCATCTTCGGTCCGGACGAAACCGAGTCCAACCGACTCAGCGCCGTCTACGACGTGACCGGCAAAGCCTGGCAGGCCGACACGTCACCATCGGACAACCATCTCGCCGCTGACGGGCGCGTCATGGAAGTCCTCAGCGAACACCTCTGCCAAGGCTGGCTCGAAGGCTACCTGCTGACGGGACGCCACGGTTTGCTCTCCTGCTACGAGGCGTTCATTCACATCATCGACTCCATGTTCAATCAGCACGCAAAATGGCTCAAGGTCACCCGTGACATCGAATGGCGACGCTCCGTCGCCTCACTCAACTATCTGCTCACGTCCCACGTCTGGCACCAAGACCACAACGGCTTCTCCCACCAGGACCCCGGCTTCATCGACCACGTCGTCAACAAAAAGGCCGACGTGATCCGCGTCTACCTGCCACCCGACACCAACACGCTGCTGTCGACTGCCGATCATTGCCTGCGCAGCCGCAACTACGTCAATGTCATCGTCGCCGGCAAACAACCGAGCTTCGACTGGCTCGGCCCCGACGACGCAGCCAAGCATTGCGCCCGCGGCCTCGGCGTGTGGGAATGGGCCAGCACCGACAACGGCAACCAACCCGACGTCGTACTCGCCTGCGCAGGCGACACCCCCACTCTTGAGATTCTCGCCACAACCGACCTCCTTCGCCTCCATCTGCCCGACCTTCGCCTGCGGGTCATCAACGTCGTCGACCTGATGCGCCTCCAACCCGCCAGCGAACACCCCCACGGTCTCGCCGACGCCGATTTCGACGCCCTGTTCACCATCGACAAGCCAGTGATCTTCGCTTACCACGGCTACCCATCGCTGATCCACCAGCTCACCTACCGGCGCACCAACCACGACAACATCCACGTCCGCGGCTATAAAGAAGAAGGCACCACCACGACCCCGTTCGACATGGTCATGCTCAACGATCTCGACCGATACCACCTGGTGATGGACGTCATCGACCGAGTCCCCGGCCTCGCGCAGGAGGCCGCCCACCTCCGCCAAGAAATGGTCGACCAGCGGTCCCGGGCTCGGGCCTGGACACGCGACCACGGCGAGGATCTGCCCGAGGTCGCCGACTGGATATGGCCCGGCTGATGCAGGTCCTCGCCGTCAACGCCGGGTCGAGTACCCTCAAGCTGCGCCTCGTCACTTCCGATGACCAGATCGAGGCCACGTTCGACCTCGACCCGTGGGACGGATCGGCCGAGGCGAACGGTGTGAGCGAATGGCTCCACGGCCTCATTGGCGTCGACGCCGTCGGTCACCGGGTCGTCCATGGAGGCGACCGCTTCACGAGCGCCGTCCCGATTGATGACGAAGTCCTGGCTGGCATCGCCGGTTTGATAAGCCTCGCACCGTTACACCAACAACGCGCCCTGTCCGCCATCGAAGCCGTACGCGTAGCGTTACCCGGCGTCACTGCCGTCGCCTGCTTTGACACTGCGTTCCACTCCGACATGCCCGCCCCGGCCACTACCTACGCCCTCCCGGCGGCATGGAGGACCCGGTGGCCGCTACGCAGATACGGCTTCCACGGCCTCTCCCACGCTTGGGCCACTCGCAGGGCCGCTGAACTGGTCGGGCAACCAATCAACGACCTACGGATCGTCTCCTGCCACCTCGGCGCCGGAGCCTCGGTGTGCGCAGTGCTCGCCGGCCGTTCCGTCGACACGACAATGGGCTTCACCCCGCTCGAAGGCCTCGTCATGGCCACACGCGCCGGCTCCGTCGACCCAGGCCTCGTGCTGTGGCTCCTGCAGCAAGGCCCCCTGTCGCTCAGCGACGTTGCCCACGGACTCCATCACGACGCCGGACTGGCCGGACTGACCGGCGGCTCAGGTGACATGCGCCAGGTCGTCGCTGGCGTCGAGCGAGAGGACCCCGACTCGCGTCTCGCATTCGCCGTCCACTCGCACCGTCTCCGGCGCGAGATCGCAGCTATGACCGCCGCCCTCGGCGGCCTCGACGTCGTCGTGTTCACAGGCGGGATCGGCGAACACCAACCGACCGTACGGTCCGCAGCAACAGACGGACTCCGATTCCTCGGGCTTGCCGTCGACCCCGTTCGCAACGTCACCGCGTCCGGCGACTGCGACATCTCAGCCGACGGCAGCCCTGCCCGCACACTCGTCGTTACCTCACGGGAGGATCTCGAGATCGCCCGGCAAGTTCGCGACGCCCTCCAGTAAGGCCCTTTCGATTTCGAACTCTCACGGCTAACGCAGGCAGATGACGACCGACGTACGCAGCTTGGCGTCAGCTCACTGCCGCAACCGAACCTGTCCCAAGCCGTCTCGCCGTATCAACCTCGCGACCCGCAGCGTTCCTGCTCCGCTCACCGTCATCTCCGGACAGCAAGCTGATCAACACCCATCGACGTCGGCACCCAGCCAAATCACCTGCCTGTCACTCCAAGGCGCCGAGGATGCCATCGGGTTTGCCGCAAGGAAATCAGCGTTTCCCCCGATGTCCACTCGACACAAACGAGGCATCCTGATTCCACATTCCACACCAAGGAGCTCAACCATGAAACGAAGACTCATGCACGGAACGATCGTCGTTGCAATAGCAGTCGGAGGGCTTTCCGTCGCCGGGCCCGCCGCCGCCCAGTCCGCACGGGAAAAGCAAAACTTTGGGAGCCACGTCTCGCACTGCGCACACGTCATGGGCGGCTTCAGCGGCGACCACAACCCGAGCATGATGCACGGGACGTCCTGGGCTGAACACAGCTGCCAAATGTAGAGTAGACGTTCCCGGCGTCAGCGGGTTTGCCGGGTGCCACACGGGCGAGCCATGCTCGCGCCTTCGCGCGTTGTCCACACCCGAACCGGGTCACGCCGTGAAGCGCCCGGATCGCGTCACCGCTCTGATGTGCCGCGGGTTTGGCGGTGCTGAGGTGTTGGAATCTCATCGTGTTCGAGAACCTTTACGAGTGGTCGACATGCCGAGTAGCCAGCTGCCCGAGTTCGGTCGCAAGGTGCTTGCATACTCGATGCCGGCCGGGCCGATCGCGAGTCCACGGTGAATGCCTGTGGCGTGCACCTAGCGATTGGACCACCTTGCGAGGAGCTTCCTGGTTTCGTTTGCCCAAAGCACGAGGCTCGCCAACCCGAGGCATATCAGCCAGTCGGCAATGGTCAGTGGGCTCGTCTCGAATGCGTCGTTCATGAACGGCACTTGGACCACGGCGACCTGCAGGACGAGCGACAGCGCGATCGCACCCCACAGCAGCGGATTGGTGAACAGTCGGTGGAAGGCGCTGAGACGATCTGAGCGGGCGTTGAACGCGTTGAACAGCTGCGCGAGCACGAGTGTGGTGAACGCCATCGTGCGTGCCTCGACAATGTCGCCCGATCCGCCGAGTAGACCACCGGCGAGGCGGAGGTCGAGCGCCGCGAGGGTCACCACCGCCATCACCAACCCGACCCACACGATGCCGATCCACATCCGGCCGTCGATGACCCGATCGGTCAGCCGCCGCGGTGGGCGCTGCATGACGTTGTCCGGTGGCGGATCGACGCCCATGGCCAAGGCGGGAGCGGTGTCGGTGAGCAGGTTGATCCACAGGATCTGGGTGGCGAGCAGTGGAACAGCGATCGCCTCACCGGTGTCATCGAGCCCGATCACACCCGCCAACACCACGCCAAGGAACATTGTCAACACCTCTCCCATGTTCGACGACAACAGAAAGCGCAAGAACTTGCGGATGTTGGCGAGGATTGCACGGCCTTCGCGTACGGCGATGATGATCGTGGCGAAGTTGTCGTCGGCGAGGATCATGTCGGCTGCTTCCTTCGCTACATCGGAGCCTGTGATCCCCATCGCCACCCCGATATCGGCCGCCTTAAGGGCTGGGGCGTCGTTCACCCCGTCACCGGTCATCGCGACGATGTTCTCGTCGGCCTGGAGGGCGTCGATGATCCGCAGCTTGTGTTCGGGGGCAACACGCGCGTACACCGCGACGGTTCGGACCTCCGCTTTCAATCCGTCGTCGTCGAGTGACTCGATCGCAGCACCGGTCAGGACGCGGCCATCGTCCCCGACGATTCCGAGATCTCGGGCGATTCGTGCTGCGGTGCGCGGATGATCGCCTGTGATCATGATGATCCGCACGCCCGCCCGCTGGGCGTCCGCAATGGCCTCCTTGGCTTCTGGCCGCGGTGGGTCGATGATGCCGACCATTCCCAAATAGACGAGTTCGCGCTCGACAGACTCGTCCTCGGGTGGGGGCTCGACGTCGGGCAGCGGGCGGTAGGCGACCGCCAGCGTGCGCAACGCAAGATCAGCGAGGCGGTCCACAGTGGCGAGTACTTCGGATCGACGTCCCTCCGTGAGTGGGTGGATCTCGCCGGCCACCCGCTCGTGCGTGCACCGAGTCAAGAGAACATCGGGGGCGCCCTTGGTGACGACTGAGATGCGCCCCTCCCGCTCAATGTCTGCTGCCAGCGCGGTCATCAGCTTTCGCTCTGAGGTGAACGGGATCTCGCCGACTCGTTCAAACCGGGCCTTTCGGATCGCGGTGAGCCCGATCTTCGCCTCCGCCACGAGGAAGGCGGCCTCGGTCGGATCACCCTGGATCGCCCAACCCTCGCCATCCTGACGCAGGACAGCATCGTTGGCGACGCTGCCCCCTCCGATCACGTATCGAACCTCGTCGAGCAACTGCGGGTCCTGGCAACGGAGGCCGTTCATTTGTAGCTCACCGACCGGCGCGTACCCGGTGCCGGTGACGTCGACCTCCCCGGACGGTGTGACGACCTTCTCGATCGTCATCTCGTTCTTGGTCAACGTGCCCGTCTTGTCCGAGCACACGACCGACGCCGACCCCAACGTCTCCACTGACGACAACTTCTTGACGATCGCCCGTTGTCTCGCCATTCGCTGAACCCCCAGCCCGAGGACAACCGACAAGACCGCCGGCAGCCCTTCAGGTACCGCCGCCACAGCCAGCGAGACGCCTACGAGAAGCACACCGACGAGGTCACTCGCTTCGTCGATGTCGGCGGTGAGCAAAATCGCAGCCACGACCACGACCGCGATCACGATGACTGCGAGTCCAAGCATGCGCCCAATGCGGTCCACCTCGCGCTGCAACGGTGTGCGTGCCTCTGAGGTGCGACCGAGCAGGCGGGCGACATTGCCCATCTCGGTTCCCATCCCGGTGGCCGTCACAATCGCCCGTCCACGGCCACGGGTCACGGCCGTGCCATTGAACACCATGTTCAGCCGATCCCCCACTCCCGCCGGCCCAGCCAGAGTCGTGACGTCTTTCAGGACTGCCTCGCTTTCGCCGGTCAGCGACGCTTCGGCAACCGTCAGCGAGGCCACCTCCACCAGGCGGGCATCGGCGCACACAGCGTCACCCTCGCCCAGTAACAAGACGTCGCCCGGCACGACGATTGCCGACGCGACGCGCTCCTCGCGGCCATTCCGAACGACTCCAGCCGTGGATGCGGTCATGCTCTGCAGGGCAGCGACGGCTTGCTCGGCACGCGCCTCCTGGACGTAGCCGAGGACTGCGTTGAGGACGATGATCACCGCGATCACGATCAACTCGAACGGCACGCCGTTGCGACCCTCGAGGATCCATGCCACGAACGAGACGACAACGGCGACGAGCAGCAGATAGATGAGCGGGTCGGCGAACTGGAAAAGGAACTTCCGCCAGGCCGTCACCATCGCCGCAGCGTCGAGCTGGTTCGGGCCGTATCGCTCCAGACGGGCAGCCGCCTCCGCCGACGTGAGCCCCATCCGGACGTCCGTGCTCAACTCGGCGGCGACCTCCATCGCGTCCCGGCGCCACACTTCCGGGATCACGACCGGCAACGCGACCATTTCATCATTCCAAATGAAGTGCTCGCCGTATCGCCTCGCGGGCGGCGAGATCCAACCCGATCAATACCACCAGCGCCCGGCCTAGCGGCACGCATGATCACAGCCATCCCCCCGTGAACCCCGCCCGGCGAAGGCCAGTGGCCAAGTACGGGCACTGTCGCGTCAACTGCCACAAGACGCCGGTGCGATAGTTTTCAATCATCAAAACAATCGGGCCCTCATTAAGTCCGAAATGCCACGGCGATACCCAAGTGTGCGCATTGCCCGCTTCCCCCGGGTAGGTCGCATTGAATGATGCCTTGAACCCGTATGGATTCGAATCCGTGAGCTTGGCCTCGTGAATACAGTACCCGAGCGCCGGCAGAACGATCTCCGGCGCGAATGGCAACGACGCAACAACGGCCCACGGTGCGATGGTGCCATCGTCGGGTCCATACGGTACGCCACGCCCCACGTAGTCAAAGAACTGTCTCCTAACACCGTTAACCCACATCGACTTCGGGCCCGGACCTTCGCTGGCGCTGATTCCCCAGCAATCGCG
>JANMTV010000112.1:0-1775 GCA_031390905.1 Ilumatobacteraceae bacterium | reverse complement strand
GGCACTCGCAGGCGTCAGCTCGAAAAGCCGCTCCACCAACTCGAGGCCGTCCGACGTGAACGCAACCTGCCAATCGATGGTGAGTTGTTCCCCGAACTCGACGACGACACCCCCGACAACATCCGCCGCCTCGGCGCCTAGCCCCGATCGTTTGGGCGGAGCCCGACCGCCAGTATCGTCGAGGCCCTCTCCTCGGAGTCGAGGAACGAGCCATGTCAGGTCTGGTTCAAGACTCAACCGGGTCAAGTTGTTCGCGATCAACGAAAGTCCTACGCACTGGCGGTCGGAGCGAATTCGGATCGAGCAACTGTTACTTTTGGCTGATGACGCGGACGTCACCTCTGCAGTGGTTTGTTCGATCGGCCTCGGAGGAGCCACGGACCTGGCAGAAAGCTGCATACGTCCTGACGGCGGTGATGCTCCCAGTGGGAATCGGGTCGAAGCGCGGATGGATCATTGGTTTGGCATCGGCCGTTCTGTACGGCGGGGTGTTTCTCGGTTTGAGCTTCGCCTGGCATCGAGTCACGACCTGGTCGAACCGGCACCCGGTTCTTGACTCTGCGCTCCTCGTGCCGATGACGTTCTTCGGGCTTGCCTACCTCACGAACGTCTCGCTTGGACTCTGCGCAACGATTTCTGTCTGTACGTGGGTTCTCGTGGCCAGTTTCGGCAGTTGGTGGCGTCGAAGGCAGGTCGCGCTCTAGCTCGTCAGCCGAGGATCGACGCAGACTCCGTAGGTCAGACATCCGTACAGGTGCTCGGAATCGCCCGGCTCGACGCCCTCTGCACCGCACAGTACCGGGGCCCTGGCGGGTCACGTCGAGCTCGGCGGCGCCGCGGCGAGGGGCTTGGGCGTCGATGTCGAGCATGATTTCTCCCGCGGCATGTTGGTTCGTGGTTTCGGTCTTGCCGTAGGCCTTGATGTGCTTCGTCGCTGGTTGCCCTGAATCGCCAGCGTGTCCCGCGTGCCCTTCCGGTTAAAAAACTTGACATATTCCTAACGTACGCATGTTGCATCCTGTTGATCTGTTCGATATGGTTGCTGTCAACGAACAACTCTTGGGGAGGTGCACAATGGATGACAACGGAGTCCGTAACACACTCGATTCGTTGGTGGCTGGTGATCCTGATGTGATGGACCGCGACCAACTGGCAGGCTTCGTCACACAGTTGGGTCGAGTCCGCGGTTGGTGCGCGGCGGCTGAGGTTCGGGTCAGCCGCCGGACCCGTCAACTCGCCACCGAAGGCCACTCCGAATCGGCAGCCTCCCTGTTGAGTGATGGCGGTCGTTGTTCGTCGAAGGATGCGCACACGGCGTCTGAACGGGAAACGATTTGTGGGGTGATGCCCTCATTCGAAGACGCGTTAGCGGCTGGTGCCGTCACGGCAGCACATGTTGATGCTCTTGCGGCGGCGACCCGCAACCTGAACGATCAACTGTTGGCCGAGTTCGCAGCCTGTGAAGCAGATCTGCTCGCTGATGCCGGGAATCAGGGTGTCGACACGTTCGAACGTGGGTGTCGTGACCTGGCCCGTCATATCGCTGCTCAAGCAAGCGCTCACTCTGATGTCGACGAGTTGGATCAGCAACGCAACAACTCGAGTGTCAGGCAGTGGACCGACAAGCCGACCGGGATGCGAAAGACCCTCCTGTCACTCGACCCTGTCCGTGACGCCGAACTGTGGACAGCAGTCAAAGCCAAACTGGCTTCGCTACGACAAACCGACGGGGACACACCGTTTGATCAACTCCAAGTCGAGGCATTCATCGCAAC
>JANMTV010000098.1:0-1974 GCA_031390905.1 Ilumatobacteraceae bacterium | reverse complement strand
CGCTGATGACTCCATCATCCAGGTCAACTGGGTCGACCTAACTGGGCGTTCGATCTTCTATGTCGCCACCACCGATGACGCCGCGTTCACGTCCAACCTTCGGCTCGGTTTCGAGTCGGTGACCGACATCACCGTCCGTGGGGTGCCTGCGTTCATCCGAACACTTGACGATCAACCCGATTATCGCGGCGTCGTCTGGCACGAGAACGGGATCACCTTCCAAGTCGGAAGCCAGCGTCTGAGCGAGTCCGAACTGCTCAATCTCGTCGAACAGTTGCGCCCTGCGACGCAATCCGAATGGGTCGCGGGCCTCGCCGCCACACCCGCGCCAGCGACGATGACAGACGAATCCCCCGCAACCACGATCACTGTGGCCGAATAACGCCGGTTGCGTCGCGTGATGTTCGTGCTCAAACCGTATCCATCTCGATTCCCATGACGTGGGCGACCCGGTCGAGGTCTGAGTCGGCGGCCAGCAGGCTCGCACCGTGGCGCAAGGCGACTGCGGCGATCATGCAGTCGACCATGCCTCGTGGGGTCACACCGGAACGTCGGCACGTCCGGTAGATCAACGTTGCTCCGTCAAAGTCCACGGCTGCGTCGAACCGCATCAACGGGAAGCGGTCCATGAGACGACGCAGGTCATGCACTCGGCGGTCATCGCCCGCTCCTGCGAGGACCTCCATGATCACGGGCTCGCTCACGGCGACGTCGTCGGTGGTGGCGATCAGCTCCGTCAAACGGGTGTCGACCGAGCTTCCGGTTGCTCGATCGAACTCGACCCAAGCCGAGGTGTCGACCAGGATCACGCCGAGGCCCGCGGCCCGACGTCGGCAGGAATCGCCCCGATGGCGCGGCTCCCGCGCATCGCCAGCGCTTCCTCGCGGGTCATCGGCTGTCCGGCTAGGTGTCGAAGCGCGAGGTCAACCGCATCGGTCTTCGTGCGAACCCCGAAACGGTCCATGATGGTCTCGACGTACTGATCATCGATCTCGATGTTGGTTCGAGTTCTGGTCATACACCAATCATACACGTTAGGTGTATGGTTGGTGTGCTACGTCCAGTTTCTGACAGGACCTCCGACCGCACCGGCATCGCCCGGAGCCTGGCGGGGCTACGTGACGGGCACTGGGGAAGCAGACACTCGGAGTCCAACACGCCGAGCGTTCAGCGTTACGAAGGATTTGTTGGGACAGATTGATTTGACCGCGGACACACGCCCTCGGAACCGGCGATGAGCGCGACCTTGACCGGACCCGAGGGCCCTGTCGCGCTCGAGGGCTGCCCGAACGGACACGTTCACGTGGGCCTGCACGCTGGACGCCGTCAAACGAACCGTCAAACGGAAAATTCGGGATTGCTCAAAAGAAATTCTTGGACTGTGTTGCATCCCGTACATATGTCTGATAGTATAATCTCATGACACGGCCGGTCGACCCACAAGCGATGTTCACATCGTTGGTCCACGCCGACCCCGCCACGCTCACCATCACCGAAGTCGTCTCGACACTCCAGACATTCCGCGTCGTGCAGGGATGGATGGACCACTTCCAAGCTCGCCTGCTGTCACGTTCCAACCAACTCGACGTCTCCGCTGCAGAGGTGTTGATCCGCAACGCCGGAATCTCTGCTGCCGAAGCGAAAGCGAAGGATCGACGCTCGAAAGCACTCGAAGAAGCACCTTCGTTCAGTGACGCACTCGCCGAAGGTGCCGTCTCATCTGCTCACACGGACGCCTTAGCGAACGCAACCTCACGGCTCGATGACGCCACCAAGGACCTGTTCCTCGGACACGAAGCCGCGTTGTTGGATCAGGCGACACATTCGACACCGGAAGAGTTCGCCCGTCACTGCCGACAGTTGAAAGACCGGATCACCAAAGATCAAGGCATCGAACGATCCGAACGCCAAAAGCGTGACACGACACTGCGAAAGTCGATCTGCCCACGCACCGGGATGTACCGGATCAACGCC
>JANMTV010000086.1:0-7320 GCA_031390905.1 Ilumatobacteraceae bacterium | reverse complement strand
CCTGTTTGGCTGCGAACTCGTCATCGCTGTTGTCGACCGTATCGAACATGACATCGACCTCTCCGATGACAGCGCACCACTGCTCGATGTCGGTGACCTTCACATCGACGTCGATGGAGCTCGTGACATCGAGCGCGGTGTGAAGACCGTTGCCGACTTGCAGGCACAACTCGTGGCGTCCGGCTGCGAGGTAGATCGTTCCGGTTGATTGCCCGGCTCCGAAATGCACACGATCGTTGTCGCGCGCGATCGCCTCGCCGGGGTCGATACAACCGGCGTCGGCGATCACGTGGAAGTGGCCGGCACCGTCGCGGGCCTCACCTGCCTCCTCGATTTCGATTCCATCCGCGGCCATCGACAACTCGACCGCGCCGAACACGGCTTCGCCGTCGGTGGGTGCGACGAACGATGCGGACGTGTCCGGATCGTCCGACCCGCACGCCGCAAGTACGACAGCGAATGTCATGGTTCCGAACACGAATGAAACGAGGCGATTTCGCATGATGTGGACTCCCGGTGATGGTGCCGAAGTTGGCAATTCATCTGTCGCGCTGAACCATCAATCCGGTTCGACTAAGCCGGGCTGCGGTGTTGAGTCGGGCTCGCACCAGTCGTTCGAAAGCCAAGCGCGAACGCGGGCCAGCGGGCAGCCAGCGAGCAACGAGCACGAGACATGCCGAGGCTACGACAGCACGCGCAACGCCATCACCAACACCATCAGACAGAATCGGCGTCGATCAGTTCAAGCCCAGAACCGTGGCGAGAGCGTCGTCGAGTGCCCAGATCTCTTCGACCGTGATGTGACCGACGCGCTTGCCCAAGCGCTGAATGTCGACCGCTCCGAGCTGTTCGACGAGGACCCGCGTGACGGTGCCTCCAACTTCGATCTCTGGTCGGAACGAAGCTGGTCGCGCGCTGCGAGATGTTGGGGCCACGATCACGACCGACCGCGGCAGCAGCTCGTCGGCTTGCACCACGACTGCGAACCGTTCACCGACCTGCTCATGTCCCATGCCCTTTGGTACGCGAAATTTGTACACCTCACCGCGCCGCACGCATCGACTCCATCATCGATGCGACCGAAAGCATCTCAGCGCGATCCTCTTCGTCGGCAGCGAGCGCCGCTGCTTCCGCCACGAGTACACGGCGTCGATTCAACCGTTCCGCTGAGGCGCGCAACGAGGCGCGAATCGCTTCGGAAGGTGTCAGTCCCGAAGCCTCGAGCACCCGAAGGGCCCGCTCCGCATCATCATCGAGTCGAACAGAGATCGCCTTCGCCATCCATCAAGTATGACACTTCGTCATACAGCCCACAACCAACCGGAGTGTCTACAGTTCTGTAGAACAAGGCTGCCGGGGTAGTGGGGCGTCGACAATGCTCTGGCCGAAGCATGCGCCTGCCCACCGTCGCACTGACCTCTACTCCGCGACCGCGCTCGTCGCGCTCGTTGTTGAGTCTTCGTGCGAGCACGTCTCGCGGGATCGCTCCTACCGCCCAGAGCGACAGTCACGGGACCGATTTGCGGCGCGCTCTCCTGGCCGAGTAGCTGACTCGCACGTCTCGACAGATCCACAGCACCCATATCGCGACCACGAGCCCGAAGAGCGCTCCTCCCGCGCCCGGCGCTAACCAGTACAACACGCCGCTCAAGCCAACCAGAGGTTTGGCGAACGAGCTAAATAGCGCCATAGGACTATCGGGCGACCTTGCCCGCGAAGCGAGCGAGCTGTCGAGACGCGAACGACCACGGTGTACAAGATCAGCAGCAACCCAAAAATCGCCAATGCCACCCGTCAAGAATGACCGTTCTGGCGCTTACGCACAAGCGTTCCAGCAGCGGCGTGTCAGGTACCGATCGGCAGTTCTGGCGCAGTGTTCTCGGCCCACAGTCGGACCTTCTGCGGCAGCGCCGCCACGCAGCCCTGCTCGCTAGGCGAGGGTGTCGTACGTCGGCGCTCCGGCGGTGTCGTAGCTGAGGTGGAGCGTGCCGCTCGGGTACGTGACTGATTCGGTCAGGCGCAGCGCCGTGGGCACGGTCCCGTGGGCGAACAACTGCTTGCCATTGCCGAGCAGCAGCGGGTACAGCCACAGGTTCAGCCGGTCGACGAGGCCGAATCGCAGCAGCGACTGCACGAGGTCGAGGCTGCCGATCACGTGGATTTCGTTGTGCCGGTCCTTGAGGGCGGTGATGCTCTCGGCGAGGTCGCCGGTGACGAGCGTCGACCCGCGCCAGGCGAGAGGGCCAGCGAGCGTGCGGCTGCCAACGTATTTGGGGACGCCGTTGAGCAGGCCGGTAAACGGGATCTCCTTCGAGGCCTTTGGCCAGTAGTCGGCAAAGATCTCATAGGTCTTACGCCCCAGGAGCAGGGCGTCCATGCTCCTCGCCTGCTCGAACACGACCCCGCCTGAACCCTGGTCTCCCAGCGGTGCCTGCCACCCGCCGTGCACGAAGCCGCCGTCGCGGTCCTCGTCGGGAGCTCCCGGCGACTGTGCCACCCCGTCCAGCGTCACGAACTCGGTCACGATGAGCTTGCCCATGGTGTGCTCCTTGCCTGCTTGCCGGAGCGTCCCAGTGTAAGACGCCACCGTCGTGTCGAACTCATCGCCTTCGCGGCGATCAACGGACCGGGCAGGTCACGATGCTTGGCTCGGCCGGTTGGACTCGTCGGCCGTCGCACCACGTGCCCGAGGCGCCCGAGCCAAGGGCACGAGTCTCAGCGGGTCAAGCGTTGCGTGCGGCGACCACGCTCAGGCGGCGAGCGTGGCGTCCGGTTTGGTGAACGCCTCGAGCCAACCCTCCTCGCTGGGGACGCCAGGTGCGCGGGGAGCCACTGGCGAATCTCGAGTCGCGTCCGTCCGTTGTCCTCGTCGTGGAACTCGACTCGGATTCTCGTCTCGAACGGCTCGATGCCCTCCTGTAGCTGGCCAGTGACGTGCATGATGCCATCGAGCAGCTCGCCGGCTTGGCGCTTTTCGGGTATTCGCGACGATTCGTCGACCGGGCTCGGGCTCGGGTCGACGTGGGTCGTTGCGTGGTGTGGTGAGCGGGGACTAGTTGGAAACCGACACTCGACCGGGCAGCCAGTCGATCACACCGAAATGATCATCTCGCCCGACCACCCGTATTCCTGTGAACGTTGAGGCGTTCGGGATGTCTACTGCTGCTCGGTGCGTGGCCGTGTATCTCGTCCGGGTGTCGGAGTCGGTCTCCGGGGCGCGCCGAAGCGCCCGCGATCGCGGGGTAGTTGCTGGTGTTGGCGGCATCGCTAGCAGAGTGTTGGTTGGCGTTGGTCGACTGGTTCGGTTCGTCGGCTGGGTTGCCGGTCGATCGTTGGTTCGGTGTGCCAGATCGTGCCGTCTGGTCGTCGCCAGGTCGCCATCCGACCGGATGTCATCGTCAATCGCCAGCCGCCCTCGTGGACCAGGTGGTGGTGCTTCTCGCATAACGGCAACAAATTGTTGACTGATGTGTTGCCGCCGTTACGGAAGAACTCGACGTGATGCATCCGACAGTCATCGATCACCGTTCGACATCCTGGGTGAGCGCATGTGCGATACATCGCCCTCAACGCTTTACGTTGCGCTGCGGTCGCTGTTCGCACAGATTGTCCGACGTCAAGGACTTCGCCGTCACCGCCGAGTACGACCGGGAACACGTTGGCATCACAACACAAACGACGCACGGTCGAGACAGGGATCGGTGTCCCATTATCGAGCTCGCAGATGCTGTTGGCATGCAACCCGTCGCAAATCGTTTGGTAGTCGATCAGCACACCAACCTGGGGGACACGGCTGACAGCGTCACCTGTGGCGACGGTGGCGATGAATGCTTCGACTTGGAGTTGATCAAACGGTGTGTCCCCGTCGCTTTGTCGTAGCGAAGCGAGTTTGTCTTTGACTGCTGTCCACAGTTCGGCGTCACGTACAGGGTCGAGTGACAGGAGTGTCTTGCGCATCCCGGTCGGCTTGTCGGTCCACTGCCTGACAGTCGAGTTGTTGCGTTGCTGATCCAACTCGTCGACATCAGAGTGAGCGCTTGCTTGGGCAGCGATATGACGTGCCAGGTCACGACACCCGCGTTCGAACGTGTCGACACCCTGATTCCCGGCATCGGCGAGCAGATCTGCTTCACACGCTGCGAACTCGGCCAACAGTTGATCGTTGAGGTTGCGGGTCGCCGCAGCGAGAGCATCAACGTGTGCTGCTGTGACAGCACCGGTGGCGAGGGCGTCTTCGAATGACGGCATCACCCCACAAATCGTTTCCCGCTCCGATGCATTGTGCGCGTCCTTCGACGAACAACGCCCAGCATCTGTCAACAGGGCGGCAGCGGATTCGGAGTGGCCTTCGGCGGCGAGTTGCCGGGTTCGGCGACTGACCCGAACCTCAGCCGCCGCGCACCAACCCCTGACCCGACCAAGTTGGGATACGAACCCGGCCAGTTGGTCGCGGTCCATCACATCAGGATCACCAGCCAACAACACATCAAGCGTGTTACGGACTCCGTTGTCATCCATCGTGCACCTCCCCAAGAGTTGTTCGTTGACAGCAACCATATCGAACAGATCAACAGGATGCAACATGCGTACGTTAGGAAAGTGTCAAGTTTCGGAAGTCAAAGGGCGCAGACGAACTGGCGATTCAGGATGTCCGGAGTTGTAACAAACCAACGAGGCACCCGCTCGCCACTCAAGTTCGGCGACCTCGCATGCACACACCGGCAAGGCCACACCCTTCCGACTCGCAGTCATCACCACCATTGGAAACCGCGACACGCGACCGGGTGGGATCGCCGTCACTCCAGTCTGGCTGCGTGGAACATAACCAATGTCAGCGACCGCCGATCCCACACCACCAGCCGCAAAAGCGGTTGATGCTGGTCCTGCGCGGACGGCGCGCAAGACGACCGCGACTCACAACCAGCAGCCAGCGACCGGCTCCACACTGGACCGCCTCACTGCACCCGAATCTAGGAATCCGAGTCAGATCGCACAGCCCTGGCGGTCCGCGCTTGTGGTATCCCAATGCGTTGCTTCCAGCACGAACCTCACCTCAGTCTCGTCTTGACGAAGGCCCAACCTGTCCGCAAACATAACGGCAGTCCAAATTTCCCGTGAACGATCAGGGCTGAACGGCATTTAGGGCTAACGGTGCGGAGGTTCTTGACAAGATCGTTGAGATGCTTGAGAACGTTCTGCCGAAGGTGCGGCTGGCCCGTTCCGGCATCAGCGACATCGCCCCGATGGCAACCAGGATGGCCCAGTTCGAAGGATCGCACGAGCAGCTCCCCAATGGCCGCTGCGGAGGGGTAGGGGTTCACACGGATCGAAACGGCGCGTCGTCGCATTCTGAACGCCGTCACGGAGCCGCTCGAAGCCATGACCTGCGGCACGTCGCGGCGTCCGGGATGATCGCCCCGAACGTCTCGATCCCAGCGGTGCAGGCAGTGCTCGGGCACTCGTCGCCGAGCGCGACGCAGGAGGTCCACACCCACTGGTGGCCCGGTGATGAGCACCGGACATGCGCAGCGATCGAGCCGGCTTCAACGGGTTGGCCGACGGCCACTTACGACGAGTAACCGAGACGACAGTTCTGCGTGGGTCGGGGCTCAGTCGAACGGGACGTATGCGTCGAACTCGAACCAGCTGTCGCCGAGACTGCGACCTACCTGCATTCGGCCATGGTCCGCGAGCGGATCGATCGCCAACTTGGGGCCGTTTGGCAAGAAGGCAACGCCCGTCTCACTGTCAAACGAGGTGTCAAGCGTGAAGAACACTCCGTCCGAGGTTCTCCGCGCCCTGGGGACGTCGAGACCGCCCAACTCCGCTGGCGCGTCGATCCACTCCGCACCGGTCGGTTCTTCCGCTGGCAACTGCTTGACGAACCTGTCGAAGTCGTCGACGACATAGTGCCACCGGATATCGAACGGAATGGTGGAGCGAGCCAATACAAGCGAGCCAACGAACACAGAAGGAGCGACGATGATCGCTATCCAGTGTTTGGCATGATGACGAAAGGTTTGGTAGGCGCAGACCAGCCACGTAAGTCCCGCCACGGGCCAGAAAAGCGAGAGCACCAGTAGGGGAACGAGCGGAAAGGATTCGGGCGTCGAGGACGTCCATGCGACCACTACCGCACCGACCAGCGAGGACATCCACAACGCGATTGGCCATGACCTCGTCCAGCGTCGGCCTACGTCCGACGCCTCATCGAGGTCACCGGCCGACCCGTCGCTCGCGGCGATCACTGGTCACCGCCAGCCGAACTTTCGATTGAACCGTTCCCCGAACTGTGGGCATTAGCGAATAGTTCCCGATATCCGCCCGCAGCGCAAGCGATGGTGTGAACGCAGAAGGCCGAGCGCCGAGCTTCAGTTCGGGTGCGGCGACCACACCTGCAATGGTCGTCTCGCGATGGGGACGAGCCAAGCGATCGATACTGCAGCGAAGCCTGCCGCGACCGAGCACCCTCGCATGTGGCTCCGAGGATCACGACCTAGGTCAACACGGCACCGACTTCGGCACTGATGCTGCCGACCACAGCAAGCCCGAGAACAATCTCGAGGCCGGTTCGACGCGCTCGCGTGATGTGTCGCGGATGTGTCGCTCCACGTCTTTCAGGCATAACCCCTACTGGATGATGGTGCGGTGGTGAGTCGGGCTGTAAGCGGGATTTTGTGACACTTGCGTGCCGGTGGCCATCCATCTATGCGGCCTACCCGAGGGGAGTCCGTGTTGCCACGGACGGACGAGCCGCCCGTCCCCTCTGCTCGGCCTTGCTCCGGGTGGGGTTTACCGAGCCGCGCGAGTCGCCCCGCACGCTGGTGCGCTCTTACCGCACCGTTTCACCCTTACCTGTGACCGGTTTCCCGGCCCATCGGCGGTTTGCTTTCTGTTGCACTTGAACCGTCAGGTCACCCCAACCTGGCTCTCGCCAGCACCCTGCCCTGTGGAGTCCCGACTTTCCTCGACACGGTCAAAGCCGTGCCGCGGCCACCCGACCGACTCACCATCGCACACCCGAGTGTACGGGCCGTGACAAGCTGGAAGCCATGTTGTGGTCGTTGTCACGGTCGTTGTCACGGTCGTTGTTGTGTTCGTTTCTCGCCGCCACCACACCAGATTCCGGTTCGGTGCCCCCGAGCACCGCACCAGTCGCGACCGGAAGCGGTATCGATGGAAACGGAGGTGGCTCAACGGTTAGCGACGTGGTGACCACGGTCATCGACAACTTGTCGAACAACGGCTACCAGACAGCTGTCGCCCTCGTCATCGCCACGATGGCAGTGGTGGCGATGTTGAACATCGGCGTTCAGAAAA
>JANMTV010000033.1:0-14974 GCA_031390905.1 Ilumatobacteraceae bacterium | reverse complement strand
CTCGGGGATCTGTTCGGGGAATCGGACCTCGTAGTCCCACTTGCACGCCTCGCGGACCAACGCCGTCTGATCGCGCATTTCCTGGCCCCAACCGATCGGCACCGTGCGAGCACCAAATCGTCCCGACTCGACCGTCGGAGTTCGACCCGACATGATGATCATCGGCACGTGATCAGTGGCGGCGTTGATTGCTCCGATCGCCCCGTTCGCCAACCCGACGTTGGTGTGCAGCATCACGGCGGCTGGATTCCCGGTGGCGAAATAGTGTCCATGTGCCATGCTCATTGCCACATGCTCGTGCGGCACGACGATTGCTTTCGGAACCGGCAAACCGTGCGCCTCAGCCTCGGCAAGGCCTTCGATGATCGGAGGAAAATCGGTCCCGGAGTTGACGAACACTCGATCAACGCCAAGCTGGTAGAGCCGCCGAAAGATCGCACCCCCTGCAGTGATCGGCAGCGCGTCGTCGGTCACGATGCCGGACTGTACTTCGTTCGGCATGTGTGCCATGGAGTCAGGCAAACCGTTAGCCTCGTCGGCCATGGGGTCGCTGTTGTCGACGATTGATCGACTTGAACTTGCTGCCGATACGCCAACTGGTGTCCGGTTCGTGGGTCACTCGGTTGCACCCGACGGGCCGGTGTACGTCTCGTGGCGACAGATTCACGACGAGGCAGCGGCCGTTGGCGCGGCGCTCCAAGCGAAGGGTCTGGTACCCGGCGATCACGTCGCCATCCTTGGACCGACCAGCCGTGAACTGATGACAGTGGTGCGGGGCTGTTGGATGGCAGGGATGGCGTCGATGATTCTGCCCTTGCCGATGCGAATGGGTTCGCTCGAGGAGTTCATCAGCTCCACCCGGGCACGTATCCGGCACGGCGACGCCAAGCTGATCCTGATCGACGACCAGCTGGCGCCGTTCTACGAATCGGCCCCTGACGACCCACCGATCGAATCGATGGGCTCGGTGCTGCCGGGTGCGCCGAACGTGCCATCGAGTGATCGCTTGGAAGCCCCTGAGTACGATTCCGAGCGGCTGGTGATCCTGCAGTACACGAGTGGTTCGACCAGCGAGCCGAAAGGTGTGATGATCCCTGACCGGGTTCTGTCGGCCAACATCGACGCCGCCTGCGAGGCGGCGCTACTCGGGACCGGCGAGGTGATGGTCTCGTGGCTGCCGCTGTATCACGACATGGGGTTGGTTGGATTCCTGGCGCTGCCGATGACCAAGGGCGTCGATCTAATACAGGCCGCGCCGCAGGACTTCATGGCCAAACCGGGGAACTGGATGCAGTGGATCTCCGACTGGCGTGGCACCGCCACAGCTGGGCCGAACTTTTCGTGGGTACTGGCGACACGGGCGCTACGCCGCGCTGAACGACTCGACCTATCGCAACTCACGTTGGCACTCAGCGGAGCAGAACCGGTCGATCCGAAAGCAGTCGAGGCGTTCGTCGAAGCGGCCGAGCCGTTCGGTTTTCGTGCGGGCAGCATTTTTCCGGCGTTCGGGATGGCGGAGGTTGCGATCGCTGGAGCGTTCCCGAAACGCGGCACCGGCCTGGTCTGTGACACTGTGGATCGCGAGATGTTGGAACGCGATCGTGTGGCCAAGCCAATCGAGGTCTTGGACCCGGATGACCTGGCGCTGACGGCCCGTCGGTTGCCGCTGCTCGGTACAGCGGTTCCTGGGTTGGAGATGAAAGTCGTCAACCCCGACACGTTCGAAGACTTGCCCGAGCGTCACGTCGGAGAACTGCTGCTGCGGGGCACATCGGTCACATCGGGCTACTACAAGCGCCCGGATGCGACGGCTGCGCTGTTCCGTGACGGTTGGTTATGCACCGGCGACCTGGCCTACATGCTCGACGGCCAACTGGTGATCTGCGGACGAATCAAGGACGTGATCATCGTCGGTGGCCGGAACGTCTTCCCCGAGGACATCGAGCGTGCCGTGGGTGGGCTGGAAGGTGTGCGCGCCGGCAACGTGATCGCCTTCGGCATGGAGGGCTACAAGGGCAAGGAGTCCGTGGTTGTTGTCGCCGAGGTGCGTGCCGATGATCTCGACGTTGTCCGCGAGTCGATTCACCATCGCACGCTTCAAGTATGCGGCCTCCCCCCTCGCGACGTGATGCTCGTCCAGCCCGGAACGTTGCCAAAAACGTCGTCAGGCAAACTCCAGCGAGCCAAATGCCGTGAGCTCTACCTCGCCGAACAACTCGAACTCGTCGATCGACCGGACTGACCGGAACTCACGCCCCAGAAATGGAGACGTGATGTTTGGTTGATCGCTTCCACTTCCCGCCGCGGCATGCCAGGATTGGCCCGATGAAGGTCGTGTACACGTTGCGGCATCGGATGCATCATCCCCAACGCGAGTTGGAGGGGTCGAGCTTTCAGGAACCGTTCGAGCATCCAGGTCGGGCCGAGATCATTCGTGCTGCGCTGGCCGCCGATGGATCGTTCGAGTTCATCGCTCCAGATGAGTGGGGGATCGATCCGATCGAGGCCGTACACGACCCCGGTTTGGTGCGGTTCCTATCGACGGCATGGGAGGAGTACCAGCGCGATCGCGGCTACCACCACGACGTGGTGCCCGACATGTTCGCGATGGCGGGCCTACGCGAGGGAATGGGGCCAGGAACGGAACCGACGAGTGTCGCCAGTCGGCTTGGTTGGTGGTGCTTCGAAACGACTACTCCGCTCACCCAAGGTACGTATGACGCCGCCAGGTCATCCGTCGATGTGGCGATGACTGCGGCCGCTCACGTCCTCGACGGCGAGTCGGTCGCCTACGGGCTTTGCCGTCCACCCGGGCATCACGCATCGCGGTCCCTGTACGGCGGGTATTGCTTCTTCAACAACGCCGCCGTTGTCGCCCAACATTTGGCGGCGACAACGGGTGGCAAGGTCACCGTGCTCGACGTCGACTATCACCACGGCAACGGCACACAACAGATCTTCTACGACCGACCCGACGTGCAGTTCGTGTCGCTGCATGGCGACCCCGAGCGGGCCTACCCGTACATCACCGGCCATCTCGCCGAAACCGGTACGGGTGCAGGTTTGGGAACGACCTCGAACTACCCGATGGCGTTACGCGCCGACGACGATGACTACATCGCCGCGCTGTCATCGGCATGCGACGAGATCGCCGCCTTCGGACCAGGCATGGTGGTTGTTTCTCTCGGACTGGATACGTACTTCGACGATCCGATCAGCGATCTCGCCGTGACAGCTGACGGGTTTGAACGGTCGGGTGCGCTGGTTCGGGAACTCGGTCTGCCAACGGTTGTCCTCCAAGAAGGCGGTTACGCCGTCGACGAGCTCGGAGAGAACGTGCGATGCTGGTTGTCAGGCATCGGCGGGTAGCGCACCGGGTCTGACGCGAGGGCGTGGTTGGGCTGAGGATCAGTACGGTCGTGGCAGCCACCGCCGTCAACCTCAGCAGAATCGACCGTCACAATCTTTGTGGCGAACGCGGGCGACGGACGTGACTACTACCACAGCACTGACTGGGTCTGAGCGACGGGACTGCAGGCGGGCCAACCGTTCAGCCCGCCCGTTCGCATCCGTGACCATTACGTCGGATCAGTCATCGTCGCGGTCGCCGCCGCCGCCATGACCACTGTCGTCGTCATCGTCAACGATCGTGTTGTCGGTCTCGTCGTCGTCGTCATCATCGATGGTGTTGCCGGTGGTGTTCGATGGCACCGTGCCGCCGGCAACTGTGCCGCCGGCAACTGTCCCGTTGGGAGCGGCCGAGCTGACTTCAGGGATGATTCGGCCGTTCACGAAGCTCGCCTCGAACTCGACCTGCACGGTGGCTGCTTGAAAATACACCTCGATCTTGTTGTCCTCGATCTTCTGTTCGGACTTGACGATCTGCCAGCCGGCGTTGGGTGTCGACGACACGATCGTGAGAACCCCGTTGATCACATCGACGGTGACAGCGCCAGCGTCACCGACGTTGAACGTCGTGAGGAATCCAGTCGGCACCGTGGATACGGCGAGAACCGTGACGACCAACGTGGACGGGGTTGTCGAGGCCGCAGTCGACGCGGTTGTCGATGCGGGCAACGTGTTGGCGATCGTCGACGAACTCGACGCCGACGTTGACGCCACTTGCTCCGGAACTGCGGCAGACTGGCCAGACTTGGCCGGCCCGTTGTCGAGGATTGTCGTGTTCACGAGAGCGGCGGCTGAGCCTGCGCTGAGAACTCCGACGAGTGAAAGTGCTGTTGCGATCTTGGTCTTCATGATGTGCTCCATTTCGATTGGGCTGATGTGCAATGTACGGATGACACACCCAACCGGCGGATTAAGGTTGTCCAAGAAACGTCTAAGAAGCTGCTTGGATTCTCCAGTTCCGGGTCAGCGATCATCGGTTGTCGGGTGATTCAGACGACACTGGGATCATGAGAATCCTGCTGGTAGAAGATGACGCCTCGATCGCCCGCTCTCTGTCCGACTCTCTGATCGGCAGCGGCTTCGAGGTGCAACATGTCGCCACCGGTCGAGCCGCGATCGCGGCCGGTCCGGTCGACCTGATCTTACTCGATCTGGGGCTACCAGATATGGACGGCTACGACGTGTGCAGGCAGGTTCGTGCGGTTTCGACCGTGCCGATCATCGTCCTAACCGCTCGCAGCGACGAGTTCGATCGCGTGCTCGGCCTCGAACTCGGTGCTGACGACTATGTGGTCAAACCGTTCAGCTATCGCGAGCTCGTGGCGAGGATCAGGGCGGTTCACCGGCGATACACGGCGGTTGCCGAGAGCGGGTCCGTTCTCCAGGAGGTCAGCGACGTGCTGACCGCCGGGCCGCTCTCGATCGATCGTCGAACCCACCGCGTCACACTCGGAAACGAACCGCTTGCATTGACACCGAAAGAATTCGAGCTGCTGTCATACCTCGCCGAGGATGCCGGCGCCGTGCGAACTCGAACCGACATTGTCGAGCATGTCTGGGACTCCAACTGGTATGGCCCGACCAAGACCGTCGATGCTCACATCGCCGGGATTCGGAAGAAGCTTGGCGATCCACGGTGGATTGAAGCGGTGCGTGGCGTCGGGTTTCGGCTTGAGGTTCCTCAGTGAGAAATCGGTTGCTGTTGGTCTTCGTCGGCGTTATGGCACTCGTGCTTGCGGTCCACGATATTCCGCTGGCAGCGCACCTCAACAACATTGAACACGACAGTCTTGTGACGAGCCTCGAACGTGATGCGTTCATCCTGGCTGGTCGTGCGGAGGAGGCGCTGGAAGGTGGCACCGCTGGCGTCGAGCCAACACTGCTAGACGCGGTCGGTGACTACAGCCGGAAGGAGAACGTGCGCGTCGTCGTGATCGACTCGAACGCGATCGCCGTCATCGTGTCTGACGTCGATTCCGAGCCGGGCGAGGATTTCTCGAATCGGCCGGAGGTCGTCACGGCATTGTCAGGTCAGCCCGACACAGGCGTCCGCCGCTCGGACACACTCGACACGGACCTGTTCTTCGTGGCTGTGCCGGTGTACTCGGGCGACGAGGTGGTCGGCGTGGTCCGGCTCAGTGCACCGGACAGCGAAGTCGAGGGGCGCACCGATGGTCGCGTGCGCGGACTGTTTCTGGTGGCCTTGATCTCCCTGCTGATCGCCGCCGGAGCGGCGTTCGCCCTCGCCTCGACGGTCACCCGCCCGCTCGCCCGCCTGCGGTCGGCGACACACGACCTCGCAGCGGGCAATCTGAGCGCCCGCGCCGACATCGCCGACGGCCCTCCTGAAGTTCGTGATCTTGCCGTTTCGTTCAACACCATGGCTTCCCGTCTGCAATCGCTTGTCGATCGCCAGCGAGCGTTCGCCGGCACCGCATCTCACCAGCTCAGAACACCGCTGACGGCGCTTCGACTGCGGTTGGATCAGGCGCAGCAACGGCTGACGGGCGATCCTGAGGCATCCGACAGGGTCGAAGATGCGATCACCGAGGCGGATCGATTGCAGCGAATGATCGAAGGTCTGCTGGCCCTGACACGCGCAGAAGATGCCGCCGTCGGTCCAGAAGTAGTTGACCTTGCAGCGATTGTTCGAGACCGTGTCGAGCACTGGACTCCACTGGCTGATGAACGCCGCGTTTCGGTCACCGTGTTGGTGCCCAGCGCTGTCCTGGTGTTGGCGGTGTCTGGTGCTGCTGAGCAGATTGTCGACAACCTGATCGACAATGCGCTGGAAGTGTCGCCGAATGGAAGTGGGCTGGCTGTGACCGTCGAACAAGATGGAGATGACGTTGTGTTGCACGTCATCGATGAAGGTCCGGGCCTCAACTCAGTCGATCGAGCCAAGGCATTCGATCGGTTTTGGCGCGGCACCGATTCGACTCCGGGTGGGTCAGGGCTCGGGCTTGCTATCGTGCGCCAACTGGCCGAGGCGGGCGGGGGTTCTGTCGAGCTTCGGGAGGCCCTGTCGGGCGGTATTGATGCAGCCGTGCGGTTCCACCGTCCGGGTCGCGCTACAACGCCTTGAGGTCGTTCATCACTGACTGCCACCGGTCTGGGTCGGTGCGATAAGGGGCGTAGAACGTGACTCGGTCGATCACGTCGCCGTACCGGCGACCAAGTTCCGGAGCGATTTGCTCTGGGGTCCCGACCACCGCAAACGTGTTGAGGACCTCGTCATCGATCAGGTTGCCCATCTCGACCCATTTGCCCTGCTTCGACAAGCCGTTGAGGTCGTCCTGCAACCCGCCCCAACCGTGCGTTTCGAGCACGCCGCGGTAGGCAGGAGTCGAGCCGTAGAAGGCGATCTGTTGACGCGTTGCGGTCGCCGCCAACTCGAGTTGCTCGTCGTTGCTGCCCGTCACGACGAACGAAGGGCCGACGATCTCGAATCCCTCCATGGTCTTGCCCGACTTGGCGCGACCACGCGCGAGCGCCGGGAGCGTGACCTCGCGCAGGTACTTCTCGGTGGTGAATCCGTGACACAGAAATCCGTCGCACACCTCACCGGCGACCTCGGTCATCAACTCGCCGACACCGGCGAGCACGATCCTCGGCGGACCGAAATCGCCGAGGTCGGCTGGATCGGGAGCGAAGAAGGGAGTCATCAGCGTGTGCTCCCGCGTCGACTTTCATAGGATCGACCGTAGTGAACGATCGACATACGCGCAGATTTGAGAACCAGATCGGCCCTGTGGGACGGCACAATGGTTTGGGAAGTTGGATACTCGTGTTCGCCGTTCTCGCGCAAGGTTGCGGAGAAGGCCGGCCCGACTCGGTCGCTGGTTGCGGTGGCGGTGAGGTTGTCGAGGGGCGCCCGTTGCGGGTGGCAGCAACCGTTGCCCCGATCACAAACATGATCGCCAACATCACGGCCGGAACCGACACGATCGTGTCGGGCATCGTGCCAGAGGGAATCAACAGCCACACCTACGAGCCCGCTCCAAGTGTGGCGGCGACACTGGAAGATGCCGACGTGGTGTTCCTCAACGGTCTCTCGTTGGATGAGCCGACCAAGCGCTTGGCGGAGCCGAACCTGAGTGACGGAGCCGAGATCTGCGAGCTCGGAACCACGATCCTGCCTGCTGATCAGTATCTGTTCGACTTCTCGTTCCCAAAAGAGGGTGGCAAACCGAATCCTCACCTGTGGACGAACCCTGTCATGGTGCGCGAGTACGCGGCACTGATCGGTGAGGTGCTGTCGAGCCGCGACCCAGCCGACGCCAGCCGATACACGGTCAACCTCGCTGACTTCACCGCCCGGGTCGACGAGTTGGACGTTGCGATCAGAACGGCAACAGCAACGATCCCGGCGTCGAAGCGGATGCTGCTGACGTACCACGATGCGTACGCCTACTTCGCCGCCGAGTATGGATGGACCGTACTCGGAGCAGTTCAGCCGTCATCGTTCGACGAGCCCTCTCCCCGCGAGATTGCGGGATTGATCGAGCAAATTCGAGCAACCGGCGTGCCTGTGATCTTTGGCAGCGAAGTCTTTCCGTCCCCGGTGTTGGCACAGCTCGCGGCCGAGACTGGAATCACCTACTCGGACGACCTGCGAGACGACGACCTGCCGGGGGAACCGGGTGATGCAGATCATTCGTGGCTCGCCCTGATGCGGTTCAACTTCGTCACGGTGATCGAAGCGTTGGGCGGCGATGCGAGCGCGCTGCATGCCCTCGATACCGGCAACGTTGTGGCTGACTTGGCCGATTACTGACACCGGCCAACAAGACCTGGCCAACGAGACCCACGGCTACTCCTGGTCGCGGAGGAACTCTTCGACCTCGGCTCCGAGCTCGTCAGCCGTTCGCAACTCGAGTGTCGGACCGGCGATTTCGATATCGACCTGGCCGTCGGTGCTGTCGTACAACTCCTCGAGATTCGAAACCATTCGAACGTGGTCGTCGTTACCGGCAACCATCGCGTCGACCCGCTGACCTTGGATCGTTACTTCTTGGCGGAGCGTGGCAGCGTCGATCACGATCCCGGTTGCCTCCCGCAACCCATCGAGTAGCGCCGCACTGGCCGCCGGATACGACATAGCTGCGATGTAGTGCGGCACCTGGGCCCAGATCCCCAACGAGGGGATGCCGCGAGCGTGCATCTCGTGCTCCAACGAGGCAGCGACACCAGCCGGCACGTCAATCGAGCTTCGCAGGAAGGGAACCCGGGCCAGCACATCCTGGGACGGACTGCTGACCGAAACCCGAGCAGGGCGGGTATGAGGTACGGCAAACGGATACGCACCGATATGGGCCATCGATGACACCCCGAGATCGCTCGCCAGGTGTCCGACTACCCGCGTGAAACGGTGCCACGCCATATCGGGCTCTGGTCCAGTGAGGAGCAGGACGTCGCGACCGGTCTGATCGCGCCCGACTGACAGCCGAATCCGCTCCCACTGGAGTGTCGTGTTGAGGCCTTCTCGTAACTCCATGATCGGTCGACGCGCCCGGAAGTCGACGTAGACATCATCATCGAACTCGGCGAGCAGTGTCGCCTCAGATTCCTCGTCGATGGCCATGGCTGTCGCCTGCGCTGCGCCCCCGGCATCGATCCACCCGGTGAGCATGACTATGAGCACAGGCGCCTTGAGGTCCGGCCGGGGGGCCAACCATCGGAGGCTGTCGTCGTTGTTCACTGCTCGAAGGGTAACCGCAGGCACTCTCGATAGCGTGCGACAGATGGCCACCGACGTGACTGATGCGACGTTTCAAACTGATGTGATCGACCGCTCGACGACCGCCGTGGTTGTGGTCGACTTGTGGGCACCGTGGTGCCAACCCTGCAAAACGCTTGGGCCTATTTTGGAACGTGCGATCGATCAGACCAACGGCAAAGTGGTGCTCGCAAAAGTCAACATCGACGAGAATCCCGGGATCGCACAAGCCTTCAAGGTTCAGTCGATTCCGGCCGTGTTTGCATTCGATAGCGGCCAGGTCATCGACGGGTTCGTGGGCGCGATTGGCGAACACGAGGCCAATCAGTTCGTCGAGCGGCTGTTGCCGACGGAGCAAGAAGACCTGATCGCCGAACTGGTCGCACGCGGTGACGCCGACAGCCTCCGGTCCGTGCTGGAGATCGAGCCCGGCAATGAGGATGCGGTCTTGGCACTCGCCGAACTGCTCGTCGAGCAGGGTGATGCGGAGGGAGCGTTGGCATTGCTGGCCCGAATCCCTGAGTCAGATCGGACCCGCCGGGTCGCCGCCCTGGCTCGGGTCGGACTCGTGCCGGACGACGATCACGACGAGACATTGATGTCGTTGCTCGACCGTGTCAAAACTGACGAAGACGCTCGTCAACAGTTCGTCGACATCCTCGAATTGATGGGTCCCCACGACCAACGCACCGCGCAGTTCCGCAAACAGCTCACCGCCCGACTGTTTTGATCCGCAAGCGGCCGCTGTGCCGCTAGTGTGGTGTTTCCGACTTCCTCCGATGTTTGCACAGGCGCCTCGCGGCGCTATCCACGGAGGTAGTCGATGTCGGAACTCCCACCTCGCCCGAGTCCGCCACGTCGGCTGACCGATCGATGTTCGGCATGGCTGCACTGGTTTGGAGCCGGCCGGTTGGTCGCCGCTGCCGTCTCGGTCTTGATCGTCGTTGTCGGCGCCCTTTGGCTGGTCCGGTCGCCGCTCCCGGCTACCGAGACGGGTTTGCCACTTGCGTCCGGGCCGGCATTGTCGGCACCTGACCCGACGCTGCAACCTCCCGTTCCCGTGAGCGCTGACCCCGCCGAATCCGGTCGAGTGGTCGTGCATGTCGCCGGTGCCGTGATCCGACCAGGTGTGTACGAACTCGATCCGGCGGCGAGGGTGGATGCTGCGATCGAGATCGCTGGAGGGCCTTCGCCCGGAGCCGACTTGAACGGGCTCAACCTGGCGCAGCCCCTTTCCGACGGACAACGCGTATACGTCCCGGTGGTCGGCGAGGTTGACCCCTACGCTGTCCCGTCTGGGGTGCCGGTTGGCGAATCGTCGACGCCTGCCGGTCCGGTCGACCTCAACAGAGCCGACGCTGCCGAGTTCGACACGCTTCCCGGCGTCGGGCCGGCAACGGCAGCAGCGATCGTCGGGGACAGGGATCGAAACGGACCGTTCGCCTCGGTCGACGACCTCGATCGAGTCCCAGGAATCGGCCCGGCCAAACTCGACGCGTTACGTGACCTGGTCACTGTGTGAGCTGGTGACGGGATGACTAGACGAGCGACTCGCCGAGGATCGACGCAGCGGCGACGAGCGCAGCCACCGAACCGGCAATCACGCCAACTGTCAACCACGTCAGCTGGAGCCAGTAGTCGCGCCACGATGCGACAATCGACCGGGTTGCCCGGCGGGATGCCAGAAACCCGATCACCAGCCAGAGCGGAATACTGGCAAGCACCGCCATCGGATACTGCGACTCGTCGCCAAATGGAGCGCCGACGACCAGTAATCCCGGTGCGGCCGAGACGCCACCGAACAGACCGAGAATCCCACTCAGACGTCCGTCGCTCGTCTTCAGCGCGGTCCACGCCACCCCGCCCATTACTAGCGGAGGAATCATACCGAGCAACGGCCCTACGATTCGGATGCGGGTTCGATACCAGCGCGGCCCGGCGATGAGCGGGCCCGGTGCGGCATGGCGCGTGGTCGTTTCGATCCGTCGAGCCTACGGGGCGAGGGCCATGCATTGGCAGCATCCTCTCTCCGACGGCACGATCGCCGCAGTCGCGTTCGTAGCGGCGGTCGGTTGCTGGACCGCAGATTGGCGATTGGCGGGCGTCGTAGCAGCATCTCTTTGGCCGTTCGTGAGTAGGTCGGACCCGAGTCGTGCGCGGGTGTTGGTCGTCTTGTTGGTGATCAGCGAATTCGCGGCGTGGAGGGCGGGGTCCGCGTGGGGTGGCCTCTCACCGCGGCATCTCGGCTCATACGAAGGATGGGCGCGGTTGATCGACGACCCAAAACCGTTCGATCGCGCAACTCGAATCTTGCTCGAGATCGACACTGAACGATTCGAGCTTTGGGCCCGCGGCCGGGCGATCCGGCTGCGGGTGGCCGAATGGCGGGCTGGGGAGTTTGTGCGGCTACACGGTGATCGGATTGCACTCCAGCCACAGCGCCTCGATCGTGTCGCGTGGCAGCACATCGTCGGTGAATTCAGGCTGGAATGGGTCAGCGATGTTGCCGGTGGTGGGCCGCTCGACCGGGCGTCAAACCGGGTTCGAGCGGCGATCGAACGGGGTGCCGCCGAACTTCCGGCCGACGACGGAGCGCTGTTTCGCGGACTCGTAGTCGGAGACGATCGCGACCAGCCGCGCACGATGATCGACCGATTTCGGGCCAGCGGACTCTCCCATTTGACGGCCGTGTCCGGCCAGAACGTCGGGTTTGTGTTGGCAGCAGCCGGGCCAGTCTTGAAGTGTCTGCGACCTTGGGGGAGATGGGCAGCCACGGTCGGTTTGGTGGCCTGGTTCGTCAGCCTGACGCGGTTCGAACCGTCGATCGTACGAGCAGGGACGATGGCGGCGATCTCCGCCACGGCGTTTGTGTTCGGACGTGAACGGACACCGGCTCGTCTGCTCGGGATCGCCGTTGCTGGGCTGTTGCTGATTGATCCGCTGCTCGTGCAATCCGTCGGATTTTGGTTGTCCGTCGGGGCGACTGCCGGGGTGAGCACGGTCGGTCCGTGGCTCGCTCACCGGCTGCGTCGACTCGGCCTGTTGGCGATGCCACTCGGAATCACGTTGGGTGCACAGGTCGGCGTGGTGATACCCAGCCTGATGGTGTTCGGTCGACTCCCGCTCGTCAGTATCCCGGCCAACGTGCTGGCGGTTCCGGTAGCTGGATTCGTGATGCTGTACGGCCTGCCTGCTGGCTTGGTCGCCGGTGCGGCCCCGCCGCTGGCGCCGGTTGTGATGTTTCCTTGCCGAGTCGGGGTGCGTTGGGTTGACACAGTCGCCGTACTCGGTGAGCGGATCGAGCCCGGAGGAACGGCAACTTGGGTCGGTTGGTGTGTTCTCGTTGTCACAGTCGGCGTGATCGCTGCTATGAACAGGGACCGAGATGAGTGTGCATTTGTTGACCGGTGAGGACGAATCGATCCTGCGCACCAAAGCACTTGATCTTGTGCATCTGCTCGTCGGCGATGGCGAGCGAAGCCTGATGGTCGATGAGTTCGACGGCGACGAATATGAGCTGAGGATGGTGGTCGACGCCGCCCAGACGATGCCCTTCCTGACCGACAAGCGAATCGTCGTAGCTCGCAATCTCGGTCGGTTCAGCCCCGAAGAACTGTTACCGCTGCTCGGCTATCTGGCTTCGCCGCTCGATTCGACCGATCTCGTGATGGTCGCCGGCGGCGGACGGCTTCCGAAGAAGCTCACCGACGCAGTCGTTGGAACGGGTGGTCATACCGTCAATACGAATCCGCCGAGTCGCCCCGCCGACCGTCAAGCGTGGGTGAGGACCCAGGCCGAGGAGCGTGGCGTGAGGCTCGATGGCCCTGCTGCCGCCCGGATTGCCGAACAACTCGGCGAAGACGTCGGGCGGCTGGATGGGATTCTTGGGGTCGTCAGGTCAACATACGGTGAGGGTCAGCGGATTTCGGTTGCCGACGTCGAGCCGTTCCTCGGCGAGGCCGGCGGCGTTCCCCCGTGGGACTTCACCGATGCGATCGATTCCGGTCAGACCGCAAAGGCATTGACGTTGATGGGGCGGATGATCAACGCCGGTGAACGCCACCCATTGCAGATCATGGCGATCCTGCATGGTCATTACGGCAAGCTGGCTCGGCTCGACGGGGTTGATGCACGCAGCGAAGATGAGGCGGCAGCTGCGATCGGGATCAAATCCGGCTTTCCTGCCAAGAAGGCGCTCGGGAATTATCGCAGGCTCGGAGGCACGGGGATCCGTAAGGCGGTGGGGTTACTCGCCAAAGCCGATCTCGATCTGCGCGGCGATACAGATCTCTCACCCGAAATGGTGATGGAAGTGCTCGTCGCCCGCTTGAGCCGCCTCGGACCGACTGCAAACCCCCGCCCGCGATAGGAGCTTCACGCCTGGCGCTGGGCTCAGCTGGCGGCGTTGACCTTCTTCATCAGACGGCTCTTTCGGCGAGCAGCTGTGTTCTTGTGAATCACACCGTTTGCGGCAGCCTGATCGATCCGCTTGATGGCTGCCCGCACGACGTCTTCGTTGCCATCGGTGCCGATCGTCTTGACGGCGTTCTTGAGACGCGTCTTGAGCTCGCTGCGGACGGTCTTATTCCGCTCGGCTGCCTTGAGGTTGGTGATGTTGCGCTTCTTTTGGCTCTTGATATTCGCCACGGTGTGGGCCCCTAAGACTTTCGGTGTGTGCTTCGATCGTTTGCTCGGTGGACGCCCACCGAGCAGCGCACTGAGGCTATCGGCGTCAGGTCACGAACCCCAACGCCGGTAGCGTTGGGTCGGCCATGGAGCTCTCCCGCATTCGTAACTTTTCGATCATCGCGCACATCGACCATGGCAAGTCGACGCTGTCCGATCGCATCTTGGAGATTACCGGTGCCGTGCAGATCCGTGACATGCGGGCCCAGTATCTCGACTCGATGGACATCGAGCGCGAGCGCGGGATCACGATCAAGGCTCAGAACGTGCGGGTCGAGTGGAAGGGGTTTGTCTTCCACCTGATCGACACGCCAGGTCATGTCGACTTCGGATACGAGGTCAGCCGCTCGCTGGCGGCGTGTGAGGGCGTCGTCCTGGTGGTCGACGCCGCCCAAGGAATCGAGGCACAAACGCTGGCGAACTGCTATTTGGCGCTCGAACACAATCTCGAGATTGTTGCCTGCCTCAACAAAATCGACTTGCCGGCGGCCGACCCCGATCGGTATGCGATGGAGATCGAGAACGTGCTTGGTATCCCTGCCGAAGACATCTTGAAAATCTCCGCCAAGACTGGCGAAGGCGTGCCTGAGTTGCTCGATGCGATCGCCGCCCGGATTCCTGCGCCGGTCGGCGATCCCGACGCTCCGTTGCAAGCGCTGATCTTCGACTCCCAGTTCGACCAATATCGCGGCGTCGTGTCGTCGGTGCGGGTGATGAACGGTCGCATGACCGCCAATTCACGTCTGGAATTCATGCAAGCCAAGGCGACGCACGACGCGATCGAGGTCGGTGCCCGTCTACCGGTACCAACACCGGTCGCCGAGTTAGGTCCCGGCGAGGTCGGATATCTGATCGCCGGCATCAAGGGTGTCGGGGATGCCAGGTCGGGTGAGACCGTGACCACAGCGATCCACGGCGCGACCGAGGCGCTGGCTGGGTATCGCGACCCGAAGCCGATGGTGTTCTCCGGTCTGTTCCCGATCGATGGCGACGACTTCGAACTGCTGCGCGAGAGTCTCGAGAAGCTGAAGCTGAACGATGCGTCCATCAGCTACAGCCCCGAGTCATCCGGCGCGTTGGGGTTCGGGTTCCGATGCGGGTTCCTCGGCCTGCTGCACATGGAGATCGTCAAGGAGCGACTGGAGCGCGAGTTCAACCTCG